>PBCB01000042.1 GCA_002717765.1 Fidelibacterota bacterium | reverse complement strand
TTTCAAAACCAACAGGAGGAGAACCCCAACCACCTTCAGACACACTTACAACACCACCTTCAGCATATTCATCAGGTAGGTCGTTCGCAACAGTCCAAACGGTTTGGTCAGAACCAGGAATACCAGGTATATCACCAACCCATGCGTTGTTCTCAGCGCTCCAAGTACCAGGAGTATAGGCGCCATCACCATCTACGTCATCGTATGGTGCACCTTCATCTGCTGGCCACTCGTTCCAGTCATGTTCATATTGTGCTTTATCAGCTGTAATCATTGCTTCGGTAACATCAGCTACGCTAATGTCACGAAGAATGGAAGCATCTACAGTTAGGTCACCAGTGTACCAGTCCTTGCGAACTCTCCAGATCTGCTGATCTCGGTAGTTCTCAGAATAATCTTTAGCCTTGATTCTACCATTAGCATCACGTAGTACTTTACCAGCTTTTAGACCAGTATTATACATGGAACCATTCACACGAATACGAGGCGTACCAGCACCAGATCCATCGGTTAAGATTTCACCAGTGGTAGCATCCACACCGTACTTATCGGTGGCTTTCACACCCCAGAGGATACCTTCAGCAAAAATAACACTTCCCATACCCTTTGGGTAGTTACCGGCAGAGCCGTGAGAAGTACCATTCCACTGGAAGAATCCTTGGTGTTCCATTTGGATTTTCCAACTGTTAATATTAAAAAATGTAATAGATGGGCCATCATCCCCCATTCCAGACTTAGCTAGCAGTCGTCTAGCATCGGTCTTTCCTGCAGTCTTGTCTCCCTTGATTTCCTCTGCGCTAAGCGCTGAGGCAAAGATAAACAAGCCGGTGATTGCCCAAGTGATCGATTTTTTTAAGTTCATAAAACTCTCCACTTTTTTTCTTAGCATCATCAGCCGCCCTAGAAGGAGACTTGGATACCTGTTTTAAATTCGCGAGGAACACCAAACAGATCGAAACCGTGGTCATTCAACCAGTGGTTACGATTTGCTAGGTTAACTTTCCTGTACATTTCTACATACTCAGGTCCACGCCCCTCAATAATTAATGAGCTTAGATCTGGATCATTCAAGAAACCATCATCATATGCGTCACCGGTACGGTTATACACGTTGATGATATGCTTGGTATTAAGCAGATTTGTAATGGTTGCATAAACCTTCACATTTGCTACACCAGGAACTGCGAATGTTTTTTCCAGTCCAAGATCTAAATTGAAGTAAGATGGTGTGGTTGATGAGTTAATCGCTTCAACAGGAGCACGGTTACGTGGGTCATTATCTGAAAGTAATGCACCTTCACCTGCGTCACGCTGACCCATTGAACCATCAGATAATGTATAAGGGTGACCGCTATTATAAGAAGCGATCATATTCATACCTAGGTTATCTGTTATCACGTTACCAGTGCGACCAGTTCTAAAGTCTAGAACAGCGCTTGCCTGGTGGCGTTGGTCATAACGGGTTGCGTTAATCATCGTTGACTTACCCCAACCAATTGTACCTAATGTTGGGTAAGAGTTCAATCCACGAACATCTTGGAAAACGTAGTTGGCGAATAACTGGAAGTTATTTACGCGGGCTGTCTTAAAGTCAACCTCAACACCAATTACATTTGAAAAGTCAGTATTTGTATAAACGGTCATGTCTCTAGCACCGTAGATATTTTCTCCAAGTGGTTGATATACATCGCGACTGACTTGATCTTCAGGGTTACGAGTGAACACTGTAAGGTCAATAGACGCAACATCACCGATTAGAGTACCATAACCAACTTCAAACTTTGTTTCTCTGGTTGGTAATAGACCCCATGATGACCAGCCGCTTGCACGACTACGATAGAGACGATTCATTGGAGCCATTTGAACATATTTTCCATAGTTCAAATGGAATGTTGCCTGATCGGAAATTGGGAAACCTAAACCAAGTCTTGGTAAGATATAGGTTTGGGTTGGCATTTCTTTATATCCGTACTGAGGATGAAATGGATCCACAATTTCATAATTACGATCGATTGGCGGATTATCAAAATCCTTCAGATCAAGATTTGCCTGGTTGATTGCTTCGTAGCGTAATCCAGCATTCACAATCAAGTCACCAGCTTCGAACTTGTCATTTACATACATAGAGAAGTTCCAAGGGTTACGAGGCTTATCATATTCATTTTTTGTTGGATTTGCATCCCAGGCATTGCCTAGTGGGTCATATCCAATAAAATAAGAAAGACGCGCTTCCGTTACTTCAGTATACGCTCTTTGAGATTGCGCAACCACAGCATCATAAAGCGTGGAGTCTAGACCGATCTTAGAATTCAATGAATTAATTCCACTGTAGCTATAACGCTGATAGGAATAATTCATGTAATCACCACCAACTTTAATTTCATGCTCACCCATCTGTGTCACAAATTCAGCATCGAAACCAAAGTAACCATCACGGCCTTTGCTGTAACCACCGCGACGAGCACCGTCACGCTGGAAGCGGAAACCATTAATGTTATAATTAGATGGCTCGACATAGCGATAGCCACTAGCAAATGAATCTGAACCAGGAGTACCAAAGTGGTTTGCCCAGTTAGAGTCCACAGCAGCAACCGCATCACGGTCACCCCATGCTAGCCAATCTTTAAGTTCGCTATTTTCACCTAATGAAAAATCAGCGACCCTACCATCAGCAGTAGTAACCTTTCCTTTTTCTTTGAACCCTTTATCATAGGTCTCATAAAAACGACCCATCATTCTAAAGTTAGTACGAACATAGGTATTCGTGCTTAAGAAGTAGGTTGCTTTTAAATTAATAAGGTGGTTACGCGTTGTGGTCTCATGTCTACGAGTATTAAACATACTCTGAATAGGAAGACCAGCGCTTTGATAGGTATCTGTTGTAAATGTACCAGCCAAACGAAGAACCAATGGGTTCAGGTCATATTGAAGGGTACCATTAAAAGACATGTCTTTCGAAGTATTATCAAAAGCATAGTAATCATTCTGCCCAGACATCACGTCACCTGCGTCAGCAGTTGGATCATAAACACCATCATGATTAGCACCATCTTTAAAGGCATAGTTGCCATTTGTATGATCTAAAACTACATAATCATGAGATGCTGTTAATCCACCAATTTTATCTGCAATTGGTGCTCCGCCCGCAATTGTGAAAGGGGTAAACCATCTACTTTGATTCTTATAGTTATCAGTGGATGTCATTCTGAGTGCACCAAAATAACGAATTTTATCACCGATTGGACCTTGTACAGTAAAGGTCATATCTTGATCGCCTGTTACTTCCCATGGTTTATTAGCAGCATCACCATTCATGCCTTCAATAAGCACAGAGGCAGCAAACTTGCTTCCACCGGTTTTTAATGACTGCTGAACCATACCTGCATTGGCGCGTCCTACACTGGCATCAAAACCACCAGTTTGAACCGCGATCGCTTCTAGCGCTTCTGGAATTGCATTAGATACAACTTTTCCTCCAGCACCGCTCATAGAAGCACCTTCAAGAGTATAACCAATTTCTTCAGAACGGCTACCACGTACGTGCAATCCGTCATGCATTTGAACCACACCAGCTTGACTTGCAACCATTGAGGTCACATTTCTGACAGCATAGTTATCCACTGCTTCTGAGTCCATTGTTCTTTGAACATTTGTTGCGGTAATCTCAATCAAAGGTTTCTCTGCTGTAACTTCAACAGTTTCTCCTTCCACTGCAGCAACTGCAAGCTCAAAGTTTTGAAGTGTTGTTAGACCAATGGTAACACGAACATTTGAAACTACTTGGGTTTGATAACCAATGTAGTTCACCTGCATCGTATAAATACCAGGTTGGACGTCAAATATGTAATACGTTCCGTCTTCGCCAGTTGCGGCACCACTAGATGTTCCCTGAAGAACAACGTTTGCTCCAACCAAAGGTTGGCCATCAGACGTAACGGTACCACTAAGTTTTCCAGTCAAGTTCTGCGCAAACAGACCTGCTGAAAAAATAGTAGCTAAGAACAAGATTGTGAGTTTTTTCATTATTTTACTCCACTTAACTGTTACTTTATTTTAAAAAAAAATTCTCCTGAGGTAGGTGAGAAATATGTACCAAATACGCTAGACGTATTGATATCACACTTACCTCTACTTCAGAACCTAATAGTTTTTTTTAATATTGTACAGCTTTTTTTTTAAAAAATTTATATAGCGTTTATTACCCCTTAATATGGGTATTTATCGACAAGGTAACCGCTTTGTTGGTAAAAATTGACTAGAAAAAATAATAAAAAAAAATGAATAATTTTGATGCTAATTCAAAATCGTGACAAGCATCCAACCAGCCATAGCGATCATTATGAAATTTTCAATCAAAGTTGCCTTGGTTAATGGTAGCTTGAGTGCGGTACCAATGCATGCACATTCTGCGGGTTGTTTGTCTCTTAATTTTATTAAAACTCCATAGGTTGTGATGCCTAACAATAGCACAGTTAAAACCAATGATAACAATACGTATTGCTGTAAAAGAAAATTAATTCCTAAACATAACTCAAAAAAAGGATAGGCCCACCCGTATATTGGTAGATTACGTGCAAGGGGATCATACTTTGAAAATGCAGATGGGAAATTGCGATAATCAATGAATTTAAATAGACTAAATACTATAAAAAATAGCCCCATATACCCCATCATGAAATTTGACAAATTCAACGATACCCTGTTTAATAATATAGAGCCAATAAAAATATAACTTAATATAATAAACAACGGTATAAGCGCTCGCCATGCGTTGTCTTTTTTATCAATCTGGTTGATCGATTTTGCTTGATCGATTTTGCTTGCGGAATATCCGCTCATTTCAATTGCAGATATAATCAAGTCAATATCAGGATTTCCACCAACCTGAGCAATGCCGGAATCGAGATCGATCTTGATTTCAGCTGCATTGTTCACATCGCTTATGGCCTGTTGAATTGTTTCTACGCAAGCGGCACAATGCATCCCGTTAATTTGTATTAATATCAATGAATAATTTTCTTAGTTGTTGGCAGAATACATTATAATTTTAATACTATATGATTACACCAAACATACAATCATTTAATAATTATTAATTAATAATTTTGATGAAAAAAGCATTCATAACTGGCGGGTCGGGACATGTTGGTTCTAATCTAGTGCGCAAGTTGCTCAAGCAAGGTTGGCGCGTGCGTTGTTTAGTCCATAAAGATATTCGTGGGCTTGAGGGGTTAGATGTGGAATTGGTTAATGGAGACCTATTGGATTCTAATTTTTTAGCTCAACAAATGCAGGGATGCTATGCTGTTTTTCATGTTGCCGCAAATGTTGCTGTTGAAAATATTGATATAGAATTAATGGAAAAAATAAACATTGATGGGACAAAAGCAATGTGCAGAGCAGCGCTCAAAGCCAATATTGATCGTTTTATTCATTTTTCTAGTATTCATGCCTTTGAACAAAAACCATTATTTGAAATTTTAACTGAGGATAGGCCTTTGGTAAGTGGGGTAAATTCTGCGCCATATGATCGCACCAAAGCAAGCGCAGAGCTTGTAGTAAAAAAGGCTTATAATGAGGGTTTGAAAACCATCATTATTAACCCTACCGGTATTATAGGGCCATATGACTATAAACCAAGCAGAATGGGACAGGTTGTGTTGAATATCATGAATCAAAAAATGTTATTTACAATTAATGCTGGATTCAATTGGGTAGATGTAAGAGATGTATGCGATGCTGCAATCAAGAGCGTAGATGTGGGTCATTATGGTCAAAGCTATATTCTACCTGGCAGGTGGGCTTCCTTCGAAGAATTAGCTGGTATAATCTCTGGTATAATTGGCAAAAACACTAGGTGGATTACACTACCATTCTGGGTAGCATATTGTTTTTTACCATTCGCCTATCTTAGTGCAAAACTGAGCGGCAAACGGCCATCCTTTAGCAAAGGAAGCTTGCATGCGCTTGCTGTTCAGGCAAAAAAAGTGTCCCTAGATCAAGCACAAAACAAACTTAATTATCAACCAAGGCCGCTCGAAGAAACATTAAAAGACACAGTCGATTGGATGAATAATCATGTTAATTGATCAATGGCAGTATGAACTAACAATTTGGATCTGGTCAGCATTGGCCTGTTGTGCATTTATATTATTGATGTTTGTTCGGGCGCCTTATGGGCGCCATGAGCGACCAGGATGGGGAGCTAAAATTCCTGCCCGCTCTGGTTGGATTATTATGGAATCACCTTCAATTATTGTAATAACTGTTTTTTTTGGAATTGCCGTTTCTCAATGGAATTACATAGACCCTATTGGGGTCATTTTTTATGTTATTTGGATAGCTCACTATATACATAGGACTATAATTTGGCCTTTTAGGGCCCGAATAAAAGGAAAAAGTATGCCGATCAGCATCGCCCTATTTGCTCTTTTATTTAATGGGGTCAATTCATGGATTAATGCCGAATGGATATTCAGCTTACATTACCCCTACCCTATTAGCTGGTTGTATAGCCCACAATTTATTACTGGTTTGGTGCTCTATATCATTGGAATGGGAATCAATATTTCTTCGGATAATAGATTGTTTGAGCTTAGAAACCATGGAGATAAAGACTATAAAATTCCTCGCGGTGGGTTGTTTGAATGGGTGTCATGTCCAAACTATTTTGGAGAAATATTAGAGTGGTTAGGATGGGCAATAGCCACTTGGTCTCTCGCAGGTCTTTCATTCGCTTTATGGGTGATCGCAAACCTTGCCCCAAGAGCCCGCTCTAATCATCAATGGTATAAAGAAAATTTTAGTGATTACCCAAAAAGCAGGAAAAAATTAATTCCAGGTATTTGGTGATTTTAAATTGAATAATAACATCAAAAGTTATTGACTTGGATTAACATTGGTATGTAGTATTTATTACACGCGTATATACTAAATTAAATCAGGAGAACTATATGCAAAAAGGTAGTGTAAATAAAGTGGTGCTAGTTGGACATTTGGGTGGCGACCCAGAAACACGGTTCACGCCATCAGGTGCGGCCGTAGCTAATTTCAATCTAGCGACAAATGAATCATGGAGAGATGCAAACGGAGATATTCAAGATAAAACAGAATGGCATCGATGTGTAATGTTTGGTAAATCTGCTGAGATGGCAGGTGACTTATTAAAAAAGGGCCAATTAGTGTTTACTGAGGGTAAGCTGCAAACAAGAAATTGGGAAGACAAAGATGGGATAAAGCGCTATACAACCGAGGTCGTATGTGAAATGTTTACCATGCTTGGAAGGAAGATGGATTCTGAAAATAATCAATCAACAAACAACGCTAATGATTCACAAGCAAGTAGCGAAAATAAAGCTGATGATGAGGATTTGCCGTTCTAGAGCAATGTGCTTTTTTGCTGGGCTATTATTTAATTAGCCCCATCAACTTATAATAATCAACTATGAATATCGATAAATTACAGAAAGATATTGGCGATTTCTGGGACTCTGAAATCATACCAACTCTTACTGATTACATTAAGATACCGAACAAGTCTCCTGCCTTTGACCCCAATTGGGAAGAAAATGGACACATGAACTCTGTATTGCGCTTAGCGCAAAAATGGATTGATAAGCATAAGCCATCAAACAGTACTGTTCACATTGAAAAAGCGGATAGTAGAACACCTTTGATCTTAATTGAAATTCCAGGAGAAAGAGATGGTAATGTGTTAATGTATGGCCATTTAGATAAACAACCAGAAATGGAAGGCTGGAGAGATGGGTTGGGGCCCTGGACCCCTGTCCTTGAAAATGAAAAGCTTTATGGGCGCGGAGGCGCGGATGATGGGTATGCTTTATTTGCATCCATAGGATCAATTCAAGCATTGAAGGACCAAGGCGTCAAACTCCCAAGAATAGTTGTATTGATTGAATTTTGTGAAGAAAGCGGCTCACCAGATCTTCCTTACTATATGGAGAGCTGTAGTTCAATTATAGGCGATGTTGATTTGGTTGTTTGTCTAGATTCTGGCGCCGGAAACTATGATCAGTTTTGGACAACCGTATCGCTTCGCGGAATGATTTCATGTAATCTCAAAGTAGAGGTATTAAATGAAGGTGTGCACTCAGGAAGTGCTAGCGGTGTTGTTCCTTCATCATTTCGATTAATCCGCCAACTAATTTCAAGATTGGAAAATGAAATATCCGGTGAAATTAAACTATCAGAACTAAATTGCAAAGTTCCCGAACATCGGATGCTAGAGGCTGAAAAAATGGTTGAGGCCCTTAATGGGAATATGGAATCCTTCCCTTGGCATAATGAAACATCTCCAATGGTCACCAATAGCGTAAAAAGCCTGATTGGGCGCACCTGGAAACCTACTTTATCTATTGTTGGAGCTGGGGGTATTCCTTCGATCAAAGATGGTGGAAATGTTTTGCGTCCATTTACAGAGCTTAAATTATCGTTTCGTTTGCCACCAACCATTGATAGCACATTAGCCATGAATGCAGTGACTAAAGCTCTTAGCGCTGATCCTCCAAATAATGCTACCATATCAATTGATTGGGATGAACCTGCCAATGGATGGAGTGCCCCAAAGCTTTCAAGCTGGCTTGAAAATGCCATAGAAGAAGCCTCTCAGGCATTTTATAACAAACCTGCTATGGCAATGGGTGAAGGCGGTACAATACCCTTCATGGCAATGCTTGGTGATCAATTTCCAAGCGCTCAATTTGTAATAACTGGGGTTCTCGGGCCCAATTCAAATGCACATGGGCCGAATGAGTTTATTCATATTCCATTTGCCAAAAAATTAAGTGCGTGCGTTGCTTTTATTTTGAACCGATTCCCATCTTGACATCTACAGAAAAACTAGATCAATTTAAACCGCGTCCCTATTGGGTTCGTTACTGTGTACACTATTTTGCCCTGTTTCTTGGAAGCATTTTTACCAAAACGTCAATATCTGGTAAGCATAATCTTCCGGAAAAAGGCCCATATATCCTGGCGGCAAATCATTTTAATATTTTTGACCCTCCCTTTGTGATTTATGCCATTCAAAAACCGATTAGCTTTTTAGCTGCAAGTGATACAGATTTCTCGTTTATCGAATATTTGGCTCTTTGGATATATGGGTTTATACCAACAAATAGGTCTAAACTCAATCCATCGACAATTAAAATGTCAAAAAAAGTACTAAGAGAAAATGATATATTGGGGATTTTTCCTGAAGGGGATACAGAACACGATAAATTAAGGCAACCTAAATCAGGCGTGGTATACTTATCCGCTTCTGCTAGTGCGCCAATAATACCAATTGGTGTATATGGTTTAGATAAAAGTTTGTGGTATTATTTATTTAAAGGTGTGAGGCCAAAAATTACAATTAATATTGGTAAATCATTTGGCCCATATAAACTACCTAAAAATAAAGAAGAGCGTGAAGATGAATTAGTTAAAATTGGAGATGATGTTATGTGTAGACTTGCGGCGCTACTTCCAAGTGAGGCCCATGGTGCTTATGCAAATAATCCAAAGATAGAAATTTATAAGAAAGAAAATGAATAATAGTAATTGCAAACCTAACTTTTACTATTATTTCAAATAAAATATGCTAATAAATATATTAATTCTCCCTTTCCTGTTTTTATATGAAGACCCGGTATTGGATTCCATATATGATCAAGCCATCAAAAAAGGGCTTTCTGATAAATATCTTCAACAAGCGTTCGATAAAAAACACATTGTAGTCCATAATAAAATCCCGGATTTTTTTGCTCGTCCGTATGAAAAGAAATCTTGGGAAGTATACAAAAAAATTTTTGTAACTGAAAAAAGGGTTGGTGCTGGTGTAAAATTTTATAAAAATAATGAACATATACTTAACAAAGCAGCGGTGGACCCTTTTATTGTTCTTAGTATTATTGGTATAGAAAGTAATTATGGACTAAATAAGGGTAAATATTCTGTCTTTAGTGCGCTTTATACCCAAATACTCAAAATGCCAAAGCGTTCAAAATGGGCAAAAAAAGAACTTGTTGATTTTTTAGTGCTCTGCTATGAAGATAATATTCCACCCCATTCAATTAAAGGATCGTACGCTGGGGCATTTGGATATGGTCAATTTATTCCATCTAGTTTTATTTCTTATGCAGTGGATGGCAATAATGATGGTAAGCGCAAACCATATGATTGGGAAGATGTAATTGCTAGTATATCGAATTATTTAATCAAAAACGGGTACCCGAAATCTCAAACAAATGATAAAGAGATTTATAAATCAATTTATGCTTATAATCACGCAGATAATTATGTAAAGGCTGTATTAGCTCTTAGTGAAGAAATTAAAAAAGGTGTGCAGGGAAGCTGAATTATCAACTATTAATACATTCTAAAAAATCGTAATTTTATCTACCGAAATGATTAAAACTAATACCAGATTTATAAACATTGAAGTATCTCCTAATTATTTACCTTCGCGTTCAGATTTATCAAAACCGCTCTTTTTCTTTTCTTATCATATAGAAATCACCAACAATTCCAATGAAACGATTCAGTTGCGCTCGCGCTACTGGAATATCACCGATGGCAATGGAAATGTGGAGGAAATACGTGGCCCCGGCGTAGTTGGAAAGCAACCTTATATTAAAAGTGGGGACACGTTTGAATACACTAGCTACTGCCCCCTTCCAACAAATGTTGGTGTAATGCATGGTCATTTTGAAATGGTTAATGATAATGGAAGAAAATTCAATGCGATAATTTCCCCTTTTCGATTTACAACTCCATTTTCTGTGAACTAATAAGTAACAATGAATACAAATACAAAGATTATAGCCACGGTTGGACCATCATGCGATAATGCTGAAACTTTGCAGTCTATGGTTGATAATGGCGTAGGAACTTTTCGAATCAATATGTCTCACGGTGATGCTAAATCAAAAAAGCGACTTTTCGATTTAGTCAAATCTATACATAGCAATGAGGGGAACCATCCAGCGATAATAGCTGATTTATGTGGCCCTAAAATCAGAATTACTGATATTCCTGATGATTATCATTTAAAGGAGGGATCATCATCGATTATATCTAACAAAAAAGGGTTGGGTGAAATCTGTGTAACGGATAGTATCTCATTTTCTAATATAACCGTCGGTTCTAAAATTCTAATCAATGATGGTAAAATTCAATTAGAAGTCAAAAAAATTATTTCGGAACACTCCTTAGAATGTGAAACAATAATTGGTGGTGAAGTGCTGATTGGTAAAGGGGTAAATTTTCCTGGAATTACATTGGCAGTTCCAGCGCTCACCGATCAAGATAAAGAAGATCTTAAGCTTGCCCTTGAGCAAGAAGCAGATTGGATTGCGCTGTCTTTTGTTAGAAACGCTACCGATATTATACAAGTGCATAAAATTATGGATAATAACAAATCACGCCTTCCTGTAATGGCAAAAATAGAAAAATGGGAAGCATTGGAAGATTTGCAAAATATAACTGAAGCGTTTGATGGTATTATGGTTGCCAGGGGTGATCTTGGGGTTGAAATCCCATCGGGAACAGTACCTGCGGCACAAAAAGAAATTATTGATCTAGCCCATTCAATTGGTAAGCCTGTTGTTATCGCCACTCAATTATTAGAATCAATGATAGAAAATCACACACCTACGCGTGCTGAGGTAAGTGATATAGCCAATGCTATCTTTGATGGGGTTGATTGCTTGATGGTAACAGGGGAAACAGCGATGGGGAAATATCCTATTGAAGTTATCGAAACGATGTATCAGGTAATTACTGAAACAGAAGGATCAAAAAATATATCAAAGAACCCCCTACCAGAGATCATTACTAAAACTGCTGATGCTATCAGCCATGCGGTTTGTCAGATCGCAGAAGATTTGGAAATACAGATTATTATGACAATGACTCACAGCGGGAGCACCGCTAGAATGATTTCACGATATCGACCCAATTCGGCCATCTTTGCATTAACCCCATTCAACCATATTGTTAGACAATTACAATTGGTTTGGGGAGTGCAATCGATTAAGGTTGATAATTACGATAATGTTGAAAAAATTCCTGAACTATGTAATTCAATTCTAAAAAAGCTTAACACAATAAATATTGGTGATCAGTTTGTCATTACTGGGGGTGTACCAATGGGGATTGCCGGAACAACAAACTATCTATCTATTCAAGTTCACGAATAACCTAAGGAGAAAGTCTCTTATGAATATTACAAAATTATCCTTTATTATAATGATCAGTTTTATAGTGAGCGCCTGCTCCAATGATCAAGCGCTAAGAAACAAGGCAAATGTACTAGCACATAAATTTATTATCACTGATGGTCATATTGATGTACCCTGGAGATTAAATAAAGGGTATGAGGATTTATCGGTGAGAACAAAAAGTGGTGATTTTGACTATGTACGCGCAAAAGAGGGTGGATTAGATGTGCCGTTTATGTCAATTTATATTCCATCATCTTATCTTGAAACTGGTGGCGCAAAAGAAAAGGCGGACTCGCTTATAGATATGGTGAACCAAATGGCTGATAATAATCCAGATAAATTTGAAGTCGCCTATAGCGTAGCTGACGCAAATAGAATTTTTGAAGAAGGCAAGATTGCCCTACCAATGGGAATGGAAAATGGTGCGGGCATTGAAGATGATATCAGAAATTTAAAATACTTTTATGATAGAGGTATACGATATATAACCCTTACCCACTCTAAAGACAATTTGATTTGTGATTCATCTTATGATGATTCAGATGATACTTGGGGCGGACTAAGTCCATACGGAAGAAAAGTAGTCAAGGAAATGAATCGCTTAGGAATCATGGTTGATGTTTCCCATGTAACCGATGAGGTCATTAATCAAGTGATGGATATGTCTGATGTTCCTGTAATTGCCTCACACTCCTCCTGTAGATATTATACCAAAGGCTGGGAAAGAAATATGGGAGACGATGAAATCAGAAGACTTAAAGACAATGGTGGTGTTATTCAAATCAACTTTGGATCACGTTTTATATCTCCTGAAACCGATGCATATGCAAATAATAAGCAAGCTGCAGTTGAAGAGTATTGCGCTAAGCCAGGTGCAAATTGCGTCAATTGGACTGCACCTGCCGAGTTTGAAGAAGAATACAGAAAAACCAACCCCTACCCTTTCGCCACCACTGAACAAGTTGTTGATCATATTGACCATGTTGTAAAGCTCGCTGGAATTGATCATGTTGGCATTGGATCAGATTATGATGGCGTTGGCGACTCTTTACCGGTTGGCTTGAAAGATGTGTCAACATATCCCAACTTGATTTATCATTTACTTAAGCGGGGGTATTCTGAAGAAGACATTGAAAAAATTTGTTATAAAAATTTCTGGAGAGTTTGGTCCGCTGTTGAAGCTTATGCGCAAAAATAAATCCTAATTAAAAGAGGTTTTATCTTAGTTGCTCGATAGAAAAACTAATCATTGATGATGATTAATAATGTGATAAAAAAATCTGGCTAGATTTTATATATACTTTTTACCCAATCAGCGTCCTCTTTTGAAATAGATTTTCCTAGCTGTGAAGCCTTAATAACCTGATCTTCATTTCTTTGACCTAAAAGAACACACCCAGTTGGCGCATCTTCAAGCAAGGGCGCTATTAGTCCATGCATTATGGGTTGCGAATATTTTTGGAATCTATCTTCAAGCTTAGATCGGTTTTCTAAAAGCTGATCAATAATGTCTTGACTATTGAATGCTTCAACATTTTGGCGGTAATCCCCCTTTTTAAATTTGGGTGGGCTTTTATATTTACCAGTCAAAAGCCCATGTTTAATCGGTGAAAAAAAACAGACCCCAACATTATTGGTATCAATATAATTCTTTAATCCAGATACCTCATAACTATCATCCATAACATTTCTATATGGTTGAACCACATCGGGTTTGACCTTATTTATATAATGCATGATCTTTGCATCAGACCAATCGGAAAGCCCGATGAACTTTGTTTTACCATCTTCTTGGAATTTTAAAAGAACTTCCATTGCGTCATCAAAATATTCACC
>PBCB01000041.1 GCA_002717765.1 Fidelibacterota bacterium | reverse complement strand
CGAATAGTTGAATAGTCGGCAGGCTCAGGGTAGTTCGGTTCTCGTTAATACGACAATGGTGATAGAGATGTTTTGTCCTGTGTGCGGTGCGCTTTCATATCCGGATGAAAGGGGTTGGATTAAGTGCCCGGATTACAAATGTGGATACGAGGGGCCACTATCCGGAGAAGATGGAAAGGGGTCTGAATTTACTGATCCTATGACTGGAGAAACTATCGATCTTGCCAATACAATGGCTACAACTGATTCGAAGTCTCTGAAACATCTGACTGAGGTAGTGGAAGAAGACGGCCCTCAAGGAACGTTGAGAGAGGGCGACTACATATGTCCAAAATGCAATGGCAGGAATGCCTACGTCCACTTGCAACAAACTAGATCTTCTGATGAGCCAGAGACCAAATTCTGCACTTGTGCTAATCTCGAGTGCAAGCATAAGTGGAGGGAGTACCAGTAGATAATTCTGGTTTGGTGCCAATAAGCATCAAGAGCCTCCTATGAAGTAGATAGATATCGAGGTGAGAGGATGCTTAGAATCACAGCCAAGCAGCAACTAATGAGAGAGATAGTGGATGTCCTATCTGTTCTTACCTCTGAGGCTAAACTGGTATGGGGTGAAAAGGGCCTAAGCGTATCAGTAGTAGATGGTTCACACGTGGCACTTCTCTCGGCAACAATTGCAGATGAGTGCTTCGAAACATATGAAGTAGAGCCTGTGGAGATTGGGCTTGACCTTCAAAAAATGCGAGATCTGCTTACACTAGCGGGTCCTAGTGACCTTGTTGAGATGGACTATGACGATGCGGTTGGGGCGATAAACGTCAGAGTTGGAGAGGTGCTAATGATACTCAGGGGGATTGATACCAGTACCATGGACAATCCCAATCAACCAAATCTAGAGTTCAAATCTAAGGCCACCATAGACTCAGAGAAGCTTTCCAGGGCTTTGAGAGCTGCAAAGTTTGTTGGGGGGGAAGTAGACCTCAGCATGGACAAGAATGAGTTAGCTGTATCGGTCACAGTTGAAGCTGGAGAGGGGGTGAATGTGAAGTTTGAATCGGGGGAGTTGAGTGAGTTAACTTGTGCATCGCCGACACATTCGACATATTCTCTCCAGTATCTTGGTGAGTTGACCAAGAAACTAGCTGGTGGCTTCACGAATGAAGTCTCTCTTGAGTTTGAGGAGAAGTATCCCCTCCGGCTTACGTGGATGAGCAACGAAGGTGGGGCAAGGTGGATTTACTTCCTAGCTCCAAGAATCGTCAACGACTGACCCGTGAACTCATCAATGTCCCCCTCTCCGGACTTCTCGTGCCTAGCAGGGTCTGCGTCATCATCCCCACGGTAGACAACTCCACAGAGCTTGCAGTGGTGTTGGATGGGTTATCGAATCAAACATTCCAAGAAATAGACGTGGCAGTTGTTGGACCTGATGGAGACCCCGGCAGGCGAGTGGCCGAGGAGAGGGGTTTCAGGTACATCGATGACAGAGGTTCGGGGAATAGGGCAGATGCCTGCAATGTAGCTATCGAAGAGACTGATTCTGAATTAATCTTCTTCACTGATGACGATGTGATCGTACCTCGAGACTGGGTAGAGAAATTGGAGAGGTGGTTCGAACGTCCCGAGGTGTCCGGAGTAGGTGGACCGAACTTCGCGCCTGTTGAAGAGTCGGATATTTGGCAGAAATCTATCGATGTTGCTTTCTGTAACAAGTTCCTCACGGCTGGAACGAATTATGGCAGAAGGTCAGAAGGAGCTCTTGAGGAGGTGGAGCAACTTCCCGGGGTGAACTCAGCATACAGGAGAGTGGTCTTGGAGGAAGTTGGGGGGTTTGACCAGGGGGCGATAGGTGCTGAAGACGTAATGATGGACCATCGGATTAGATCATTGGGGCACCGTCTCTGGTCTGATGGGACTGCAACTATGTGGCATCGGAGAAGGGGTATCGGAAGAGTGAGGAAGCAGATTAGAAACTACGGCCTTGTTAGGACCCTGGCAGGAAAGAGGTATCCGAGCCTCTGGGGATGGAGCCATGGCTTGGTTTCTGCATTCCCGATTCTAGTCTGTTTTTCACTAATGACTTTTATTTGGGGTTGTCTAAATGGAGGTCTTGCTTGGCCTTCATTCTGGGATATTTCAACAGAAGCAGTTCCACTCGGAGTGGAAAGATCATCTGTTCACCAATTTCCCACTTTGGCGATCTTGTTCAATATCATTGCATGGACTGGAGCGATTCTGGGACCCTCACCCAGCAAGAGTCCAATGACAGTAATAATTTCGTCGATGATTTCTTTCATGCTGTTATGGGATTACGGAATCGGGGTAAACAAAGCCAGAATAAGTATCCTAACAGGGAGTCCGAATTCACAGATTGATGACAGGGATAGGGGTTAGATATTCCTTCTCTTTTTCTTTCTTGAAGGAATCATTCGATCTGATTCAATACGCCAATTTGGTTGTCTTGGACGCCAAAATAGCATTGTGAATATGCTGAAGAATGCCCCTCCAAGAACTAGATTCAACCAACCTTCCCTGATGTAATCTGGACTGGCATTGAAAAATGCCCAGACGAATGAAGGGAGAATTCCGACGATGAGGCAAATCAGTATCTCTTCAATTACGACCTCCTTTCGATTTCTTCTATTGGGGATGAACGGGGGATTTTCTTTCCAACCAGATTGTTCCCTAACCACCATTCTAACTCCGTCTGCAATAGGTTCTCGAGTACTTCCCGTGGGGTAGACAGTTAGGGTTTGTGCCTTTCCTGACCTCCATCTCCGTATCAAAGTAGGACTATTTGCATCATTTACGAACGGTCTTCCATCACAGGCCTTGCCCCAATAGTCTTGGGTAGAGTCTGCTAATGATTCCGAAGATCCATCAACTCCTGATAGTAACCCTCGGGAGTATGCCAGCTGCCACTCTGAATCGGAAGCAATCTCCATGACAGAGTTCCGCTCAATTCTAGCCACTTCTTCAAAGTCCAATGGCCTTGCCGATATCCTAAATGGATATTCGATTTTTACCTCGTGACGTGGCCCGATTCCTCCGAAAAGAATTGAGCGTTTATCGGAACCGACCATAGTCGAACCAGGCTCTACCGAAACCCAGGGAATCTGGGTTTCATCCAACATTATTCCTCCAATGAACCTAGTTCCCCAGTCTGGATCGACCACTGTGATGCATAGACGTTTTCATTATCCAGAAGTTTGCTGTGCGTTCCACGCTCCACTATAGCCCCATCGACCATGGCAACAATCTCATCAGCATTCCTGATGGTTGCTAGACGGTGTGCTACTGCTATGGTGATCCTCTTCTTGCCACCATTTGAACTGCCGAACAAAGACTCTTGGATGCGTTTCTCCGTCTCAGCATCAAGTGCAGCGCTGGCCTCATCCAAAATAAGCAGGTCTGGATCCTTCAATAGTGCCCTGGCAAGGCTAATTCTAGCCCTCTGGCCACCTGAAAGCATCACTCCCCTATCTCCAACCATCGTATCCAATCCATCCGGGAGGCTTGAGACGAACTCAGTTGCTCCTGCTGCCTCTAGAGCACTGAGAATCTGATCATCGTCTGAATCCCTGGCATATGCAACGTTCTCCCCAATAGTCCCAAAGAATAGAAATGGATCTTGGGAGACGAAACCTATTCTCTCCCTGATTGATTCTATCTGGTATTCATTGATATCTCTGTCATTTATCATCACCTTCCCTCCCTGTGGCTCGTAGAATCTCTCAATCAGTTTCAGTATCGTACTCTTCCCTGCTCCAGTGTGACCCATGACCCCTAGGAACTCCCCTGATGAGGCAGAGATGGTGATTTCATTCAGGACATTTGTGTCCGATGTAGGGTATGCGAATGAGACATTATCGAATCTGAGTGATTCGATTGGCCCGTCCAATGGCACAGCTCCGTCTTTGTCAAAGATAGACGGTTCCAAATCAATTATTGCGAAAACCCTCTTCGATGAAGCCTCTCCTTTCTGGAGTTGGTTTAGCAGCATTCCGAGAATGAACATCGGCATTGTCATCCTAGTGGAAATTAGAAGGAAAGTAACGAACTGACCGACGGTAATCTCCCCTGTTTCCATTACCCAGCCCCCTGCAGAGGTTAGCAAGCCGAATGATATCCCCGCCACAACGTAAATCCCTGGGATGAATCGATTCCTGATGAATGCGGCTTGAATTGCAGCGTCTCGGTAATCTCCGCTCTGCCTTCCGATCCTTTCGCTCTCGAACTCCTTTGCGTTATACGCCTGTACAACCGTTACTCCAGTAAGCACGTTTTCCAGGATTGCGACAATCCCCCCAGTGCTCTCTCGTTGTTTCCTATACTTCCTCTGAACTCTAGTGGAGAACCAAATCACCATTGGGACAATTATCACCAATGGTGCGAATAAGATTAGAGCTAGTTTTGGAGACATCCAGAACATAATGGCGAATGCAGTTGTGAATGTTATCGTGATTCGGATCATACTAGTACTAGCATCTGAAATGATATCCTCAAGTTGAGCCACATCTGCAGATAGTACAGACATCAGATTGCCGGTCTGTCGGCTTTCAAAGTACGATGCTTCCATATTCAAAAGTGAGTTTGTAGCATCCATTCGAATATCGTGTTGCGCCATGTATGCAGTTGATTGCCAAAGTTGATTGCTTAGCCCCTGGAAAATGGCGAGAAAAGTAAACGAGGCCATGATCAGGAGTCCGAATCCAAGTTCTATGGAGTCTATTGGCCCCAAATCAGGGATTGGCCCCCACTTTACTAGTCCCTCAATTCTAGAGTTGGTGAATGTCTTGGATTGGTAATAATCTGCAGCCATTCCGATTGCGATGAATGGGATGAGATCGAAGGCACGGGCCCCGGCATTTGCTAGAATTCCGCCAAGTGCCCTTTTCCAATATCTAGTGACATAAGGCACAACCCTCCATATCTTTCTACCGACCACTTGGTTGACATCTGCAAGCTCTGACATATCTTTGCTCAGTGAAGCTCCGACATCTCCAACCTCTTGTTCGCTTTCTGACACAGGCTTTCGTAAAGCAAGGGGCGTTTGAATGCTTCAGTCTCAATTTACTATTTACTCAGTCATGAGTCGTAAAGTGGTGCGCCCGCCGGGATTCGAACCCGGGACAAGAGGTTGGAAACCTCTTGTGATAACCCCTTCACTACAGGCGCTTGGACTCGGCGGGCACATGTCATCTCTAAATCGATTCGGTGTACTGAATGATTTGAAAAGCGTGTGCCTACACGGATATTCATGAATCTGAGACAGATGATTGGTATTTTCCTAGTGCTATTTTTCCTTCCAATTAATGGGCCAATATTGAGGATGCTGATGGAATCCCAAGGAATGTCGCCAATTGGAGAGTTGAAGTTTCTAGGGATCTCAATTATAATGCTTGTAATTGGACTATTGATGATTTTCACGCCGCCACTAAAGAGATTCTACTCAGATCCCATAGAGTGATTCTGGCCAATCTGAATGGACATTCTGCAACAAAGACTCAACATTGGATTCTTCCCATCCCGAAGAAATAAGGCTGGAGGCCAATTCTTGAGTTCTCTTTGGGACAGTTTTTGGACCCAATACTGCCCCTGGCCTATTCTTATCATCTAAGAAATCCGTCTCCATACCCCAAGGAGCGATGGATCTGCTAGCAGTTTCAGTCAGGGTTTCGATACTCCCCTTGCCGACATTGACGGTGGCTGAGAGTCCATGTGTGAATTCTGAACTGACGTTTGGAGGTGCATAGTGGCGAATTGCGCGATCCAATGGGAGGCCTGCTGTTCTACATAGTTGACTCAATTCTTTGCAGGTAGACTCGCCGTTATCCTCGACATGAAGTTGGACCGAAGTCTTTGCGGACGAAGCCATGGAAAGTACCTCCAGGAGCATTTCATTTGCTGCTTCCCATGTCCCTTCATCGACGGGATAATGTGGACGGCCTACTTCTCCGAGGCAATGAGCAGTGCCAGAGTCGATAAATTCCAATGCCAATGAGACTGCCTCCAAATGAAGTTCTGTAGATTTCTCTAGACCTATGTCTGCAATCTGATTTTCCCACGAGACAGGGTGTGGTCCAAGTACCACCCCTACCTCTAATTCGAAATTCCTACGAATCTCGTCGGCCATTGAGACTGTTTCTGAGTAGGCTTTCCTGTATCCTTGAGAATCCGTAGGCAGGGACTTGGAGAATGCTGGTTTGTGAACCAGCATTATGGCAGTTCCCCCCGATATTGAGAAATCGGAAACTGCATCAAGGAATCTATTGTTCCTATCCAAATGCAAATGTTGGTCGAATATGGGTCCAATCCATTTTCCATCGACCAGCATTTTCTCACGCCAAGGCGCCTTCTTGAGCCAATTCTGAAATCCAGTGCGAGACAGCCATTTCAGCAACCTTTCGAGATGGCTGCCCCATCACAATTCCCCTGCCGTTGTTGAAAAGCAGTATTGTGCAGTTGTGTCTCTTTGCAGCAATCCGTAGTGCATCGAGTCTCAAATCGTGGTTCGCATCCTTGAATCTCTCGGCTGCCAAGCCAATCAAAACGGCCCTCCCAACTGAGAAGCTGGCAAGCACTTCTCCGCTTTCTAACACAAGACCCTTCTCAGACAGGCCGATACTGAGTAGTACCTCCTCTGCAATTAAAGAGGCGGCCTCGAAATTGGAGATTCCATGAATCAATAACGAGCCATCTGTATCTACTACAATTAGGGCCCTTGGTTCCTCGTGTTCAATTACTCCAAACGCACCGTTGCTCCTAGCTCCGGCGTACTTCACCGCATCGGCTAGATTGACTGGTTCGGAAGGGATGGCGCGAAAAGACTGTGATTGAATTTCGATTTCTACACCGCTCATTGCTCCCTCTCCAGCGCCTCGACAGACTCACAGGCAATTAGGCTATTCTCTAAAAAGGGCAAATTAGCCTGCTGAACTGGAACTAGCAGGGTTGGCCCTTCTTCGCCCCAATTGCTATCCTCGATTTCTCTGAGATTGGAAAGTGCGCCCCTAATCCTTGAGGAAAACCTCGAATCCCTCTCATTTCTCAGCTCATCAGTCAAACTCATCGATTCTTCGCTCCACCAAGCGGCACATTCAGTTGATGCTGCCCCAAGATCCGGGCTTGCAAGTTTTGATTGTGCGACCTTTGCAATGGCCACATGCCTATTTTGTGACCATCTTCTCGATCTTCTCAGTGTAGCTAGTAGATTTCCAAATCTGACTTGTTCATCTGCCCATCTAGACTGCCAATTAGCCCATTCCGTGTCATCAATTCCGGGTTCGATGGCATAAATTGGCATTCCACCCCTAGAATTCTCGGCATGCCTTAGAAGCCGAATTTTCTCAGGATCTGGGATGAAAGGGCCCTCTATATCTAATTCCGATAAATTTCTCACCAACACCCCTAGAGTTGTTCCCGAAACAGCAGCTGAATCAACATGAACACCGGGACTTTCTATTTCCTGACGCTCCTCTTCTCTCAAGGATGATATCTCGTCTTGGGAGGAAATCAAGGCAAGTCCATCCCACCCCCTAGGCCTCATCTTAGAAGGCATCCTGATGCAAGGAAGATATGGCCAAAGAACGATCCTCCCACCCAATGGATCTTCGAAGATGAGTGGTTCCCACCTCAATTCTGGGACAACCGCAGGAGAACCGTGAATCATAATGTACAGCAGGGAGGGTAGAATATAGCCAGCAATAACGGCAAAAACCAGAACGTACAGAAGTATCAGCCCAATTACCCACGTGTCCATGATTCTCCGAAGAGGTCACGCGATTGAAGTAAGCGGTAAAACCCCATTTATCCGACTCTGAAACTGAAGTATTCAAGGAGTGTGACTTGCTGAGAGAGATTGATGAAAACTGATGAGCCATACTCGGAAGAACCCGTGGTAGTACTGGACGAGGTCTTTCCAGGCCATACAAATGCGCTAAACACACTGTTCGGAGGCAGACTGATGGCCATCATGGATACTGCTGCAGGAATGGTAGCCTCGAAGTTTGCACACAAGGTTTTCGTCACAGTCTCGGTAGATGCTCTGAAGTTCAAGAGGCCGGCTTTCCAAGGGGACATTATTCGAACCACAGCCAGAGTAGTGTGGACTTCTCCTCGGACAGTAGGGGTCCATGTTACCTCCTGCAGGCTTTCTCGCTCTGAGTGGGTCGGAGAAGAAATCTGTTCGGGGTTCTTCTTCATGGTTGCGATTGACGAGACAATGGAGCCAGTTCAGATCCCCCAATTCGAACCGAAAACGGATGATGAAAGGGAAATGTGGAGATTGGCAGACGAGGCAAGGAACGCAATGCGTTAGTTGAAAACGGCGAAACTGGAAAAGTATCGAAGTGTCGTAATTTCAATGGCCATGTCCCCATGCACTTATACCCTCGATTAACCGCTGGGCTAACTGGATGGGATTAGCCGGGCCTATTGGCCCGACTAAGAAGAGGGAAGCCGAGTTGATCGGCGACCTCTACTTAGTCGGTGCGAGAGGGAAGTTTTGTGCAGTAATTACAGAGCGGCAGCTAACCATTGAAAGGTTCGATGGGAAGGGAGTAAGGCTCGACTTAGCCGCCATTGAAAGAATGAGGCACCTCAAGATACCGATGCTTCCATCTGGAACCGTACTTCTTGGATTAATTTCGATCTATCTTGGGTTTACAACAATATTCCCACCGATGAATTGGGTGGCGATTGGATTGGGGGCATTAGTAATAATCTCCAATATTATGTCACGTTATTCTATTCTGGCCATAGAAACTGGTTCTGGAGATAGGCACTTAGTCTCGGGTAGTGAGTCGAGTCTGCTGAAGTTATGTCTAATCGTTGACAGGTTGAGGCATGGTAGCGATATGCAAGATGCCGTATTAGGTCTAGAGAATCTAGATTCTGAAGTTCCAACTTTCCCTGCACTAAGAGACGTGACTGGGCAGTTTGAGAAAGCGCCAGTTGCTGCATTGCCGATGACAACGAGAGAGAATGGTTTTGCGAATGGGGAATTGAACGCAGATTCCATCGTAGGATTTGGAACCCAACAAGATATAGGAAAATCTGGAGGACAAAAAATTGCAGGGGTCCCAGAGCCGGAATTCAATGGTACTTCAGAAGTCATTGCAACAGATTCGGAGCCACTCAAGCAGAATGCCTATGAGAGGGCGTGGGGAGTGCAAGAGGCGCCAACCTGGTACAAAGAGAAGGATTCAGAATCAACAAGTCCTAGTAGGATTGACTCTGCTTTTTCTGATGCTGCAGAGGGTCTAGACATGTTCTCTCCGGGTGGGATTTTCGATACGCCCCCGAATTCTGAAGTATCCAATTCTAACGGTATGGGTCTTTTCGATTTTGATTCCGAGGTTCCCGAAGTAGAGCAGAACGAGCGACTGCATTCCAGTGCTCAGATGATTAAGCGTGCTCATCAGGAATTTGGTGCCCCCTCTGAGCCATTCCCGAGAACCTTGCTACCACCTCCAACAGAGGAAGCGGTTAGAGAGGAGTGCAAAGCAGGAGTTGTCAGGCAAGCAAGGGCCAGACAAGAGTTGCGGACACAGTCGTTTAGTGGCCCTGGGGCAACAAGTTCTGCGAATTTGGATGACTATCCCGCTTTGAAGGGCCTAGCCTCAACAATGTCGGGAAACGGCCAGACTGGAGCAAAGTCGATGGGTGCAATATCGGGTGGCTGGCTATCTCGTCTCCTTAGACCCAGTAGTTCAATCAGAACTAATCGGGTTAACCACACTGAGTCAAGCAATGAGATTGAAACCGAGAAGTTCCAAACCTCTCAGCATATGAGATTGAGGAGCGATCAAGATCACCAAGCAGATATCGCCTCTCGCGTACGTGCTATGAGAAACGCAAATGCAAATCACCCTTCGACTGCTAGAGATAAGCTCGATTTAATTGTAAAGAGAGTCTCTGGGGATCTAGGAGAATCTGAGCTTTTACCGGGCGGTAATAACGATTCATTGAGATTCAGTCAACTAAAGCCTACATCTTCCAGGGAAGACCCCAATCCCCTTCCAGGATTAAGGCGGCTAGGCTAATCACAGCCCTACAATTCTACGGAAACTATCCATCCTAGCATGGTAGAGTCCCCTTTCGAGTCCTTGTAGTTTGTTGGTCCCCAAGCCTTGTATCGTAAACGAAGAAGTTACCGTTGCATGGACCATCGCGTCCCTCATCGATTCAATGTCGTTCAGCACCCCCTTCCTCCGAGACATGTTTGCCAAGAGTGCGCCTGCGAAAGAGTCGCCGCAGCCAGTTGGGTCTACCACTTCAGAAATAGGAAAAGAGGGCAGGGAAATCATCCCACATGGGAGGTGAGCGAAGACGCCCGCAGAACCTCGCTTGATAATCAGACCACTTGGCCCACTGCCTGCTGATTTACCACCATGGAGGCACTCTCCCGACAATATTGGCCCTATGGCTTTCATGAAGAAGTCCTCGCCTGATATTGCACACACCTCTTCCTCGTTCAGTATTGCCAGATCTGCCTTCCTGAGTGCTGTTGAAAGGGACTCAAACTCAGTCTCTATCCACAACATGAATGTGTCAATTGCTGTAATCTCCGAGCTAGGGCACTGATCGAGTACTAGAATCTGAGATGCTGGATGCGTATTGGCGCAAAAGAGGACATTAGGAGATCTCCATGACTCTGGTATTTTGGGGGAGAAGTCACCGAGGACATTTACTTCAGTTGAAATTGTCTCAACGTTCTCCATAGTTCCCGAATATCTTCCTGACCATCTAAACGTCTTCCCGGGTAGTTTCTCCACCCCAGAGAAATCTATCCCCAGATCTTCCAATTTTGATTGGTGGGAATTTGAGAAATCTCTGCCTATCGGCGCCACTAATCCAACCCTTCTTACTCCCTCTGGAGTCGCTGGCAGGTGGAAAGAGGATGAGACGCCGGCATGCACCGCAGAGCCCCCTAGTACGTCTGAACCAGTTTCAATTGGGGTTTCTATGTCATCATAACCAATACTGCCTACAATCACTAATTCCAACTAATCACCAGCCAGCAAATCTGTATGAGATTCTAGATAGTCAGTATTAATCTTCTTTTCTAAGAAGTCTGATTCCTTCAAAATAGCCCTATGGAGGGGGATGAGCGTGTCGACTCCAAGAAGAATGGTCTCTTCCAGAGCGGAGTCGAGCCTAGCTATTGCCTGATTTCTCGTCGGGGCCCATGATATTACCTTGGCAAGTAGCGAGTCGAATGCTTCGGGCATTACATAGCCCGAGAATCCATGTGAGTCGACTCTGACTCCTGGTCCCCCTGGCCAGTGACATTCCCATAATTTTCCTGGGGAGGGTTCTAGGGTTATCGGATTCTCTGCATTTATTCTAGCCTGAATCGCATGACCATTCAAACTCACTTCTTCCTGTTTAATTGGTAAATCAGAACCAGAAGAGACGATTATCCCTAGTGATACAAGATCGATTCCTGTTAACATCTCAGTCACGGTATGTTCCACTTGAATCCGCGGATTAACCTCCATGAAGTAGAATTCGCCCTCTGAGTTCCTGAGGAACTCAAATGTAGCGAGGCCCCTGTAACCGATTGCTTCAGCACCAGCAACAACCTTTGAGCCAATTTCTTCTCTTTCCGACTGGCTTAGCCAAGGTCCTTCTTCCAGAATCTTCTGATGTCTCCTCTGAATGGAACAGAACCTTTCACCCAGATGGATTGCTTTGGAACCGTCGGCAACAACTTGGAATTCAATGTGTTCTGCTGAAGTGACGTATTCCTCGATGAAAACTCGGCTATCTCCAAAGGCTGACTCAGCGCGACCTTGGCATAGTCTCAGAGCGGATTCGAAATCAGATTCCTCATTGACAACCTGCATACCTATTCCACCCCCTCCAGAGGCTGCCTTGATCATTAATGGGAATCCTATTTCCGAAGCAATTGCTAGTGCCTCCTTGGAATCGGAAATTGGTTCATTGGTACCCTTTGCCACCGGAATTCCAGCATTTGACATGGCCTCCCTGGCTGCTATCTTGTCCCCCAATAGCCTAAGTGAGTCTGGAGAAGGTCCGATGAAGGTAATGCCCTCTTCAGCAAGTCGTTGTGCAAAGGTCGCATTTTCAGAAAGAAAACCGTATCCAGGATGCACAGCATCTGCCCCGACCTCTTTGGCTGCAGAAATTATAGCTTCAATGTCAAGGTATGACGCTAGTGGATCTTCCCTGGAGATAAGGAAACCCTCGTCGGCCAGTCTAACTGGTAGTGACATCCTGTCCTCTCGGCCGTGAATGACGACGGATTCGATACCCAGTTCCCTCAGTGAACGAACTATTCGGAGGGCTATTTCCCCTCTATTCGCTACTAGAACCCGACGGAACATGACACCGTGGTAGGTGCGTCTTCGTTTGAGTGAATCGGCTTTCAATAGACGTCTCGAAGGTATCTCTTCTCGGATTTCATCAATCCACTCTCGACGAAATCCTTTGCCTCTTCCTGAGACATTCCCCCATATTCCGAGCAGATATTAATTAGAGTGGAGTGGACATCTTTTGCCATGTATTGTTTATCACCACAGACATAGAAGAATGCCCCCCCTTCAATCCAATTCCATATCTCTTCGCCATTCTTCTCCATCAGATGTTGAACGTAAACCTTCTCAGAACCCTGGCGCGACCAAGCTAAATCGTGTTTGGAAATAATGCCTCTTTCCTTCCATTCATTCATCTCATCCCTATACAGGTATTCGCCTTCTT
Source organism: Fidelibacterota bacterium (assembly GCA_002717765.1). Next base: position 4,377 of record PBCB01000041.1, on the reverse strand, counting down.
CGGTCCAGTCACCAAAGAAGAGCCAGTTCCTCCCGGAATCCTTGTTTATTTCTCTCTGCTGAAGGAAGGCTCGGAATGGAGCAATACCAGTTCCTGGGCCGACCATTATAGCATCCTTGCTACCGTCCTCTGGTAGTACAAATGACCGAGTTGGAGACATGTACACCCCTACCTGGGTTTTTTCAGTCTCGCATCTATCGGCCATGAATCCTGTACAAAGCCCAGTCCTATCTCTTTCGTGATGGTGATACCTGACTATTGCTACGGTCAGATGGACTGTTCCCTTTTCGAAATCCGGACTACTTGCAATCGAATATAGCCGCGGTTTCAGCCTATCCATACCTTCCAATAATTGTTGAGGGGTGAATCCGAAACCCATGAAATCTCCCAATGCATCGACATAATCCCTGGACCAGATGTAATCTTCCATTGCATCATTATCTGAGATAATCTCCTGTAAGAGGATAGCAGAGTTATCTCCAACTTCTCCCATTTCGGCATATCCCTCTGGGACGTCTTGTTCACTACTGGCTTCCCAGTCAACAATCATCATTCCATCGAGTGATGAGAAGCGCTTCCTAGAGACGATTCTCATCTCTACTTTTGCAGGGGAGTCACCGATTCTTTCTGCTATCCCCTTGAGCCATTTCTTTGAAACACGATGAATCTCGTATCTATCTGTCAATGCTTCCCTTAGAGAGCACTGTCCCAGATTTGTTTCTACTTCTTCCTCGCCTGTAAATCCACAAATCTGCAATATTTGGTCTACTAGCTCGGGGGGGCACCTTGGAACTACCCCTAATGCATCACCTGCTTTGTACTCCAGTCCAGAATCACCCAGATCGAACACAATATGTCGAGTTTCCTTCCTCGAAGACTCGCCATTTAGGACATAATTATCTGTAATTTTCGTGAAATATGGGTTCTTGGCGGACCACTCGGATTTAGCTGCCTTGCCTGACATCCATATCTCCGTTATTTCCGACTTAACTAGAATATATGAACAAATGTGTAAGGCAATGACCCTAGTAGCAACAAACGATGGGGTAAAGTCTGAAGACTCATGTCGCAACATGTGGCGCGCATAGACTTCCTAGGTACTGGGAATGCTTTCTCCCCCTCAGGAAGGATGCATGCTTTGGCATTGATTGATAGTGCGATACTAATTGACGCCCCTCCAACCGTTTTGGCTCAACTTAGAAGAGCGGGGGTATCACCTGGACGGTTGCAGCACATCCTCTTCACCCATTGGCACGGGGATCATTCATTCGGGTTTCCATTCTTACTTCTAGATAGGAAGTATATCTCAGATCCAAAGGGAGAGGTTGGTTTGGAGGTTCATCTCCGACCAGGCGGTAGAGAATATCTGTCCAATCTCTGTGAGATGGGTTTTCCGGGAAGCCTTGATGACGCTCTCGAAGAAAGAGTTGATTGGAATGAAGTTGAGTCCTCAATTATTGGAGGCACTGGGTGGAAGTATGACAGGTTTCCAGTACACCACACCCCGGAGACGGACCCTCACGGGTACGAATTGGAACATGAGAGCGGTTTCCGCCTTCTCCACTGTGGAGATTCAGGGCCTTGTCCGGAGATAGAAAGACGGGCCGATGGGGTCGATGTGGTGGTGTTGGAAATGGGGATGCCGGACATTGGCGAGTTTCCCCATCACCATAGGCCTTCAGATGTGCTCTCATTCAGTGAGAGGTTTCCGCGGGTGAAGATCCTGGTTACTCACAACTATGCAAGGTCCACAACTAGCAAGTCTGGTTTTGAGATCCCAGAATTGCCATCAGAGATTGTCCAATTGAATGATGGAGATAGTATTGAAATAGATATCTCGGGAAAATTTACTGTTAATAATTAAGGAGAATAAATTTCCATTATATATATCTGCGATTATAGTCGATCTGCTGTGTCCGATTTTATTGGGGATTTTTTCGATGTTGGCGGTTGGCATGGGAAGAGCATTCCTGGTTGGTGTCTGTACTTCTGAAAAAACAGCTCTCTTTTGCTAGCGATGTGGAAAATACACCAATATTTCTTAATGGAAAAGGGGTTACTGAATCCTATTTTTCAGCATAAAGAATGTACAAAGTAACTAATTGGACCAGTGTGTCATGTTGATATCAAAACATGGTGATTTTTTGACTAAGCGAGACACTCTTATTACCACAAACATACTCGCTGAGGAAACCTAGCGAGAAGCAATCTGTCTAATGGGGAGATAGAATGGGATTTCGCAGCGGTTTTACTGAAGTGGAAAAAAATGAGAGGAAATATTTTCGAAGAGATTCTCGGTCAGGATAGTCTGTTTGTAGACAGAAGGGCCTTTGACCACGCATTCGAACCGGCTCGTCTACCGCACAGGGAGCATGAAGTGGATTCTCTAGTTAGGAATCTCGTAGATGCGCTAAATGGGCATATCCCATCTAATATGCTCCTCTATGGAGTTCCTGGTTCGGGAAAAACTGTGGTAACAAGATTCGTACTTAGTCAACTAAGGGAAAAGGGCTCGGAGATGGGTCAGCCTGTAAAGACCTACGAGATCAATTGCAGGAATGTTGACACAAAATATAGGGTTGTTCAGACAATTGCCACACAATTAGCTCAGAGAGGTGATGTCCCAGTGCCATTCACTGGATGGCCCACGGATCGTGTTCTCGAGACTGTGGTGTCAAGGATGAACAGAATCGGGGGAGTTCACATTATCGTACTGGATGAGATTGACAACCTAGTCGAAAAGGGAGGTGATGATTTGCTTTATGCGCTAACTAGCCTGAACACCCTGCTGGTAGATGGGAGGTGCTCCATCATTGGGATCAGTAATGATCTGCACTTTACTCAGCACCTAGATCCTCGTGTGAGCTCGAGGCTGAGTCAGGAGGATATTGTCTTCCACCCATATGTTGCAACTGAGATTCAGAACATTTTGAGTGAGAGGGCTTCAATGGGAATTAAAGAAGGGGTTCTCGATGATGGCGTTATTAGGCTCTGTTCCGCACTAGCGGCTCAAGAACACGGGGACGCCAGAAGAGCTTTGGATCTTCTCAGAATCTCTGTTCAGAAGGCTGAGCAGAGAGCACAAGGAAATGTCGACACCAAGCATGTTAGGTTGGCTCAGAGCCAGTTAGAATACGATCAGGTGACGCCTGTGATCAAAACGCTCCCCCTTCATCAAAAATTAGTTCTTTTCTCGATCTGTCTAAACGAAGAAAACGGGTTGAGGAATATTTCTACGGGAGAAGTATACAGAACATACTCTGAGGCTTGCTCAAAGATAGGCACAGAGCCTCTTACCACAAGAAGGGTTTCTTCATTACTAAACGAGCTTGATACGATGGGGCTAATCATGGCTAGAAATGTGAGCAAGGGAAGGGGCGGTAGGAGCAAGCAGGTTAACTCTGCGATTCCGAAGGCAATTGATGCCATTAGTCTGATGAGTGAGAGTGAGCCGATGGTGAATGAGGCAGCAATGGCCAAGTACAACCTTCAGGGACATCTCTAGGTTTTTTTCCCGGCAACGATTAAACCGAGGATTCAGGACGGTAGTTCGATGACAGGGGCTGACCAAGATTGGATGGGGGCATTGATGAGGCCCAGTAGCACGCTATCATTAGGATCATTTTTTGTTGGTTTTTGGATGGCTTTTCTCACGATAATAAATATCCTATTTGGTGCCTATTCGAATGGTAGGAAGGTGAATTGGATTGATTTCCTAACCAATGGCAATAATACCAACTCTGTGCATGAGATTGCATTGACTTTTCCCGATGATGTTCTATTCGGTATTCTGAGTTCTTTACTAATAGGTGCCGGGGTAATGGGCATGCGAGTGGCAAGAGAGGATGGTTTCCGAGGTTGGTTCTCCGAGTTGCCTCGAGACAAGGTAATCACCAGTCTTTTTTCCATCGAGGATGGATTGGCAAGAACTTTAGCTAGTTGGATGATACTTGCTGGGGCTGCTTATTATTTGGTTTGGAGTTCTTTGGAGTCGACTTGGGTTGATCCGGGAGTTTACTCGGTAATGATTGCCTTTGTGATGATTGGGGTCGGTCTAAATTGGATTCAGGATTCGAAGTTAGAGAACTAATTGACTTCGAAATCTAGTAGCAGTTTTCTACATCTATCCTTGGATTCCTCATCGCACCACCTCAAAACTAAGCCCTTGCCAGGTTGACCATAGACGACTGCCGACCCAATTGGGGCTAGTGGGTGCAGAAGCAGGGGGGCCAGGTCTTCCTCCCCTGAAACAATGATGAGTGTGCTTTCCTCCTTTTCTAGCCATGAAGATACTGATGTCCTGCAGGACTCAAGAAGAGAGTTTGTTAACGATCCTGCAGGACTAGTGCACTCAATGACATTATCATACAGATCTTG
>PBCB01000040.1 GCA_002717765.1 Fidelibacterota bacterium | reverse complement strand
TGCACTAACTCGCATCATGATCGAATCAGGGGAAACAATCAATTTTTCCCAAAATAAATCATTTATAGCTGATAAACATTCAACTGGAGGAATTGGAGATAAGGTCTCTTTAGTACTGGGTCCGATAATGGCCTCTTTAGGAATTTCAGTCCCAATGCTAGCTGGGCGAAGCCTTGGCCATACGGGAGGTACAATCGATAAACTTGAAACTATCCCAAATTTCAACACCAATCTTCCCATTGATGAATTTAAGAAAAATGTGGAACGATCAGGGCTATGCATAATGGCACAAACAAATTCCATATGCCCAGCAGACAAAAAAATTTATGCACTTCGGGATGTAACCGATACGATCGATTCTGTACCGCTAATTTGCGGTTCGATCATGAGTAAGAAAATATCTGAAGGAATCGATGGGCTTGTATTGGATATTAAGATTGGCAACGGTGCGTTTATGAAACAATTATCTGATGGAAAAGTCTTGGGGTCCATGCTAAAATATATTGGTGATTCATTTAATGTCTCTACGGATATAGTTTATTCGAATATGGATCAGCCGCTTGGAAAAACAGCTGGCATGTGGTGTGAGGTTCTTGAATCAATCAATACCCTTAAAGGAGATGGGGCTGATGATCTTTTAAAGGTATCCTTTGAACTTGGCAGTAAACTCATGCTACAAGCGGGACTTGTTGAAACAATCGATCAAGCAATTGAAGCTCAACATAGTGCTATCTCATCTGGAAAAGCTTATGAAAAATTTGAAGAAATGGTTTCTAATCAATATGGTCAAATTGATGATGCAGTTAAAGTAAATCAACCTTCATTTATTAAGGAGATAGTTAGCGAAAAAGAAGGGTTTCTTGAATCTTATGACTCCACAACAATTGGTTGGGCTGCTGTAGAGATGGGATGCGGGAGGAAAAATAAATCGGACACGTTAGATAATTCTGCAGGAATTGAATTTTATCATAAAATAGGAGATCATGTTAACAAGGGGGATATTATTTTTCGTTATTATAATTCAAATGAAGGCAAACTAGAGCAGGCTAATAAGATGTTGAATAGATCATTCTCAATAAGTGAGCAGAAGGCGGAAAGCCCTAAATTAATTTATACTGCTTAATTAATCCTATGTACTTTACAAATCTGGGAAGGCTCGGTTCCTTTAATAAATATTTCAGTTTCTACGGGACATAAATTGGTTGGCCTGTCTTTAGTCGTTGAGCAAATAACATTTTCAATCACACCTTTGGGCCGGTCAAAGCTTTTTCGCTTTAAGCCTAATGTATCATGAGCTGCTGCCATAAAGCTAGCCCATGCTGGCAATGCTGCGCGCGATCCATCCTGGCCTTCTCCTAAGCTTACCCTTGGGTCATCGACCCCCATCCATACTCCAGCAGCGATCTGTTTTGAAAAACCTACAAACCAAGCATCGGTCCAATTTTGAGTGGTGCCTGTTTTTCCGCCAGCTGGATGATAAAAATTGTATTTCCATCTTGCACTTCCACCTGTCCCCTTATCAAGTACTGTTTGTAACATCGATGTCATCACATATGCAGATTCTTCTCTTAACACTTCTTCTCTAATTGGAAAATATTCTTTTATCACATTTCCATAGCGATCTTCAACCCGTGTAATTCCAAATGGCTGGTTCAAAAGTCCTTTATTTGAGAATGCTGAATATGCGTTTACCATATCTAATAAAAATACTTCGGATGTTCCTAGCGCTATCGCATCCACTGCTCTAATATCAGTTGTAATTCCCATGCGCTTAGCCGTTGCTTTTACCTCGCTGGCAGGCACTAGCTCCTTGACTACTCTAACCGCGACAAGATTAACAGACTTTCTAATTCCTTCCCTTAAGGAAGTTAATCCGCTAGTAGTGCCATCATAATTTCTTGGCATCCATTTCTCCCACTCCCCATCCGCATTAAGGACCCTAAGAACCAATGGTTGATTTAATAATTGTTTAGAGACTGGATATCCGTTATCGATTGCCGCAGTATATACCATAGGTTTAAATACGGATCCGGGTTGTCTTTTTGCCTGTACAGCCCTGTTGTACTGATCATGATAATCCGGCCTACCACCAACCATAGCTAGTATAGCTCCAGAATTTGGATCTAAAGCAACAAAGGCACCTTGAACCAACAATTTGTTACGAAGATCCTCATATAAAATAGAATCTCCTTGCATCATCATTTTAACAGTATCTTCAGGGAAAATGCCCAAATAAGCAAGTTGAGAAAATTCTTCATCATTGTTAAATAGCCTCGTATTTAATTTGCTTTGGTTTTGACTAATAGCCTTCATCAATGATTCTTCAGCTACTTTTTGCAGTCTTGAGTCAAGCGTTGTGTAAATCTTTAAGCCATCCCTATACAGATTAACACCTAATTGATCATCCTCTTTCTCCATTGTTCTTCGTACATATTCAGTAAAATATGGAGCAACCCCTTTGGCCTGATTGGCTATAATATTTTCTCTTTCAATTGCTCGTGCTTCTAAAAACATATCCTTATTTATAAACTTTTCATTACGCATCACTCGCAATACTACATTTCGTTTGTAATGAGCCCGCTCTGGATGCGTAATAGGGGAAAATCTCGCTGGGGCGGGTAAAATACCAACAAGCATGGCGCTCTCTCCTAGGGTCAATAATGAAACATCTTTTTTAAAATATCTTTTCGCCGCTACCTGTACCCCATAAGTGCCGTGACCAAAATGCACATTATTCAAATACATTTCCAAAATTTCATCTTTTGTATATGTTCTCTCGATCTGAATAGCAGTTATGATCTCTTTAATTTTTCTGGTGATCGTTTTTTTAAATCCAATCGTATCATAAAGCGTTCTGGCTACCTGCTGTGTAAGAGAACTGAATCCTTGTTCATAACCTAAGCTGATGATATTTACAATTATTGCCCTAAGAATACTTTTAGAATCAATACCCCAATGGTTATAAAAACGCTTATCCTCAGAAGCGATTACTGCATTCTTCATATTATTAGGAATTTGATCTAAGGTAACAAAAATTCTTTTTTCAAAAAATAACTCAGCTAGGACTTCATCATCAGCAGAATAAATTCTTGTAATTAGGTCTGGGTCATAATTTTCAAGTTGATCTAAAGATGGGAGATTCTGGGCTAAGTAAAATATAAATAGAATAATGGTTATCGCGCCAACAACTGACACAATAGCGGCACTTTTAAAATATTTTATAATTTGATTAAATGAAATCATCTTATCCAATCCATGAAAAAATCTAAGTAATTAAACTGCTACTAACAGCCAAAATTATGATAACGGCCTAAGCTAATATTGAAAAAAATTATTTATCTGATGGTTTAATCATTTTATTGGGATCAACTAATGTATCGAAATCTTCTCCAGACATATAGCCTAATTCAATAATTGCTTCTCTCAATGAAGTATTATCATTATGTGCTTTTTTTGCTACCTCAGCAGCTTTATCATATCCAATATGAGGATTTAATGCCGTTACCAGCATTAAAGAGTTATATAAATTAGATTGGATTCTTTCGTTATTTGGAATTATTCCATCAACACAATGCATGCGAAATGAATCACAAGCATCATTTAATAATCGAATAGATTGGATAATATTATATGCAATTACAGGTCGAAAGACATTCAATTCAAAATTTCCACTAGCGCCCGCAATTGAAATTGTTACATCATTACCCATAACTTGGGTACAAACCATCGTCATCGCTTCGCATTGTGTAGGGTTTACTTTTCCCGGCATAATCGATGATCCGGGCTCATTGGAAGGAATAATAATTTCCCCAATACCTGAACGCGGTCCACTTGCTAACCACCTAATATCATTTGCTATTTTAAATAAAGAGGTTGCTAGCGTTTTTAATGAACCAGATAACTCAACAATGCAATCTTGGGAAGCAAGAGCTTCGAATTTATTTGCAGCTGATTTAAATGGAAGCCCAGTAATAGAAGCAATATTTTTTGCTACAGATTCAGCAAACCCCTGATATGAATTGATTCCAGTTCCAACAGCAGTACCTCCCATTGCAAGTTCATAGCAGTGACTCAATGATGCCTCAAGCCTCTTTATGTCATGACTTATAGCTGAAGCATAACCTGAAAATTCCTGACCTAGGCTCAATGGTGTTGCATCCTGCAAATGAGTTCGACCAATCTTAATAATCGAATCAAATTCTTTAGATTTTTGATTTAAAGATTGTAATAATTTTTTTAAGGATGGAACTAATTGAGTATTAACCATTTCAGTGGCAGCAATATTAATTGCAGTTGGAAATGTATCATTGGTAGACTGCGACATATTAACATGATCATTAGGGTGCACAGGATCCTTGCTCCCTAATTGGCCACCCATAATTTCAATAGCGCGGTTTGCAATCACTTCATTAAAATTCATATTGGATTGTGTTCCAGATCCAGTTTGCCAGACAACCAAAGGGAAATGCTCATCTAGCTTACCTTCAATGACTTCATCTGCAGCTTGCATGATCGCTTTTGATATATTGCTATCAAGCTTTCCCGCTGATTCATTAGAAATTGCTGCGGCTTTTTTTAAAATTCCGTATGCTCGAATCAATTCTCTCTGAAATTGTTCACCGCCGATTTTGAAATTCTGGAGAGAGCGCTGAGTTTGTGCTCCATAGTACCTATTATCAGGTACTTCCATTTCCCCCATACTATCTTTTTCTTTACGATTACCCAAAATTACACGTTATTTAATTGTCCAAGTGTCACCAGAGTTTAGTAAGTCCTGCACTGATGCCTTTGGTTTCTTCTTGACAGCATGTTCTATTTGCTCTGTAAGCATATCTTCATATGTTGGAGATTGGATATTATAAAACACTCCAATAGGATCTGGGAACTCAGGTAAATAAGTCATGTTTGCAAGCAATGAAGCGATAACATAATCACTTTTATCATGCACAAGTAAATCGTCCTCACTCCATTTATCACCAATTTCTACAACAACTGGTTTATTTCCATCCAAACGAATCCCTTTGGAGGTTTCAGCTCCAAAAGCTAGAGGCTTACCATCCTCAAGCCAAAGTACGGTATCGGATTTAGTATCGCGATCGGTTAATGGAGCAAATGCACCATCATTAAAAATATTACAATTTTGATAAATCTCTAAGAAAGAGGTTCCTTTATGGCCGTATGACTCCGCTATCATTGCTTGTAAATGCTTAGTCTCTTTATCTATGGTTCTTGCAACAAAAGTTGAACCTGCGCCTAACGCTAAAGACAATGGGTTAAATGGAATATCAAGCGAACCCATAGGTGTAGACTTTGTTACTTTACCAACTTCTGAAGTGGGTGAATATTGGCCTTTTGTTAAGCCATAAATCCTATTGTTAAATAACATAACGTTCAAATCTAAATTTCTACGCATGAGATGGATAGTATGATTGCCACCAATAGATAGGCCATCACCATCGCCGGTAACCACCCATACAGATAAATCAGGTCTCGCTATCTTTATACCGCTAGCTATTGCAGTTGCCCTGCCATGAATAGTATGAAAACCATAGGTATCCATATAATAAGGGAACCTGCTTGAACAGCCTATTCCTGAAACGAAAACAAACTCTTCTTTTTTTCTTCCTAGATCAGGGAAGACTTTTTGGGTTTGCGCTAATATAGCATAATCTCCACAACCAGGACACCATCTTACAGCTTGGTCAGAGGTAAAATCTTTTCGGGTATAGGTTGCTTGAGTTTTCGATTCTGGCATAATTCTATCCTATTAATTTTTTTGCTGTATCTTGGATATCAGCAGAAGTGATTGGTTTGCCGTATACTTGATTGAGCCCTTTAGCATCTACAAGGTATTCTGATCTAATTACTTTAATTAATTGCCCAAAATTAATCTCAGGAATCAACACATTTTTATATTTAATTAATATTTCACCAAGATCATCAGGTAGTGGATTGATCCATCGTAAATGTACGTATCCAATTTTATAACCATCCTTGATCAGTCCTTCGGCAGCCGATAAACACGCTCCTCTTGTTCCACCCCAGGCTAGAATCAATAAATCACCGCTCTTTTTTCCAAATACTTCGGTTTTATCAAATTCGCTAGAAATATTGGCAACTTTTTTTGCACGCGTTTCAACCATATGGTGATGGTTTTCTGGATCATAGCTAACATTACCAGTAACATCTTCCTTTTCAAGGCCTCCAATACGGTGTTCTAATCCAGTGGTTCCTGGAATAGCCCAAGGCCTAGCTAGTGTCTTTTTCTCTCGCAAATAAGGCATGTATTGATCATCTACCTTAGATGACTTATCTGCAAATTTAACTTTTATATCTGGCAAATCTTTTAGTTTGGGAATAATCCATGGCTCTGATCCATTCGCTAAATATCCATCGGTTAATAACATCACAGGGGTCATGTATTTTACTGCAATGCGACAAGCTTCATAAGCAACATAAAAACAATCACCAGGTGTTGAAGACGTGATTACTGGCATGGGCGCTTCACCATTACGACCATATAATGCCTGCAGTAAATCCGATTGTTCGGTTTTAGTTGGAAGACCAGTGCTAGGTCCGCCTCGTTGAACATTTATAACGACTAATGGAAGTTCACATATTACAGCAAGTCCAAGCGCTTCCCCTTTTAGGGCAATACCTGGACCTGAAGTTGTAGTCACAGCAAGATCACCGGAAAAGGCCGCTCCTAATGCAGAAGTAACACCAGCGATTTCATCTTCAGCTTGAAACGTTTTAATACCTAAATACTTCCAAGCGGATAAGGTATGCAGTATGTCACTTGCAGGAGTAATTGGGTAACTACCAAGAAACAATTCTAATTTTGATTTTTCCGCAGCAGCAGCAAGCCCCAAAGAAAGAGCATAATTTCCAACAACATTTCGATATTTTCCAGCAGGTAAATCGGCTTTACTTACAGTGTAGCGAGTGGTAAAGATTTCTGTAGTTTCACCATAATTATAACCTGCATCCATCGCACGAACATTAGCTTCAACCAGCTCTGGTTTTTTTGCAAATTTAATTGCTAGCCAATCTTTAGTTGGCTGAGTGGGCCTATCATAAATCCAGAATAAAAGGCCTAAAGCAAAAAAGTTTTTTGTTCTTTCGACAGACTTCGATGGTAAATCTAAATCCTCACTGGCAGTGGCAACCATCTTACTCATTTCAATATCATAAACCGTATAATAATCGTCTAGGGTTTTATCCTCAAGCGGATTGGTTTCATAGCCCGCTAATTTTAAATTCTTTGGAGTGAAAGCATTTGTATTGCAAATAATCATTCCACCAGGGGCAACATCTTGCTGATGGACTTTTAGTGCTGCTGGGTTCATCGCAACTAAGACATTCGGTGAATCTCCAGGAGTGTGGATATCCTTGGAACTGAATTTAATCTGAAAAGCGCTGACCCCTGCCAGTGATCCAGCTGGAGCACGGATCTCTGCTGGAAAATCTGGGAAAGTACTAAGGTCATTGCCAAAAACTGCAGTGGTCTCGGTAAACCTGCCTCCAGTTAACTGCATTCCATCTCCAGAGTCACCAGCGAAACGTATTACTGCTTCTTGAAGATCTTGTGTTTTTCTGCTCATGTATATATTCTTTGGTAGTTTAATTTAAATGATTTTCGAATGCGATCATATTTGCGCGTCTACTTTTAAAACTTGGTTTCAAATTATAAAAAATGATTTTTTATCCAGTTAATACACAGGGAATTTAAATATCTTATCATTCTTAAAACAATCTATTGTGTAGTTTTTTTTATTTTAAGCTATTCTGAAAGGTAGATGATTTATATTAAATTTTGCATATGTCAAAAGTTAATAAAATAAAATTGACGCAATTTTCACATGGCGCAGGATGAGCGTGTAAAATCGGTCCAAAAGACCTTGCTCAGGTGCTGAGTAATTTTAAGAGTGCAAATTCTAAAGATGTCATTGTGGGGTTTGGCGATTACGATGATGCTGCAGTAGTACGATTAGATGATAAAAGGCTATTAGTGCAAACGGTAGATTTTTTTACTCCTATCGTTGATGATCCTTATCAGTTCGGCCAAATAGCAGCAGCTAATTCATTATCAGATATCTACGCAATGGGAGCAAAGCCTACCTTTGCCCTAAATATTTTCGCGTTTCCTATCAACGATATTCCAAAGCAAGTTGCAAGTCAGATTTTAGAAGGAGGGGCAAATAAAGCTGAAGAAGCTGGAATTCCAATTCTTGGTGGGCATTCAATTGATGATAAAGAACCTAAGTATGGTTTGGTTGTAACTGGTGAAATTGATGAATCTTCATTAATAAAAAATTCAGGCGCGAAACCAAAAGATCTTTTAATCTTGACCAAACCCCTTGGTACGGGAATTGTATCAACCGCTATTAAAAAGGAGTTGGTTTCAAAAACAATTGAAGCCGAAGCGGTAAAATGTATGTCAACCTTAAATAAACATGCTTCCAAATTAATGAAAGAATTTGGTGCGCATGCAGCCACAGATGTTACGGGGTTTGGCCTATTAGGTCATTTAGCCGAAATGTGTAGATCAAGTGACGTTTCCTGTCAAATTGATTTTAATAAAATACCATTCTTGGATGGGGTATCAGATTTAGCTGAAATGGGTATTATTCCACAAGGAACACAGAGAAATCACGAATATATTTCTGAATTTTCAAATTTTTCAAATCAAATATCAAAAGCGCAGCAAATGATGGTTGCCGATGCGCAAACTTCTGGAGGGTTACTTATATCCCTTCCACCAGAAACAGCCAATGCATACCTTCAGAGGTTTAATTCTGAATCTAATTATGAAGCAGTTGTAATTGGAGAGTTTGCTAGTTCTGATGATAACCTTATATACATTAAGTAATTTTTCTTAAAAGCTTAAAGGTCATATATACGATAAATTTTGTCGTATATATTTCTTGTGTCCTGTTTTCTTAATTGCTAAATTTTTGGGCTTCGAAAGCCTTATATGTTAAAGATTACACGAAAAGTTGAATACGCGCTGATTGCTTTGCGCCACATGCAGCATAGCCATGAGGGTTCTCTTAGTAGCGCGAAAGAAATAGCTACGCAATATGGCATTCCAAAGCATATTCTAGCAAAAACCCTTCAACAAATGGCACGCAAAAAAATGATTGAGGCCACCAAAGGTCCTTCTGGTGGATATAAGATTGTAGCAGATTTGGATCAGATTTCTTTAAAAGATTTTTTCGAGAAACTTGAAGGTCCGCTTGGTCTTATGGATTGCTATTTTAATACCGATTGTGTTCAAATGAAGTCCTGCAATATCCTTACCCCAATTCAAAGAATTAATCAAAATATGCGAGATATGTTTTCAAAAACAACACTTCAGGAGATTACCCAATAATGAGTCAAATAAAAGAGGATCGTGTCATTGAAATTTTAAAGCAGTGTTACGACCCAGAGCTGCCGGTTGATTTATGGAATCTAGGACTAATATATGATATACAGATTCAAGAGGCATACGATGAGACAAAATCTGATATCAACATTGTCATGTCACTAACGACACCTGGCTGCACTATGGGTGATCAAATTGCTCAAGATATTCGAAGCAAATTAGAAGCATTAGATGAAATAAATCAGGCATTTGTCGAAGTTACATTTGATCCACCATGGAATCCTGAAATGATCACAGAGGAAGCGAAAAAGAAACTTGGTCTTGGTATAGCTAAACCAGAAAATCATGATCACATAACAATCAATGAGGAGTGGGAATAATGAGTAAAGCCACCAATACTAAAGAGGTATTTGATTCAGGAATTATCCTAACCAAAAAAGCCGCTGAACGATTGACCGCTGTTATGGAGGCTGAAGGCAATAAAGGATTTGGTCTTCGCATGGAAGTTACCACTGGAGGTTGTTCAGGGTTGAATTACAATATGTCTTTTGAAAAAGATCAAAAAGAATTTGACAAAGTTTTTGAAAGCCAAGGATTAAGAATTTTTTGTGATCTAAAAAGCTACCTTTATCTTAAAGGAATAGAAATTGATTTTTCAAATGATATCCTAAATGGAGGATTTAAAATAATCAATCCAAACGCGGAAAGAACTTGTGGTTGCGGCACTTCGTTTTCAGCTTAAGGTGTAATGAGTAAAAATCAGCAAATAATTGATTCAGCAATAAAGCAAGAGTACGAATATGGTTTTATTACTGATATAGACCAGGATACGATTGCTCCTGGATTAAGTGATGATGTAATAAAATTTATCTCATCAAAGAAGAATGAGCCATCTTGGTTGCTTGACTGGAGGTTAAAAGCTTATCATCGATGGCTTAAAATGGAAGAGCCGGATTGGTCAAAACTCAACTATTCAAAAATAGATTTTCAATCAATTTCTTATTATTCTGCTCCAAAAAAACAGAAAAAACTAAAAAGTCTAGATGAGGTTGACCCGGAACTACTCAAAACCTATAATAAGCTTGGCATTCCTCTAGAAGAGCAAAAAATGCTATCAAATGTTGCTGTTGACGCAGTCTTTGATAGCGTTTCCGTTACAACAACATTTAAAGAAGAGCTTGAAAAGCATGGGGTAATTTTTTGTTCTTTCTCTGAAGCTGTCCAAAACCATCCTCAATTAGTAAAAAAATATCTAGGGAAAGTGGTTCCGGTTTCTGATAATTATTTTGCTACACTAAACTCAGCGGTATTTAGCGATGGTAGTTTTGTCTATATTCCAAAAGGTGTGCGTTGCCCCATGGAATTATCGACATATTTTAGGATAAACGCGGCAAATACTGGCCAATTTGAACGCACATTGATTATTGCTGAAGAGAATAGTCATGTAAGTTATTTAGAAGGATGTACTGCTCCAATGAGAGATGAAAATCAGTTACATGCTGCTGTTGTAGAGCTAATTGCACATGATAATGCTGAAATTAAATACTCTACTGTGCAAAATTGGTATCCTGGCGACCCTAAAACTGGTAAAGGTGGCATTTATAATTTTGTTACAAAGCGCGGTAACTGCCTTGGTGACAATTCAAAAATATCATGGACACAGGTTGAAACCGGTTCAGCATTAACCTGGAAATATCCAAGCTGTATATTAAAAGGTGATAATTCCGTAGGCGAATTTTATTCTGTTGCTCTATCAAATAATTTTCAACAAGCTGATACAGGTACCAAAATGATCCACATTGGGAAAAATACTAAGAGCACTATTATTTCTAAGGGTATTTCAGCTGGGAAAGGTCAAAATACCTACCGGGGTGGTGTTAAAATTATGAAAGGTGCTGACAATGCTAGAAATTATTCCCAATGTGATTCAATATTGATCGGCAGTGAATGTGAGGCACACACCTTCCCTTATATTGATGTAAGAAATCCTTCTGCACAGATGGAGCATGAAGCATCTACTTCACGCATTGGGGAAGATCAGCTATTTTATTGCAACCAAAGAGGCGTTTCAACGGAAGATGCCGTATCAATGATTGTAAATGGATTCTGTAAAGATGTATTTAATGAGCTTCCAATGGAATTTGCAGTTGAAGCACAAAAACTAATGGAAGTCAGTCTTGAAGGCGCAGTCGGTTAATATCTTTCTAGACTGATTATTTAAATAATGCTATCAATAAAAAATCTACACGCAGGTGTTAATGGTAAAACAATTATAAAAGGTTTAAACCTTACCATAAACCCAGGAGAACTGCATGCAATAATGGGAAGAAATGGTTCTGGGAAAAGTACACTTGCAAATATTATTACAGGTCGAGATAATTATGAGATTTTTTCTGGTGAAATTCAATTTAACAATAAAAATATTCATGAAATGCCCCCTGAAGAACGCGCCCTTGAAGGAATATTTATGTCCTTTCAATATCCTGTCGTAATACCTGGCGTAAATAATACCTATTTTTTACGAGCGGCACTTAACGCGCAACTGAAACACAATGGACAGGATGAAGTAAACGCCGCCGATTTTATGCGATTAATACGTGAAAAGTTGAAACTGGTAAATATGGATGAGAAATATTTAAGCCGAGCAGTTAATGATGGGTTCTCCGGGGGAGAGAAAAAACGTAATGAAATTTTACAGATGCTGACATTAGAACCAAAATTATCGATTTTAGATGAAACTGATTCAGGTCTAGATATTGATGCGCTAAAGATTGTAGCTGAAGGCGTAAATAATTTTCGTAATTCTAATCGTTCCTTTATTACCATCACGCATTATCAGCGTCTGTTAGAATATATGGAACCTGATCACATCCATATTTTGATTGATGGTAAAATAGTAAAATCAGGAAAAATTGATTTGGCTCAACAAATTGAGAAGAAAGGATATTCTTGGCTTGAGGCATGAAATATTTTCAAGAACAATTTGATGCGTTATTAGAACATAGATCCGATGAAGATCGTGCCCTTCGTGATTTACGAATAAAAGCTTTTAACGATTTTAAAGCAACAGGGTTACCCAGTAAAAAATGGGAAGAATGGCAATTCACAGACTTTTCATTAATTGAAAAAGGGAACTTTCGCCTTTCTAGGGAAAAAGACCTCCCGCCTATTCCAAAACATATCCCTGGACGCATTCCAAATACCTATCTTATTTTCATTATTAATGGACATTACCAACCTAAGTTGTCTGAGGTTCCCAATGAGGTATTAATATCTACGGGGTTGGAGCATTTTCAATCCAACCCTAAATTGTATTCATTTGAAAATAAATCAGTTGGTGTTTCGGGTAGTTCAAATCCGTTTATCTCTCTAAATACATCGATGATGAATTCCGGATTACCGATTTATATTCAAAACAATGTGCGTCTTTCAAAACCTATTCAAATAATCTATCTCACAACAGAGCTCTCGGATGCATTAATGAATCACCCTCGGTTTGTTTTTCATTTAGGGGAAAAATCAGAAGCCACTATCATTGAGCATTATATAGGATCAACGCCTATTTCCTATTTCACGAATTCTGTTACAACAATTGAGATCGAGAATAATGCTCATTTGAACCATGTACTTATTCAAGAGGATAGTAGTGCATCAAGCCTTACAGCTAATACCGATTACATTCTTCATCATGAAAGTGAACTAAATACCAATTCAATATCCTTAGGTGGGTCACTTTACCGGCATAATATTAAGTTGAACTTCAAAGAAAAAGGGTCAAGTGCAAATCTTAATGGCTTATCATTGATTGAGGATAAACAACATCATGATCAGCATGTAATTATTGAACATTCAAGCAATGCATGCCAAAGCAATCAACTGTTTAAATATATTTTGTCCGATAAAGCTTCGGGTGTATTTAATGGGAAAGTGGTTGTAAAAGAAAAAACTAAACAAACCGATGCGAGTCAATCAAATAAGAATTTAGTACTCAGCCCATCAGCTTTAATGAATGCCAATCCCCAACTTGAGATTTATGCAGATGATGTAAAATGCTCTCACGGATCTACAACTGGACAAATTGATCATGAAGCATTATTTTATTTAAGATCTAGAGGGTTAAATAAAAAAAGGGCAATGGAATTGATTGTAGAGGGTTTTGCTGGTGACGTCATTCAGTCAATTCAAAATTTAGATACAAAAGAATATGTCAATGATAAAGTATCTTTAGCGCTCAAAAGGATTTTGGACTAATGTCAAATATTTATGAAAAGCTAAAAACAATTAAAGATGAGTTTTCAATTTTTTCTGATCCAAGGGATAAATATGTTTATTTAGTAGATCTTGCAAAAATGTCCAATGGAATTTCAAAAGAGGAGCAAATTGAGCAAAATCGAATACACGGATGCACATCTCAAGCTTGGATCATCAGAGAATCAAAAGGTATAAATTTTTATTTTAGAACAGATTCAGATGCAATGATTGTTAAAGGTCTTCTTTCATTGATAGAGAGATCATTTAATGGGCATTCTTCAGATGAAATCAGAGAGATTGATGGAAGTAAATTCTTAGAAGCTGTTGGCCTGGATCGTGCTATTAGTAGCCAAAGAACAAATGGGTTTAGCAGTGCAATCAACAAAATTCAAAACGATATATTGGATTAGTTATGTATTCAGATATAGATGAACAAGTGATCATTGAAAGAGACTGCGAAGCAACATTAATTCCTTTTGGGAATAAGATCACCTTAAAAAAAGGTGAAGAAGGTCATATTACTCAAGCATTGGGTGGGTCATATACAGTGATGATTCGTGGTAATCTAGTAAGAATCGAAGGGGTTGATGCAGATGCTATTGGTAAAATACCTGAAGTTCAACCCTGGCTTGAAGAAACTGAAACAGATGGAAAAGCAAATGAAAAAGCAGTCTGGGAAGCAATGAAAACCTGTTATGACCCTGAAATTCCTGTTAATATTGTTGATCTTGGTTTAATCTATTCGTGTAGCTTATCTGATAATTCAAAGGGTGGTAGTAATGTGGAAATTAAAATGACATTAACAGCCCCTGGATGTGGAATGGGTGATATGATTGCAGGTGAAGTAAAGCAAAAAATTGAGGGAATTCCCGGAACGGCAGATGTAGATGTTGAGCTAGTTTGGGATCCTCCATGGGATAGAGATATGATTAATGAAGCTGCAAAATTACAGCTTGGTATGCTCTGATGCTTACGGTTGATGATATTCGCAAAGAATTTCCAATCTTTAGTCAGCGAAAAGGGCTAGTCTATCTAGACTCAGCATCAACCGCTCAAAAACCTCAATCAGTTATCGATTCAGTTAGTTCATATTATTCAAATTACAATGCTAATATTCATCGCGCTCTTTATGAAATTGGAGAGAAAGCAACAAATGAATATGAGGCTGTTAGGGAAAAAGTGAGGGAATTTATTAATGTACCTGATACCCATGAGATAATTTTTACTAGAAGCTCTACCGAATCGATCAATTTGGTTGCGCACGCATGGGGAAACAAAAATCTTTCTGATGAAAAAGGTGTTTTAATATCTGAAATGGAACATCATAGCAATCTTGTTCCTTGGCAATTAATTACAAAAAAAGTTTCATCTTTTTTGAATTACATTTCATTGCTTGATGATGGAACACTTGATTTGTCTTCTATTGAAAAGAAAATGCACCAGATTGGTTTAATTGCAATCACGCATCAGTCAAATGTTTTTGG
>PBCB01000045.1 GCA_002717765.1 Fidelibacterota bacterium | reverse complement strand
GCCCTATAAAACACCTTTTTATCCATGGATACCAATTACTTTTATCTTATTTGCTATTTTTCTTACCATCAATACAATCATGGAAGCTCCAAGAGATGCGGGAATTGGCGCAATTCTAATATTGGCAGGCCTTCCTTTTTATTATTATTGGACAAAAAATGCATGATATAAAAAATAAGATTAATAAAGCAATTAATGATAATAAAGATGAGATAATAGCGTTTGTTCAAGAATTAGTCAGAACCCCTAGTCTTGCAAATCAAGAATCTGACGTACAACACATTATTCATAATAAACTTAATTCTATTGGACTTAATTCTAAAATTATTCCTGTTATTTTTAGTGAGCTTGAACACCATCCTGCATTTAATGATGACGGGTTCTCTCCGGATTCACGAATCAATGTTACCGCACTATGGCAAGGTAATAACAATGCAAAGTCACTTATCTTAAATGGCCATGTTGATGTTGTTCCAACGGGCCCTGAAAAATTATGGGATGATGATCCTTTCTCAGGCAACATTATTGATGGAAAAATCTATGGTAGAGGATCCTGCGATATGAAAGCAGGGTTATCCTCCGGACTTTTTGCAATTTCCATTTTAAAAAATTTAGGCTTTGCCCCTGATGGTGATATTATTTTTCAATCAGTAGTTGGCGAAGAATCTGGTGGTTGTGGAACCTTAACAAATATTGTAAAAGGATATGATGCAGATGCTGCCATTATATTAGAACCAACCTCGCTTAAGCTATCTCCAATTCAATCTGGCGCCCTAACATTTAGATTAAAAGTCCCGGGTAAAGCGACCCATGCCTCAATGAGATGGGATGGTATAAGCGCTATTGAGAAATACTCCTTGATCCACCAATCGATCATTAATTTTGAGAAAGAACGCCATGATTCCTTTGATGTTGAATACTATCAATCTAAAGATAGGGTCGCCCCTATTAATATTGGAACGATTGCAGGTGGACAATGGCACTCCACCGTACCTGAATCTATAATTGCTGAGGGACGACTTGGAGTTTTTCCAGGTGAGTCAAATGCAAAAGCAAAGCAAAGTTTTGAGGGTCATATAAATAAGTTTGCTGAATCTGATAATTGGTTAAAGGACCATCCTCCTGTAATTGAATGGTTTGAAGGCCAATTTGAATCCGGTCAAACACCATTAGATCATCCATTAATAAAAGAGCTAGATAAAATATATACTAATGTTTCAAATCAAGATGCCATTATTGAAGGGGTCACCTATGGATCAGACTTGCGCCTGTTTACTAATCATGCTAATATTCCCAGCGTTCTTTTCGGCCCAGGAGATGTAAGACTGGCCCATGCAGCCAATGAAAACATCCTAATTGATGAAATTTTAATTTCAACCGAAGTAGTTGCCAACATGATAGTTAATTGGTGTGGAGGAAATTTTGAATAAAATATTTGGTTGTCAAAATATGACTAAACCAATAAAGCGCATACTGATAAAACATCCAGATAGCGCATATAAAACTCAAGCAAATATTAATGAACAAGCTAAGAAATTAAACTATTTTGGTGCGCCTAATTTTGAACAAGCAATCAATGACTACAATAAATTTTTAAATATATTAAAAGATTTTGATATTGAAATTCATGCACTACCAGTTGATGACAAAACGAGCCTTGATTCTATCTACACTCACGATCCCTGTTTAATTTCAAATTCTGGAGTCATACTTTGCTCAATGGGAAAGCAATTACGTCAAAGTGAGCCTGAGATGATTTCAGAGTATTTTTCTTCAATCGGTATACCTATTGTTGGTGAAATAACGCCTCCCGGTAACCTTGAAGGAGGTGATATTGTCTGGATCGATAATCGTACAGTTGCTGTGGGCGTAGGTTATCGATCAAACCTAGAAGGCATTAATCAATTAAAAGCAATATTAGGCAATGATATTGATACAGTTATTCCTGTAGACCTGCCACACTGGACAGGTCCAAATGATTGCCTACACCTAATGAGCAATGTAAGTCCGATTGATTCGAATCTTTTTTTGGTTTATTCAAGATTGCTACCGGTATCATTTAGGCAATATCTTCTTGATAGAAAAATTGAACTAATTGAAGTCCCTGATGAAGAATATGATACTATGGGCTGCAATGTTTTGGCAGTTGCTCCAAAAAAAGTAATTATGCTTAGTGGTAATTCAATTACTGAACAGCGACTAAAAGATGCGGGTGTTGAAGTTCATACTTATGATGGATCTGAAATTTCAATTAAGGGTGCAGGCGGACCCACATGCTTAACGCGCCCTTTTTATAGAAAATAATTTATGACATATGAAAATAGATTTAACGCAACCACTCAATTAAGGCTGTCGCCTTTTTTTGAGCGTACTTCTCAACTAAATGAATCTCAAGAATGGAGAAGGTGGGCTGGTCATCTTGCTGCTACCAGTTATGAATTAACACATGAAAATGAATATTTTGCTATTCGTACCAAAGCAGGGCTATTAGATATTACACCGTTAATAAAATATATTGTCGAAGGTCAAGATGCGCAAAAAGCATTAGATAATATCGTGACCAGAAATATTGAAATATGTAAAGTTGGACAAGTTATGTATACAACTTGGTGTGATGAAGATGGAAAAGTAATTGATGATGGAACTGTCCAAAGGCTTTCTAAAAATAAATTCAGAATTACGAGCGCAGAGCCAAATTTGGAGTGGATTGAAACCAATACTGCAGGAATGGATGTGCAAATAAAAGATGATTCCTATTCTACTGCAGCGCTAGCATTGCAGGGTCCAAACTCTAGACAAATCTTGAATACAGTCTCATCAAAAAACTTAGACAGTCTCAGGTTTTTTTGGATGACGGATACACACTTTGGAGATATTCCAGTATCTATTTCTCGTACAGGATACACCGGTGACCTTGGGTATGAAATTTGGATGGATCCTGAAAATGCATTAGCTGTTTGGGATTTACTTATAGATAAAGGTGCACCTTTTGGTATAACACCCACTGGACTACATGCTTTAGATATAGCTAGAGTTGAAGCTGGTCTGATCTTATTGGATGTGGATTATATTTCTTCGCGTCATGCAATTATTGATGCTAGAAAATCATCCCCTTATGAACTGGGCCTAGGCTGGACGGTTAAAATGAAGAAAAATAATTTTATTGGAAAAAATGCATTGGTAGAAGAAGAGCAAAATGGGGCAAGTTGGAATTTTGTTGGTATTGAGATTGAATGGCCAGAATTTGAAAAGCATTATAGAAAAGTTGGCCTACCTCCTGGCTTACCATCTACAGCTTGGAGAACTAGTACTCCTTTATACAATAAACAAAATCAACAGGTTGGGTATGCAACCAGTGGCACATGGTCTCCCATTCTTAAGCGATATATTGCATTAGCACATATTAAATCAAAATATGCAAAAGAAGGTTCGGAATTAATGTTTGAATTAAAAGTAGAACATTTTAGAAAACTAACTAAAGCTACGGTAGTAAAAACTCCTTTTTTCGATCCAGAAAGAAAACGTTCATGCCCGGTGTAAAAAAATATGATGCTATAGTTGTTGGTGGCGGTCATAATGGGCTAACTGCAGCTGCTTATCTTGGAAGGGCAGGTAAAAACGTTCTGGTTCTAGAAAGAAGGCATGTACTGGGCGGGGCAGCAGTAACAGAAGAAG
Organism: Fidelibacterota bacterium; assembly: GCA_002717765.1. Next base: position 11,875 of record PBCB01000045.1, on the reverse strand, counting down.
TATTTCCTGGGTTCAAATTTTCTGTGTGTTCCTATGTTGTTAGTTTGATGAAGTCAAATGTTATGCGTGAATTGATGTTGCCAAGGTTTGGCTTGGAATTGCTTCCTCTAGAAAGCACAATGACACCCCTTGACGATGACTATATTATTCGCACCGCTGATCCAGATCAGACATATAGAGAGATTGCAAGGCATTCAAAAAAAGATGCAGAAAACTATATGAGATTTGGCCCTGCAATGAGTCAAATTGGTATGTCCGTTCGGCCAATTTTAGAAACTATTGCACCTAACGCAATTCGCCCATCACTATCAGATCTTTCTGCTACTAAAAAATTATTAAATCACGTAAAAACACTTTCATCTGAACAATTTGAATATTTAACAAAACTAATGACTATGAGCTCTGCTGATTTCTTAGATGAATGGTTTGAGTATGAGCCATTAAAAGCAACTATGTCTGCTAGTGGAATAATAGGAACTTTTATGGGTCCTCGTTCTCCTGGGTCTGCTTACGTAATGTTGCATCACTACATGGGTGATATTGATGGCGCATTTCGTGCGTGGGGATTTCAAAGAGGAGGTACTGGAGCCGTGAGTATGGCAATCGCAAGATCAGCTGAACATTTCGGTGTTGATATTATGACAGAGGCATCTGTGGAAAAAGTAATGGTTAAAAATGGCAGAGCCACAGGTGTGGTATTAGAAAATGGTGATGAATATAATTCTAAAATGGTTATTTCTGGATTAGACCCTAAGCTTTCATTTTTAAAAATGTTAGATGAAAAAGACCTTCCTTCGGATTTTGTAACAGCAATTAAAAATTTTAGAATTCGAGGATCATCAGGTAAGGTTAATCTTGCGCTTGATGCATTGCCTAATTTTAGATGCCTACCAGGTGATGGTCCACATCTTAGGGGTGCTATTTCTATAAGCCCATCGTATGACCACCTTGAAAATGCTTATGATGATGCAAAATATGGTAATTTTTCTCAAGCTCCATTTATGGATATTATACTTCCATCCGTTCTGGATCCTGATATGGCTCCACCAGGCAAGCATGTTATGTCCTGCTTTGTACAGTATGCGCCTTATGATATTAAAGAGGGATGGAATGATCAAAAAAGAGAGGACTTTGGAGATGCAGTTATCAATACGATTGCAAGATATGCCCCAAACATTAAAGACATAATCTTACATCGACAAGTTCTTACGCCAGCAGATCTAGAATCTACTTTTGGACTTACTGAAGGAAATATTTTTCATGGAGAATTAACACTACAACAATTATTTTCTCTCCGCCCTGCAGTAAAATGGGCTGACTATACCACCCCTATAAAAAATTATTTTCAGTGTGGATCAGGCACTCATCCTGGTGGTGGTATAACTGGTTCGCCTGGCGAAATGGCTGCAAAAAAGATTTTAGGCGTATGGAAATGAATAAATTTGATGTAATAATTATTGGTTCAGGAGTCAACAGTTTAGTGACAGCATGCATATTAAGTAAAGCTGGCAAAAGCGTTCAAGTACTTGAATCGAGGGATAAAATTGGCGGATTAGCATCTACTAATGAATTTGTACCTGGGTTCAAATGCAACACAATCAATGATACAATTAAATGGATCGATCCACGGATATTGAAAAAGCTAGATTTAAAATCCAAAGGGTTACAATTAATACAACCTGATATTGTTCGTACTGCTCTTGGTAATAATGGAGAACAGATTGAATTTTATTTAGATCCTAAAAAAACAGCGGCATCAATTGCTAGATACTCTAAAGAAGATTCTGAAAAATGGAATGAATTCACTTCTTATATAAATAAACTAACTCAATTCCTTGAAAAAATTTATGAACTAACACCGCCCAGCCTACCTAATGTAGGCTTAAAAGAACTTCTTAAGATGCGATCTATCTTAGGACCGGTTCGCAAACATGGAACTCGTGGAGTAGTAGATCTATTGCGCGTTGCACCAATGATGATGCCAGAACTTGTTGATGAATGGTTTGAAAATGAATTATTGCGGAGCGCAATATCAACTTCAGGGATTCACCACCATTCATTTGGTCCATATGCTGCTGGTACAGGTTATAATCTTTTACATCAGCATGTACATGCAAATGGTGTCTTTCATAATGCACATTTTATAAAAGGTGGTACCGAAAAATTAGCTTTGATTTTGAAAGAAAGCTCAGAAGATTTTGGCGCGCAAATACGATGCTCAGCTAAAGTTATTTCAATTGATGTTGATAACGGTTCTTGTAATGGCGCTACCCTTGATAATGGTGAGAAAATCAAAGCTGAAACAATAGTATCGGGTCTAGATCCAAATAATACTTTTATGAAATTAATAGGTGCATCAAAACTGAGTCCTAATTTTCAAAGACAATTGAATAATATTAGATATCGTGGGAGTACTGCAAGGGTGCACTTCGCATTAAATAAACTTCCAAAAATTAATAATATCCCTGAGGAAAAAATGATAACCTTATTTTCAATAAATCCATCGATAGAATATTTAGAGCGTGCTTCCGATGGTGTTAAATATGGTTACCCTTCAGATAATCCTTATATTGAGTTTACAATACCATCATTGATAAATAATAATTTTTCTCCGCAAGGCAAACATGTCTTATCAGCATCTGTTCAATATTATCCTTATCAATTAAGGAATAATCAATGGTCTGACGAATTAAAAAATGATTTGATGAAAAATATAGTAGAAGCTATTGAAAAAGTATCTCCTGGTTTCTCTTCAAGCGTAGAAGGGTCAAGCTTTTTATCTCCGCTAGATCTTGAAAATGAATTTGGACTAACTGAGGGTAATTTGAATCACGGAGAGATGACATTAGATCAATTTATGTTTATGCGCCCAACGATTAGTACTGCACAATACAAAACCCCTATTGAAAATCTCTATCTCTGCGGTCCTGGAAACCATCCAGGTGGTGGCATACATGGAGCCAATGGCTATAACGCAGCGCAAGAAGTTTTAAAAAAATGAAATATAAAAAAACAGCTGAAACACTTGAAAAAGGATCCCACACGCTTGAGCGGAATTATTATATAAATCCTGAAATTTTGAGTAAAGAATATGAAAATATTTTTTTAAAGAAATGGGTCTGTGTTGGTCGATCCAAAGAGCTATTTAAACAAGGTGATTACAAAGTAATCAATATAGGAACTGAAAGCGCTATTATATTAAGGGATTCAAAAAAATCTATAAAAGCATTTACAAATGTCTGTAGACATCGTGGAACTCGTATCTGTGAAAAAACTGAAGGTAAATTTTCAAAGTCAATCCAGTGCGGCTATCATGGATGGGCTTGGAATCTTTCTGGTGAATTAGTTGGTGCACCCCACATGGATTCAGTTAAGGGTTTTAAAAAAAATGATTATCCACTCTACCCCGTAGCAATCGCAGAATGGGAGGGATTTATCTTTATTAATTTTGATGATAAGCCCGAATCTTTTCAAAAACTATTTTCACCTATAGATACAAAGTTTAAAAACTGGAATATCTCAAACTTAATTTCAATGGAAAGCAAAACATACCAGGTGAAAGGAAATTGGAAACTAGTAATTCAAAATTATTCTGAATGCTACCACTGCCCAATTATACACCCTCAACTTGCAGCTATTACTCCATACTTAGGGGGTCGTAATGATTTATTTGAAGGACCATTTTTAGGCGGGTATATGAACCTGAATGAAAATAAAGAAAGCGTTACTTCTTCAGGAGCTCTATGTTCCCCTCCATTAAAAAATTTGGCTGATAAAGATTTGGATCGTGTCTATTATTATACAATTTCTCCAAATATGTTATTAAGCTTACACCCTGATTATGTAATGTATCATACCGTTTGGCCACGTGGCATTGATCAATGTGAAGTTACATGTTCATGGTTGTTTGATAAAGATGCAGCTACTTCAAACAAGTATAATATAAAAGAAGCGATCGATTTTTGGGATACAACTAATAAACAGGATTGGCATATTTGTGAACTGTCTCAATTAGGAATTCAATCTAAAAAATATAGTCCAGCTCCATACTCAGGTCAGGAAAGTTTGCTAGCTGCTTTTGATAAATACTATAAATCATTATTAAATAAATAATATAATGGCGCATCACTCCACACAACATTTTTCCCGTAGACATATTGGTCCAAATAATAAGGATATTAGCGAGATGCTATCTTTGCTTGGATTTTCATCTATTGATGAATTGATCAATAAAACTATTCCAGAAAATATTTTAATTAAAAACAAATTGGATTTAGGTGATGGACTTAGTGAAAATGAATTTTTAGAAATTATTAAATCTATTGCTAGTGAAAATAAAATTGTTAAATCATTTATTGGTATGGGCTATTATGGAACAATTACTCCGCCAGTAATTCTTAGAAATATTCTTGAAAATCCAGGTTGGTATACAGCTTATACACCCTACCAGGCTGAAATCTCACAAGGAAGATTAGAAGCTTTGCTTAATTTTCAAACCATGGTTACCGATATGACAGGACTGGAAATTGCTAATGCATCTCTCCTTGATGAGGCAACTGCAGCAGCAGAAGCAATGGTTTTAATGTATCGGTCCTCAAAAAATGGAAATAAATTTTTTGTGGCAGATGATTGCCATCCTCAAACTATTGATGTAATCAAAACTCGTGCTGAACCAATTGGAATTAAAGTAGCTATTGAATCACCAAACAATTTTATTTTTACAGATCAAGCTTTTGGGTATCTAATTCAGTGCCCTACTACTGATGGTAAGGTTTTTGATTATAGGGAGATTTGTGAAAAAGCCCATAAATCTGGTGCTTATGTTACAGTAGCTACTGACTTATTAAGCCTAGCAATTATCCCTGATCCAGGACATTTTGATGCAGATATAGCAGTTGGAAACTCGCAAAGATTTGGAGTGCCTTTAGGGTTTGGTGGTCCCCATGCTGCCTTCTTAGCTGCAAAAGAAGACTTCAAGCGAAAAATGCCTGGAAGAATAATTGGATTATCAAAGGACTCATATGATAATCAAGCACTACGAATGGCGCTACAAACACGTGAACAACATATAAGAAGAGATAAAGCAACGTCAAATATTTGCACTGCTCAAGTTTTACTATCTGTGATCGCAGGAATGTATGCAGTATATCATGGTCCAAAAGGAATTTATGAAATTGCTCAAAGTGTCCATGACAATGCTAGAAAACTAGCAACCGCATTAGCAAATGGCGGCTATAATATTGTTCATGATCAATTTTTTGATACCATACGTATTGATTTAAATGGAAAAAAATTGGACTTAGAAAAAATAAACCTGAATTTTAGGAAATTTGATAACGGTAATATTGGCATAGCGATTGATGAGACTACTAATGATTCAGATATAGATGAAATTCTTAAGTCATTTAAAATTCAGTTTAAATCAAAATATAAATTCAAATTAACCAAAACTAGAAGTACTCAATATTTATTACATGAGGTATTTAATTCATACCAATCTGAAACTGAAATGATGCGATACCTTAAAAGATTAGAATCAAAAGATTTAAGCTTAACTACTAGTATGATTTCGTTAGGCTCATGCACTATGAAACTAAATGCAGCTGCAGAGATGATTCCTATATCTTGGCCAGAGTTTAGCGCGATACATCCTTTTGCACCTCAAGAGCAAACTAAGGGCTATTATAAACTTTTTGATTCTCTTTCTAAATGGTTAGTAGATATTACAGGCCTTCATTCCTGTTCATTACAACCTAACTCAGGTGCACAAGGTGAGTATGCAGGCCTTATGGTGATAAGAGCCTATCATAGAAATAATGGCGATAATGATAGGGTTGTCTGTTTAATACCAGAATCTGCACACGGGACTAATCCTGCTAGTGCAGTGATGGCCGGAATGGATGTCATAGTAATAAAATGCGATAGCTCCGGTAATATTGATGTTGAAGACCTAAAAGAAAAGGCAAATGCAAATAAAGATAAATTATCTGCCTTAATGTTAACCTATCCATCCACCCATGGAGTTTTCGAAGAATCAGTTTCTGACATATGTGAAATAATTCATTCCTATGGTGGGCAGGTCTATTTAGATGGTGCTAATTTGAATGCTATGGTAGGCCTGACAAGATTGGGTGATTTTGGTGCAGATGTTTGCCATATAAATCTTCATAAAACATTTGCCATACCTCATGGTGGTGGTGGGCCAGGTATGGGGCCAATTTGTGTTGCAGAACATCTTTCTCCTTGCCTACCTGGGCATCCAATTCTTAATAATAATTCAAAATCAATTTCAGCAGTCTCCGCTGCTCCTTTTGGTAGTGCTGGGATATTACCTATTTCATGGGGTTACATTTCTATGCTTGGTAGCGAAGGAGTAAAAAAGGCATCTCAAATTGCTATTTTGAATGCTAATTATATGGCAAAAAGACTTGAAAATGATTTTAAGGTTTTATTTCGAGGTGTGAATGGAACCTCAGCTCATGAGTTTATTATTGATCTAAGAGAGTTAAAAAATGAAACAGGTATCAGCGATGAGGATATAGCAAAAAGATTAATAGATTATGGATTTCATGCCCCAACCATGTCTTGGCCTGTACCCGGTACATTAATGATTGAACCAACAGAAAGCGAATCAAAGTCAGAACTAGATAAATTTTGTGATGCAATGTTATTAATTAAAGAAGAGATTGATGATGTAGTAAATGGGAAATTAGATAAAGATGACAATCCATTGAAGAATGCTCCCCATACTGCGCTTTCTATAGTATCAGATAATTGGGATCATAAATACTCAAGAGAAAAAGCTGCGTATCCTGCTGAATGGCTCAAAGAACATAAATACTGGCCCAGTGTTGGTAGAGTAGATAATGCTCACGGTGATAGAAATTTAATTTGTACTTGCCCTCCAATCGATACTTATAATAAATCATAATTATAAAACCACTCCTGTGTTCAATTTTTTAAAAAATGACATCCTAAAGATTCTTGATATTACTCAAAGAGAAAGGGATAATCTATTTAACCACGAGATTTATAACTCAATTAATGATATAAATCACCTACATATTTTTATGGAAAATCATATTTTTGCAGTTTGGGATTTCATGTCTATACTAAAAACACTTCAAACAAATTTAACATGTACAGATATCCCTTGGATCCCCAAGAACGGTGGCACTCCAGCGCGATTATTGAATGAAATTGTTACAGAAGAAGAAACAGATATAAATATTTATGGTGATTATTCAAGTCATTTTGAAATGTATTATCAAGCTATGGAAGAATCAGGTGCTAATACGAAACCTATTGAAATATTTTTATCAAAATTAAATAATGGAATTGAAAGCGCCCTAGCAAACAGCAATGCCCCTGAGCCTGCCTCAAAGTTCGTAAGTAAAACATTTTCAATGTTAGAAAATGCACCCGTACATGTTGTTGCAGCTATGTTCACTTTTGGCAGAGAAGAGGTGATTCCTAATATGTTTAGATCGATAGTAAAAAAAATAGATCAGGACTTAAAAGGTAGACTAAAGAGTTTTGCTTACTATTTAGATCGACATATTGGTATGGATGAAGATGAACATGGCCCTGCTGCATTAAAAATGATTAAAGAACTTTGCGGAAAGGATGATTCAAAATGGTCTGAGGCAGCTCACGCTGCAAAAAACACTATGCAGGCTAGAATAATTTTCTGGGATGAAATATTAGCGCAGATAAAATGATTCTATAGGTCTAATTCTCCATTTACTAGGCTTCCTTGATTCTGATTTAGCCTAACATTTTGAATAGAATTAATTGCGGAACTATCAACATCAGTAGAAACTAAAATATAATTGTCCGTGTGCCCTATTGCTTTGCCGTTTTTCATGCTTTCAAATAATACAAATCTTGAGGAACCAATATATTGATCATAAAACTTTGAAAGTTTTTTATAAGATAAATCTCTTAACATAGCGCTTCTTCTTGATCGAGTTTTTTTGTCAACTGTATTATCTTTATTTATTGCATCGGTGTTGGGTCTTTCTGAATACGTAAACACATGTAAATAAGAAATATCTAATTCATCTATAAAATGAACCGATTCAATAAAATCATTATCTGATTCACCTGGGAACCCAACGATTACATCTGCTCCTATTGCTGCATCCGGCATATATTTTTTTATCGTAGATAAACAATGTTTATATTGATCTCTTTTATATCTTCTTCTCATTAAACTAAGAATTTTATCTGAGCCTGATTGCAATGGTATATGAAAATGCGGCATGAATTTTTTTGATGATGCGCAAAATTTAATTATTTCATCAGTTAATAGATTGGGTTCAATCGATGAAATCCTAATACGATCAAATGGTAAATCATCTATTTGTTGAATTAATTCAAAAAAGGATTCATTGTGGATTTTACCAAAATCACCAACATTTACTCCTGTTAATACAATTTCACGTGCTCCAGTTTCCAAGGCTTGTCTAGCAAGCTCTAATGTATTAGCTATTGTATCGCTTCTACTTTTTCCTCTAGCTAAAGGAATAGTGCAGAAAGAGCAGGTATAATCACAGCCATCTTGAATTTTTAAATAAGATCGTGTTCTCTCTTTAGAAGAATAGGAAGGGATGAATGAATTTGCACGTATTATATCTGAGCGAACAACTTTGGGTGTTCCATTTAAATCTAATTTATCAAGCTGATCAAGTAGATTAAATTTATTTTCTGCGCCAAGCACTAAATCTACTCCTTGGATTTGTGCAATTTCATTTGGATTTAATTGAGCATAGCATCCCATTACTGCAACTGTGGCATTTGGGTTTTTACGCTTGGCTTGACGAATTAGCTTTCTAGCTTCTCTATCAGCATTTTCAGTAACTGAACATGTATTTAATACATAGATATCTGCGATGTCTTTATAATCTACCTTTTTAAATCCTTGATTGACAAAGTCTCTAGAGATCATGGAAGATTCTGAATAATTTAATTTGCACCCCATAGTGTGAAATGCAACTCGCTTATATTGTGTACTCATATTAATTAAAATTACTGTGTTTCTACTAAAAATTTAATTAAATATGTTTTCACAGTTATAATAGTAATTTGTATTTTTTTGAATGAATACAAAAAATAAAATCGATGAGCTAAGAAGTAAAATTGATGATTATGATGATAAAATCCTTGATCTGCTAGTTAAGCGTTTCGAATTATCAGATAAAATTGGTTCTATTAAACAAAATTCAAATAGTGAAATACTAGATACCGATAGGGAAAAACAAATAATTAACCGATTGGTTAATAAATTTAGTACGATTGACAAAGAACATATTAAATCAATTTTTATTCAAATATTTAATGTTTCAAAGCTGATTCAAGAGAAAAAAAAATAAAGTTGGTATCAATGACTGGAATGTTTAATATCAGGCCTATGAATTATATAATAACAAAAAATTATTATGGCAGCTATTTCTTTTTTACTCGGGAGAGGGTTTTGTAATCCCAGGTATACCCTGCTATACACTGATTATTCAAAACCCCGATCATGATCGGGGTTTTTTTTTACATAAAAGTGAAAGGTTATAAATGAAATCAATAGGAATACAAGGCGGAAAAGGAAGTTTTTCTGAACAAGCTGCAACCCAGTTTGCTATGAATCATGGAATAGATGATTTTAATATTGTTTACCAGATTTCCTCGGAAAGCGTATTAGGGGGATTAGAATCAGATGAAACTGATTATGGAGTTATTGCAATGGAAAATGCACAAGGTGGCGTAGTGATTGAAAGCGTTGAGGCGCTTGCGAGATATCGATGTTCAATAATTGAGATGTTCCATATACCGGTTGATCAAAATTTGCTGGGTATTGCAGGTATGAATGTAGGTGACATTACTGAAATACACTCCCACCAACAAGCTTTACGTCAATGTAAAGATTTTTTGAGTGAACATTTTTGGACGAGACCTTTAATTGAAGAAGATGACACGGCCGAGTCAGCGCGAAGGCTATCTGAAGGAAAGCTACCTAAAACTGCAGGTGTTATTGCAAATAAAGCATGTGCAGAATTATATGATTTAGAAATATTACAGGAAAGTATTCACGATCTGAAACATAACCTCACTTTATTTCTAGGAGTTAAGAAGCTGTAGACATTATGAAGAGTATTGGAATAATTGGATTGGGAAGATTTGGTAAAGTGCTTGCAAGTATTTTACAAAAGGGGTACAAGGTTTCTGCTTTTGATATTGAGAATAATAGCTCATTACCTGGTGTTGAGTTTTGTGATATAGAAAAAATAATAAATGAAGAGGTTATTTTTATAGCAGTTCCAATCCGTCATTTTAAATCATTAATTATTGATATAGCCCCTAGATTAAAAAGCGGTACGACTATAATTGATGTTTGCTCAGTAAAGTCATATCCAGTAAAAATAATGACAAATTATCTTTCAGCAGATATTGGTATTATTGCTACGCATCCCATGTTTGGACCTGATTCATTTTTAACAAATAATAAATTGAAAATGATGATGCACAGCGTAAATGATATCAATAACCAATTTAATATATGGAAAGAATTTTTCACTAATCAGAATGTTGATATTATAAAAATGTCACCTGATGAGCATGATAGGCTTGCGGCAAAAAGCCAGGGCGTTACTCATTTTCTTGGAAGGATGTTAAAGCAATTTGGCATTGATAAAACACCAATTGATACACAAGGATTTAAAGATCTATTAGATCTAGTTGAGCAAACATGTAACGATACCTGGGATCTTTATACAGACCTCCAAATATATAATCCCTATACTATGAAAATAATTTCAAAATTACGACAATCAACAGAATCACTTGATGAACAATTAAAGGAACTAGACAATGTGGCAATTAGATAGCTGGAAAAAATATAAAGCACTACATATTCCAGAATATAAGGATACTAAACATTTGGATAGAGTTCTTGATACACTAAAGGGCTTCCCTCCTCTCGTCTTTGCAGGGGAAGTAAGATCATTACGTAAGTCACTAGCAAATGTTGCTGAAGGAAATGGTTTTTTATTGCAGGGTGGCGATTGTGCAGAAAGCTTCTCTGAGTTTCACGCCGATAATATTAGAGATACATTTAGAGTGATACTACAAATGGCTGTCATACTTACCTCTGGAACAAATCTTCCAATTGTTAAAGTGGGAAGAATGGCAGGGCAATTTGCAAAGCCAAGAAGCAGTGCAATTGAAGAACGAAATGGCCAAAAATTAGAAAGCTACAAAGGCGACATTATTAATGGTATTGAATTTGATGAAATTTTGCGCAAACCCAACCCCGATAGAATGCTTAAAGCATATTCGCAAGCAGCATCAACGCTAAATTTACTTCGAGCTTTTGCCGATGGTGGGTACGCTGACCTTCGACATGTTAATTCATGGAATATGGGATTTTTAAAATCTGGATCGGAATATGAAAGATATAGAAAATTGGCTAATAAAATTCAGGAGAGTTTAAATTTTATGGATGCTCTTGGTGTAACATCTGAAAACACACCTCAATTGCGTAAAACCGATTATTATACATGCCATGAAGCCTTACTTCTCCCATACGAACAGGCATTAACAAGAGTAGATTCAACAACAGGCGATATATATGATACATCAGCACATTTTGTATGGATTGGCGATAGAACTAGATTCGAAAATAGTGCACATGTTGAATTCTGTTCAGGTATTCAAAACCCAATAGGAATCAAGTGCGGTCCTTCATTAGACCATGATGATCTAATGAATATATTGGATAAAATAAACCCTAATAACGATTCAGGAAAAATTACATTAATTGCACGATATGGAAATGATAAAGTTGATAAACATCTTCCAAAATTGATAAAAAGAATTATAGATG
>PBCB01000044.1 GCA_002717765.1 Fidelibacterota bacterium | reverse complement strand
TAATTCTTTCAGATAAAATATATCCTATTTCTAATTGAGCATTTGCAATTTCTGTAAGACCCATTAGAAGAATACTGATTATTATTTTATTCATTTTTCCCAAACTCTCCTTTTTGAAAATTAAAATTGTTGTCCTATTGTTATTGATGATTTCCATCCTTCTGCTTCACCATCACCATCTAAATCATCAAATCCATATCCAAAATCAAACCCTAGTTTCCCTATCATTGGCATAAAAAATCTAATTCCGATACCCGCTGATCTTTTTAAATCAATTGGTCCAATTCTAGTTAAATTAAATTTCTCTTGCAAATGAGATTCAATCCAAACATTCCCCATTTCTGCAAATATCATACCATAAACTACTGGATTTTCGGAAAAAGGCACTCTAAACTCTGTTGTAATACTTAAAAGGGCATTACCACCAAATGGTCCTCCATTTGATGAAAGTGGACCAACTCTATTATCCTCATATCCCCTTAGAGGATTACCATAAATCATACCACTTCCACCCATAATAAATCGTTCATTAAAAGGGATTATTGATCTTTCATTATTTTCAGATGGTAAATTTTTTATACCTCCAAGTTTAACAGAACTCATTAAAACAAATTTCCAGAAAGTAGGTGTATACCATTGAAGATTCAAAACATGTTTATGAAAATCCTCATTTCCACCAAAAGGACCTCCAGATATACTGCTACTTAAAGCCATCAATGACCCAATAGTAGGAAATTCAGGATGATCTCGACTATCGCGACTAATAGATTGATTTATACTTATCCCAACAGTTTGATTCAAACCTCCTGTATAAAGTTGTAATTGTTCTTCATTCTCTGCTTCATAATTCCTTTGGTGCGCTGTAAATGACCAACTTCCTCTAAAATAATCATCTGGCCATTTAAATCTTCTACCCCATCTTATGCTTACACCTTTTGTAATCTGATCTAGCGGTGCATAATACATAGAAGATCTTCCAGAAAAACTATAGAATATTGAACCACTTAATAAATTATTAGTGTCATTAACCATGGGGTCAGTAAAACTTAATGATGCTCGTTCTCTTTTTTGGGGTGTGTAATTACTTCCAAAGTAATTTGTGTTGTAATTTGCTGCACCTACCTCAAATGATAATGCAAGGTGCTGGCCCCTACCTCTAAAATTAGGTAGTGAAAATCCTCCCCCTCCAGTTACACCATATGCCTGGCTAAATCCCATATTCATATTGGCTTGCCCAGATGATTTTTCTTCAACTGTAACTTCTATATCAACTTCATTATCATCAACGGGTACAACATCAGGAATAACATTGCCAAAATAATTTAACATCATAATCTCCCGATGGGTACGAAGCAACCTTTCTTTATTAAATACATCTCCAGGATAAATCCGCATTATTCTTCTAATAACATTTTCATGCGTTCTTTCATTTCCTTTTATAACTATATTTCTTATGTATACCTTATGATTTTCAGATATAATAAAATGGACATCAAGGGAATCATTACCTACAGGTGTAACTTCTGGCTCTATACGACTATATATATATCCTTTATCCATATACAATCCTTGCATCCTATCATAGACTGCTCTTGAAAAATCTTCTTCACTATAATTTTCTCCTTTTGATAATCCAAGGGCACGAGATAATATATTTGTAGAATAAAGAGAATGACCTTCCCAAGAAAAATTTCTGTACTTGTATTTTGGCCCTTCATCAACAAAAAAAACGATATCTAGATATTTACTATTCCCATCATATATAATTGAATCTGATAAAATAGAAAAATCTCTATGCCCTTTATTTTGATAGAATTCAACTATCTTTTCTTTATCTGTATCTAGCTTATCATTATCAAAAGAAGTCCTCCAAAAATAATACCACCTCTGCTGCTTATTTTCTTTCATTAAAAACCTAAGCCTAAAATCAGAATAAGTTTCATTGCCTTCAAAATATATATTTCTAAGTTTTATTTTTTCATTTTCTTTTATTTTAAAAATAACATCTTTAGTAATACTCTTTGCCTTACCATCAAAAAGATTAGACATTTTATTTGAAGCAATTAGTTCAATATTTATATCTGCTTTTAGATACCCTTTTTCAGCATATAGGCTTTTCATTTTTTTCATTTTTTCATGGAGCATATTTGGCTTAATCCTTTGACCAGTAGCAATCTCTAGCTCTTCAATAAATTTACTGTCTTTAATTTTACGATTACCTTCGAATATTACTTCACCAACAACTGGAGCCTCAGATACAATAAGTGTAATACTTATTTCATTATTACTTTCATCATCATATCTAATTTGCACATCATCAAACAAACCTAATTGCCATAGGCGTTTTATTGCTCTCGGAAATTCTGCTGTTGAGACTGTAAGACCTTTTCTTAGCCCTGAGGTAAAAATAATAGTATTAGCAGAAGAAATCACGTTGCCCTCAACCTTCACATCTTTTAAAACAAAGTCCTGAATAGACTGTGAAAATAAAAATGCAAATAAATATATAATATATATTAGGTATTTCATTTAATCATTAACCTGTTCACTAGTTTTCCCAAAACGACGTTCTCTATTTTGAAAATCTAAAATAGCTTTATATAAATCTTCCTCACGAAATGCTGGCCAATAGGTATCAGTTAAATATATTTCGGTATATGCACATTGCCATAAAAGAAAATTACTAATTCTTAACTCTCCACTAGTCCTAATTAAAAGATCTGGGTCTGGATAATTATTTGTATCTAAATAAGAAGAAAAAGATTCTTCATTTATTACAGTATTATCTAATTCTCCTTCTTTTACTTTATCTATAATATTTCTTACTGCTTTAAGTATCTCTTGTCTACTCCCATAGTTCAAAGCTAAAACTAAGTTTAAGCCCGTATTGTTAACTGTTAAATCAATACCATTTTGAAGACCCTTAATAGTACCCTCAGGAAGAGATGCAATATTTCCAATCGTAGAAAATTTAATATTATTTTTATGAAGTTCTTTTATCTCTTTTTTTATTGTACTTAAAAGTAAAGTCATGAGTGCCTTCACTTCTGCTCTAGGTCTATGCCAATTTTCTGTAGAAAATGTATATAAAGTTAAATACTCTACCCCAATCTTTCCACATATTCGAGTTATCTCTCTAACAGAATTAATCCCTTCTCTATGTCCGGCTATTCTTGGCAGCCTTCTTTCTTTGGCCCAGCGACCATTACCATCCATTATTATAGCTATATGTTTTGGAACATTTACTAAATCAATATTATTTAATTCTATATTACTCATATTTTTTATTATGGAAAATTAATTTATGCAAATTGACTGGACAAACTAGAAGCTACCACCATTTGGAAATTATCATTTACTATTTAAACAATAATAACTATAAAAGTGTTCCAAGTTTCATTTAATTTAACATTGATATTATTTTGTCAATAATTGATATATAAATTTTTGATGTTTTATGATTAGGTTTTTCCTGAACTATAGGTGTCCCACTATCTGTAGAATCAACGATATCGCCAGATATAGGTATTTGACCTAGAAGAGGAATATTTAAACGCTTACTCTCAGATGCGCCACCTCCTTTTTTAAATAAATCTAACTTTATTTCGAAATCTCCAGCACTACTAATTTTTAAGTTGGAACCATCGCTAAGATGTATATCACCACCGTTTAACATTTCTCCATCTGGACTCTTAATAACACCATCAATGACAAATCCTGACATATTTTCGATAACACCTAAAATTGGTGTTTTTACTTTCTCAAACATATCTGCTCCTTTTCTGACATCTGAAAGAGCGATATCTTGAGGAGTTGTTACAATAATAGCACCAGAAATACGCAATTTTTGAGTAAGTGTCAGTTGTACATCACCTGTCCCTGGTGGTAAATCTAATATTAAAAAATCGAGTTCACCCCATTCTACATCTTTGAAAAACTGCTCAGTCATCCTAGAAACAAGCGGGCCTCTCCAAATAACAGGGGTATCATTGCCACTTATAAAACCAAAACTCATTACTTTGATCCCAAACTTCTCTAGTGGTATTAATCGATTGTTTTTTGTCATTTCAGGCTGTTCATTAACACCAAGTATAATTGGTAAAGATGGTCCATAAATATCTAAATCTAATAAGCCCACTTTAAATCCTTTATTACTTAGACCACAGGCAACATTAGAAGCTACAGTAGATTTACCAACTCCTCCTTTCCCGCTAGCAATAGCAATTACGTGTTTAACTTTTGGTAAAACAGAATCAGACATTGGGGATTGGGATTGTGAAGTGGGGTTAATATTATTTTTGTCATCAATTTCTACCAAGACCGAAGAAAAATATTCCGCTAAATTTTCTTTAATAGTATTAACAAGTAATTTTTTCTTTTCATCATCTTGAGATGTGATTCTTAATTTTATAATAATATTTTCAGAATCAATTTGAATCTTATCAACCATCCCAAAAGACACAATATCTCTATTGAAACCTGGATAATTGATCTGGCTAAGTAATTCTTTTACTTTATTTTTTTCCATAAAATTCTTTAAATAAAAAAACGGCTGCCAAAGCAGCCGTTTATCATTTTACTTTTGATTATAATTATTACCCTGAATATTCTTGCCCAAAATACTCGTAATTAAGGGGGATGTATTTACTCCACTCTTCAGGTACTTCACTTTCTTCAAAAATAGCCTCCACAGGGCATTCGGGTTCACACGCACCGCAGTCTATGCACTCCTCAGGGTCTATGTACAGCTGTTTCCCTTCTGGGTCAAATCCTGGTTCTTTTGCCTCTGCTCCAGCACCTGTTTTATCCTCAGGCCCATGAATACAATCTACGGGACAAACTTCAACACAAGCAGTGTCACAGGTACTAACACACGGTTCAGCAATAATATAAGTCATTTCTATCTCCTAAAACTAAATGTTAAGATTATTTTCAAATCTTTAATGGTCTCCAAACCGCCTTAATTTAAAATCAAAATATTTTTTAAGGTAACAAAAAAGATTTTAAAATATTTAATAATGTAATTTTAAATTGAATAATCAAATGCGTTTAATTATTGATCAAGGAACCTCATCTACAAAATCTTTTCTGTTTAATAGTAATGGCAAGATTGTTTATCAAGACAAAATAAAACATAATCTTTATAGACCCTCTAGAAATCATGTGGAGTGCAATGCATTAGAAATATTGAACGCTTGTAAGACTTTAATAATAAAATCAATTAAAACTAGTAATAATCAAATTTTATCAATGGGACTTTCTGTACAAAGATCAACCTTTTTATTTTGGGATAGAAAAAATATAACCCCTGTTACAATAGCACTTAGCTGGCAAGATAGTAGAGCAATAGATATTGTTGAAAAAATGAAAGAACATGCAGATTGGGTATATAAAAAAACTGGTCTACCTCTAAGCCCACACTTTGGTGGCCCTAAATTTCAAAAAATGATTAAAGAAGTACCTTCTTTGAAAAGGAAAATCAATGAGGGAAGTATTGTTTTTGGAACTCTAAGTAGTTATATAACACATGCTCTAACAAAAAATTTTGCGATAGATCATACAATAGCATCAAGAACTTTATTACTGGATATAAATAGTTGTCGATGGTCAAATAAATGTTTAAACCTATTTAATATACCTGAAATATGCCTCCCCAAAATAAAGCCCACATTTCATAATTATGGAAAAGTTCTAAACTATGATTTTAATCTGCAATGTGTTATTGGTGATCAGCAAGCCGCACTTATAGGACAAAATGGGTTTACAGAAAAAAGTATAGGTATGAATTTTGGTACTTCTGCAAGCATATTATATAATTCAGCTGATAAACCAATAATGATTAATGGCTTAATTACAAGTGTCCTGTTTTCTAAAAATAACAAAAAAATATATGTTTCCGAGGGTACCATAAATGCTTGCAATTCACTTTTTAATTATTTAGAAGAAATATTAAATATTGAACATTCTAAAATGAATTGGGATAAACGCTGTAAAAATAAAAATACTAATGGTCTATTCATACCAGGGTTCTCAGGTATCGCAGCACCCTATTGGGTATCTGGATTTGATGATGTTTATTATAATATAAATAAAAATAATAAAAATGAAGTTATCAGAGCAGGGATGGAATCTATAGGTTATTTAGTTAATGATATTATTGACATGTTAAATAATAATATCTCAATTAACTTTCCTTTAATTACAGCTAGTGGAGGTGGTGCACGAGATTCTCTTCTTCAATTTATTTCTGATTTAACTGGTCAAATTATTAGTCGCCCAAAAATAATAGATAAAACAGCAATAGGAGTTTTTCGAATTCTAAATGGTAATTATACAGATAAAAAGCCAGATGAGAATGACCTCTTCAAACCTACGGTGGATAGAAATAATACAATAATTAAAATAAAACAGTGGCGAAATGTTATCTCATCGTTAGGTTAATACAAATTATATCTTTTTATAAGTCATTAAATATCTCTTTGCAGCTTCATAAGTATTTTCAATATCACCATCTAATATTGCTTCTTCTATAAATCTTTTTATATTCCCAATTTCTTTTCCTTCTTCAAGTCCAAAAATTTTCATTATTTCTTTTCCCCTAACTGGACTTTGAAACTTTATAGCTGAATCTTTATCTAAAACCAACTTCATTTTTTGTTCAACAATATCAAAATTATTTAAATATTTATTAACTAATTTTGGATTCTTTGTAGTTATATCAGCTCTACATAGAATCATTAAATCTTCAAGCTCCTCACCTGCTGAGACCATCAATCTTCTAACAGCAGAATCTGTAACCTCAGATTTAACAAGTGCTATTGGTCGAAGATGTAAGAGAGTAAGTTTTTTTAAATAATTAGATAGCTGGTTAGAAAGTTTCATCCTTTTAGAAACTTTATGCATCATCTTCTCACCAATTGCATCATGGCCATGAAAGGTATATCCTTTTTTTGGGTCTATTTTTCTTGTTCTTGGCTTAGCAATATCATGAACTAGCGCAGCAAATCTAATTTCCATTTTTTTTGTCAATTTGGCTGCATTGTCTACAACCTGAAGTGTATGAGCAAAAATATCTTTATGGTGCCACTCTGGAGATTGTTTCATATCATACATAATATCAATTTCTGGAAAAATTCTTTTCATTAAACCAGTTTTTTGTAAAATCACTAAACCAACAGATGGCTTAGGAGTATTTAATATTTTTATAAACTCGTCTCTAATTCTCTCCCAAGATACAATTTTTATTCTTTCTGCTTTCCTAATAATTGAATTTCTGCATTTAGAATCAATCTTTAAGTTTAATTTTGAAGAAAAATAAGCCGCACGCATCATTCTCAATGGATCATCTGAAAAAGTTTTGTCTGGTTGTAAAGGAGTTTTTAACAACCCTTTTTTTAAATCGGCTTCTCCTTCAAATGGATCAAAAATATCACCAAAACTATCAGGATGAATATCCATAGCCATTGCATTGATTGTAAAATCTCTTCGTTTCAAATCTTCTTCAAGACTGGTAAATTTAATTTTAGATGGACTTCGAGAGTTTTTCTTATATTGTTCAATACGAGAACTTGCAATTTCTATATTAAACATTTTATTAGGAATTAATGCTGTACCAAATTTTTCAAAAGGAACTATTTTTTTTACCCCAATTATATTAGCTAATTTTCTTGCAAATAAAATCCCATCCCCTTCAATCATCAAATCAAGGTCTTGAACATTTTTCTTTAAAATCAAATCCCTTACTACACCACCTACAATATAGGCTTTTATATTTTCTTTTTTAGCAAGCTCTCCTGCAATCCTAGACATATCTAAGATTCCCTTATAAATAGGCTGGTTTAATCTTTTTGCTATATTTGACATAATCCAATATTACTTTGAAATCAATATAATATAAAAATGGGTTAGACAATTCACTTGTTTTAGGGAAATACTTTAATCTATCTTTGGGTAATGGTAAAACTATTCTCTTTCATAATTAGTATATTCTTTTTAATTACACCGTTATTATCTCAATTTGGAGCTGTTAAAGTCGAATTTGATGAAAGATTACTCAGAAGTGATGAAAAGCATGATCTGATTAACCTAAAAGAAGATATTCGACAATTTTATACTAATACAAGATGGGATAAAGAATATAGTGATTTAAATATTCCATTAAATATCCAGATAATTTTTGAAGGAGCTGCTGCAAAAGGTAGTGTTAAAACATATTTATGTAAAGCGTTATTCTCAAATGGTAGCGACTTGAGATATTTTGATAAAGGGGTTCAGTTTTTTTATAGTCCTGGCTCTAGTCTTTATTTTGATTTAGTTCTATTTGAACCACTGTCAGCATTTTTAGCATTTTATGCTTATATCATATTAGGAGGTGAAATTGATACTTATGACTATAAAGGTGGAAATCCTGCATATGAAATTGCTAGAGAAATTAGTTTAAGAGGTTCATCTTCTGATTACCAAAAAGGTTGGAGCTCAAGGAAATCTTTGGTTGATGACATAAGTAAAAATACAGGCTTAAGATCAGCTCGTTTATCATACTATCTCGCAAAAGACCTATTGAATGAAGGGAATATAGATGAAGCTATAAAAGAATATGATAATATGCTTGATGGATTAGAGCAAAGCTATGTTGATTTTAGAAGGGAGCAATCAACCCAATTCTTTATGAAATTACATTCTGAGAGTCTAGCAATAACATTTAGCAGTCTTGGCAGAAGAGATCTATTAGTGGATTTAAAACAATTAGACCCAGATAACAATGAACTTTATCAAGTCTATTTAGATAAGATGTCTAAATAGGTCTGTTTTTTTAATAAATAATATTTAATTACTATAGAAGATTTCGTCATGTTCTCCATTATTTTTTTATCCTCTATTACTCTTATTCTGGAAAAGTTCTTCCGCCTTTTTATTATTACTTTTGGGTGAAAAATAATCCAAAAAAATGATTTTAATATTGCTGCCATATGTTTCCAGTCTAACCTTAGAATAGAATAAAAACAGGCTACTATTTCAAGCATTATTCGAGGAATTCCAATAATAATTATATTTTTAATTGAATAATTACTAAAAAGCATTAGTAAAGAATTTCTATGATTAAGGTAGTATTTTTTATGAGTATGCATTGGTAATGTTAGTGCATTCTTATGATAGACTATAGACAGAGGATCAACCCACACCTCGAATCCCATAGAATATAATCTCCAACATAGATCTATTTCTTCCATATGTGCAAAAAATGTATCATCAAACCCGCCTGCTTTATGAAATAGATTTTTCCTCACTATAAAACATGTCCCTGATGACCAGAAACATTTTTCTTTATTATTATATTGCCCTTTATCAACCTCCTGCTCTGCAAAAATTCTACCTCGGGCGAAAGGGTAACAATAAATATCCATATGACCACCAGCTCCACCAGCATAATCAAAAATATTTCTATTGTAATAGTTCAAAATTTTTGGTTGTAATGCGGCGATTCTAGAGTTTGAACTCATAGTATAAACTAAACTAGAAATCCAATTATTTTCTTGTATGGTATCATTATTTAAAAAAATTAAAAATTCTCCATTGGCATAATCTGCACCTATGTTACAGCCGCCTGCATAACCATAGTTTTTATCATTTTCAATTAATATAACATGAGGATAATTAGATTTAATCCACTCAACACTATTATCATTAGATGCATTATCAACAATAATTATTTCGAAATCATTATAATCCGATTTTGAAATTGAATTAAGACACTCAGAAATAACATCAACATTATTCCAGTGTGGGATTATAATACTGACTTTTGATTTTATATCAGACAAAACCCTATGAAGAGCACTAATCGCGAATACGTACTTCTTCTAATAACTTTTTGGCATTATTATCATTTGGAAATCTAGAAATCCAATCAACTAATACTCCTTCAGCTTCTAGATACTGATCAGTTGATTTATAAATATAAACTAGAGATGATACAATATCTGGGAAAGCTTTCTGCCACCTTTGCCAATGGGAATTAGATATTGAAGAGAATCCATTTATTTTTACCATATTCTCTATTTTAATATATTCATTCTGTAGATCTGCTAAAATGGCAACAGCTGTTTTGACATCTTCAAGCTCTCTATAATAAACATTAGCGTATTCAACTTTATTACTAGGAGATATGCCAGACATTGAAATTAATTCATCAAGAATTTCTTCCATTGATTCTTTTCTACCAAGGTCACCATATAATCTAGCAACCTGATAGTGAAGATCTTCTGATGTTATCGGTATGGTTAATTCAGGAATATTAAATCTCATCTGATCTAAGACTGAGACTGACTTTTTACTAAGATTAGCTAACAAAAAATCATCGGGGGTTTTTTTTCTTTTTTCTTGTTGATAATCCATATAGTAGGTTACAGCAAGCTGCATATAAGCACTACGGTAATTCTGTAGTAATCGTATAACTTGATCGTTGTAGTAAATTTCATCATTCCCAAGATTTCTGAACATATATCCTGGTTGATATTCTCTAGACCAATTGGTGTATTCTTTTTCGTCTTGGCTATTAAAACCTGCCATGGTAAATCCTGATGACCAATCATTTGGCCCAATTTGCGTCATTAGATTTTTATACATCATATCCTGATCAACGGGGCTTGTTTTGTGGCTTTTAAGTTGAAATGTTAATCCTTGCATATCTAGATAAGAGTCTAATCCGATTCTATTGGATTGTGAAACAGTTACAGCAAAATATATAGGAACTCTCCAATCAGCATCTTTTATAATTCTTAATATCATAATATCCTGGACTCTCAACGCTTGACCTGCAAAAGTTGGTTTTAAGTTCCACTCTATATACCCTTCATTGTTTTTAGAATCATTTTTTACTGGAACCTGAACCTTCTTTTCCTCCCAACGCTGTAATCTTGATGTAATAGCATCAACCTGCTTATCAGAAAGATTTATAAATTTTGTATCATCTGGTCGAGCCTCTTTCCATTGTTTAATATACCATGGAGTATTAAGGAGGCTTAGATTAACAACGGCAACATCTTTCCTAATATTTTCTACTTCTTGAAGATACCATAATGGGAAAGTATCATTGTCTCCATTTGTAAATAATATCCCGTTTGGACCCACAGATTGTAAAATATTGTAACTGTAATCCCATGCCACATAATTGCCTGACCTATCATGAGAATGATAGTTTACACTAAGCATAACTCCAGGCATGAATAATATAACCAGAATTAGCATAATAGATATAAATCTTATCCTAAGTTCTTTATTTTCAATTTTATTTTGAATGAATTCTCCTATTGCTGCTACACCTGCACCAATCCAAATCGAGAAAGCAAAAAAACTTCCAACATAAGAATAGTCTCTTTCTCTCGGTTGTGGATCATCTTGGTTTAAGTATAATATTATTGCATATCCAGTAAGTAAAAATAAAGACATAACTGAAAAAGACATTCTCTGATCTTTGCTGCCATGATAGACCATACCCAATAATCCAATTAAAAGTGCTAATGGTATCCCAAACTGAGACCAATAAACTCCATCCTCTCTACTGTTAGCACCCATAGGAGTTACACCATCACTTCTAGATGGGCCACGACCAGCAAATTGCCATAAAAAATACCGGTTATACATTTTTTTTATCTGATAGTCCCAGAAAAATTGCCATTGCTTATTCATATCAGTTTTCCGGTACTGCGCCTTTTGCCTAGAGCTATATGAACCATTATTTGCTGGTGGTCCTACAACTTCATACATTTGCTTTAATCCTCTAAACCGCCTTGGGAATTGACCAACACTTCCATATTGCTCTCTCTCAAGATACGATATCATTGACTTCACAGTTTCAGGGTCATTTTCATCAATTGTTGGATCTTGATTTGAACGGATAAAAATCAT
The DNA here is from genome assembly GCA_002717765.1 of Fidelibacterota bacterium. The sequence goes on along the minus strand of PBCB01000044.1, from coordinate 9,296 downwards.
TGTATAGGTAGAATATCCAATCAAAATTAATACAATAGATGTTGAAGCTACGCTAATAATATGTTTTTTATTCATTATCGCCCACACCATTAAACCAAAAATTGATAATATTAATAATGCGGTACCACCCACACCTAAAAAACCTGCAGCTATTTTAGGTAAGCCTTTAATGATACCATTGTGAATAACAAAAAATATTATTGCAGTTATAATCATATTTATACTAAAAGATTTCCACTCAACTTTATATTTTCTGAAATAAACTATCAACGTAACAAACGGAATAGCTAAAAGGTTTAACAGATGTAATCCTGTAGCAAGACCTATCATGTAAGCAATTAAAAGTAAATATCTTTCATTGCCATTTTCATCAGCTTTTTCATTCCATAATAGTATAAGCCAAACAACTATCGCAGTAAAAAATGTACTAAATGCATACACCTCTGCTTCTACAGCATTAAACCAATGACTATCTGTAAATGCAAATGCTAAAGCACCTGCTGCTCCACCGCCAAACACAATTAAAACATCCGTTATATTTCGCACTTTACCTCTCCAGTGTGTCACAACCTTAACTATTGATAAATAAAGGAGCATAACAGCAAGTGCACTTACTAATGGAGAAATAATATTCACACGGAATGCAATATCTTCATTAAATGGAATCATAGACATCAAACGACCTAATAATAGAAAGAACGGACTTCCTGGTGGATGAGGGACACCAAGAGTATGAGAAACTGCAATAAACTCGCCACAGTCCCAATATGATACCGTAGGAGCCATGGTATCAAAATAAACAAAAAAGGTTGTCAAAAAAATGATTAAGGCTATTAATCTATTTATTCTAATAAAATTTAAATCTATCACTAATTAATCTTTCTTCTTTTTAATTTTTTCAGATGATATTTTATTTTCACTTATCAAATTTAGTTTTAATTCACTAACTGTATTTATAAGCATTTGTTCCTCATAATCTGTCAGATTTTCTTTTGTTTTTTCTTGAATCATTTCTAATAATCTAATATAAAATGATGCTTGTTCTATATTAATGTCCGTTTTATCTGTCATTGGGTTTTTCATCTTACCTAATGCAATCCAAGCGCTTGATTGAAAAGTCCTAATTAGATACATAAAAAGCTCTTCTTTTTTTGATAAATTATCTTTTTTCATAAATAATATTCTACATTAGAAAAAATAAATACGGAAAATTTATAATAGAGTACTAATATACAAAATAAAACCAGACTCTAATTTAGCTTAATTAATTTTAACTTCTCTTTATAATCTCTTAAAAGACGTTTCTTTATTAAAATATTTTTTTCAAGTAAAGGATCTTTATCAACCGTAATTTTTGCTAAATCTCTTGCTTTTCTTATAATTGGTCCATCTGTGATTATATCTGCCATTTTATATTTAATGAACCCGCTCTGCTGGTACCCAATATAATCTCCAGGTCCTCGCAATTTTAAATCTTCATCGGCAATCCTAAAACCATCATTTGTTTTCTCCATTATATCTAGTCTATTTGATGACTTTTCATGGCTACCTCTATTAACAAGAATACAGTAACTTTTTTCTGATCCACGACCTACCCTCCCACGAAGTTGGTGTAATTGTGTTAATCCAAATTTTTCAGCATGCTCAATGAGTATTATCGTAGCATTTGGCACATCAACTCCTACTTCTATAACAGTAGTGGCAACTAAAATTTTAATATTATTCTGTTCATAATTTTTCATGATTATTTTTTTTTCATCTGATTCCATTTTACCATGAATCAGACCAATTGTATTATCTTTAAATATATTTTTCTTCAATTTTTTATACATATTAACAGCAGCTGCTATGTCACTTTTTTCTGACTCTTCGACTAATGGATAAACAATCATGCACTGCTGACCAAGGCCTATCTGTTTTTTAATAAATGAATAAACCTTAGAAAGTCTTTCAGTCCCAACTACTTTAGTTGTAATAGGAATTCTATTTTTTGGAAGCTCATCAATTATTGATAGATCCATATCTCCCATATATGTTATAGAAAGAGTTCTCGGAATCGGAGTAGCTGTCATTGATAATAAATGAGGGTTTTTTCCTTTATTTATTAACTTGTTCCGCTGACTTACACCAAACCTATGTTGCTCATCAATGATAACTAATCCAAGATTTTTGAACCTTACATCATCTTGAATAATAGCATGAGTACCAATAACAACAGATATAACTCCATCTTCTAAATTATCGATTATTTTTGTTCTTTCTTTTTTATTCAATTTACCAACTAAAAGACAGCATGTTATTTTTACTTTAGATAGTTCTTTTTGGAATGAATCATAATGTTGTGAGGCTAAAATTTCGGTTGGTGCCATTATGGCGACCTGAACATTATTACCAACTGCTAAAACTGTCGATAATATTGACACAATTGTTTTACCCGATCCAACATCACCTTGAAGTAGTCTATTCATGCAAATGTTTTTTTTCATATCTGAATGAATTTCTTTCATTACTCTTTTTTGAGCTTTGGTTAATACAAATTTTAATGAGCCTTGGATTGTTCTAAAATACGGTCCAATATCTTTTAAGGATTTTGTTTTTACTCTTTTAATATTTCTTTTTACCAGAGCCATAAAAATCTGCAAAATAAAATGTTCGTCAAATTTCAAACGGTAAATTGCTTTTTGAAGATTATTTATATTTTTAGGAAAGTGTATTTGTTTTAAGGAATCATTTAAGCTATATAAATTATTGGATTTAATAAAAAATTCATCAAACATATCATTATATTGTTTTATACTGTTTAATGCCTGCAATAAAATTTTTCTTATTAACCTTTGTTCAATTCCAGCAGATTTCAATTCACTAGTTAATGGGTATATGGAAATAATTGACCCTGTATTTACTGGATTTTCATTGTAATCTAGCCTATCAAACTCAGGGTGGTTAATTGTAAAACCTTTATACCATTCAACCTTACCATGAATGGCAACAGTATCACCTTTTTTAAATAATTTTTTTATATAATTTGCTGAATTAAACCATTTTAGAGTAATCAACCCAGTTCCATCTGAAATAATCGCATGAAAGATTTTTTTATATCGTGTTGATATCTCTCCAATCCTTTCAACCTTGCCAATAATATTATATTTCTCCCCACGAGAAACATCACAAATTAATGTTATATTTGTTCTATCTAAGTGTTTGCGTGGGAAATAATAGATTAAATCTTGAAGAGACTTAATTTTGTGATCAAATAATATTTTAGCACGTTTAGTACTAATCTGATCTAACTTTGTTATTGCGTCATCAATATCAAAGCTTTTCATATATTTATTATATAAAAGAAATAACTTTTGTTTTTAAATCCACTATTTCCATTCTTTTTTGTAGGTATAAGTAATATACTCTTTTTTCCCTGGATCTAAACTAATTTGAAAATGGATAGTAGATGCATCTTCTTTCTTATAATTATGGGTGGGTTCTTTTATTACCCAATCCCCATTAATATGTTCTACTATTTTAATCTGAACAGGGTCGGACCTAGTATTGTTTATAGATATCTCAATTACAGCTTCTTCGCTTTTTCTTTGCCTCTCATAGTTCAACACTTTCCGTTTACCGATAATATCAAAAGCATATCCCGCTTGAATAGTTGAAGATTGTCCTTTAGGAACTTGCCCCATCATATCAGAACCAATATACTCAATCCCCCCCAAACTAGAATAGGTATACATATCAATTTTTCCAGCAGGAAGTGGAATACCTAAACCATGTACTTCCGTATTAGATAAAGTAAGTTCTACTTTTAGAGGCTCTTCTTTTTGTTGCCGCTCAGAATTTTCAAATACATAAATTTTTTCATAATCAACACTAAGAGGTCCGTACATTCTAACTGTTATACTTTCTTTTGCAATCAACTTTTTTATCTTACCTGCAGGATAGATATGATAATCTCCAAGAGAAGATGGCTCTATGCCAGGGGCTACATTTCTAGCCATTGATATTTTATTTGGAGAGCTTGGTATTTTAGGTTTTACATTATTTAGTTTCCCTTCAACAAGTTGAATATTTGTATTGATATAATCTTTGCTAGAATTATTAGCAATAATAGCCTCAGCAACAAGCTCACCTTTTTTCTGACCACTAATTATTAATCTATATATAGTATTCCAAGATATATTACTAAGTTTGTAAATAAGATTCGCTTTTAATCTACCCGCTTTATCATTTTTAATATTCCATGCTAAGTATGGAGAAAATTTTGGGTCATCAATTTTATCCTTACTTTCTATATATTCTATATTTTCTTTGTAAAAACTTCGAATACCATTTTTACTCTGTACCGTAATAATTTTATTTGATATCTCTAATAATTCGCCACTAATAGTTTTTTCATTTTTTGGTTTAATATTTACAAGACTACCCTCTTTAGACTTGAAATATTCATCACTCGAAAAAATCTTATCAATAAACTTTTGACTTAATACTTGTCCATTATTTAAACGAATAAAAGGAGTGTCTTTGTGAATGCTTTTTGGGATATCATCATATTTTATAATCGTATTCCCTTTAGGTACATTATTCCATATTATTTCTTGCTTTACTAATGCTGTACCATCTTTATAAACAGTCATAATTGATTCTTTTGATGACTGTGCAGTTAAGATACATAGTAAAAATAATATTATGTGTTTTCTCATGATAACATTTTAATGTTAGAATTAATTTTTTCTAGCTCATCCTTTAAATCTATCTTTTTAGTATTCTCTCTATTAATAATTTTCTCAGGCGCATTAGCTAAAAAATTTTCATTTGACAGTTTATTATCAATACCAACTAGAAGTTCTTCAATCTTAGTTCTTCTTTTATTTAACTGCGCTCTTTCTTTTTCCAAATCTACTAATCCTTCAAGCGGAATATAAAGCTCCATTCCGTGAACAACAGAAGCTACTGATTGGGATGGTTTTTGTATAGAGCTCCCTACACTATATGAATTTAATTTAGCTAATGAAATAATTAATTCGTTATTTTGATCAATAAAATTTTTCTGATTTTTATTACTCTTTATCTTTAGCTCAATCTTTTTTGAAGGAGGTATATTCATTCTACTTCGGACAGCCCTGACACAAGAAATCACATCCTTTAAAATATTCATTTCATTATCTATTTTTTCATTTATTGCGGATTTATTTATAGCTGGCAAGGGAGAAATAATTAAATCTTTATCATTTTCAATCTTAAAAAATGACCATAACTCTTCAGTAATAAATGGAGTGTATGGATGCAGAAGTGGTAATATTTTCCTTATAGATTCTACACATATATTGTAAGTAATCATTTTACTATCATCATCGTCTGAGTAAAATCTTGTTTTTGCAATTTCTATATACCAATCACAAAAGTCATTCCATATATAATCATATAAAACCTTAGCCGCCTCATTGAAATGAAACCGATCCATTTGTTTATTATAATTTTTTATTGCTCTATTTAGACGATTGATAATCCATTTATCTGGTAATCTTAACTCTACTTCATCAGCTGACTGTCCGTCAATCCAATTATCCGGCTTATTCATTGAAATAAACCGACAGGCATTCCATAACTTATTCATGAAATTTCTACCTATCTCAAGTCTTTCTTTTGAAAATAGAACATCCAATCCTTGAGGTGCCATTAGCATAATTCCAAAACGCACGGCATCAGTTCCATATTCTTCAAAAAGGTCAAAAGGGTCTGGAGAATTCCCTAGTGACTTACTTAGTTTTTTACCTGTCTCATCTCTAAGAATTGATGTAAAGTAAACATCGGTGAATGGTTTTTTATCTAAAAATTCATAACCAGTTATAATCATACGTGCAACCCAGAAAAATATGATATCTGGCCCAGTAACGAGAGTATTCGTTGGAAAAAACTTATTTAAATCTTCATTTTCTTCAGGCCAATTGTGTACTCCCATAGGCCAAATCCATGAACTTGCCCATGTATCTAACACATCTTTATCTTGCTCCCAATTTTCAATATCATCAGGGCCATTAACCGATACATGAAGCCTTGTTTTATCTTCCTTATGATACCATACTGGTATCTGGTGACCCCATAATAATTGCCGACTTATGCACCAGTCTTTAATATTATCCATCCAGTGGTTATATGTTTTTACCCAATGCTCAGGATGAAACTTAATCTCGCCAGATTTGACAGCAGCTATAGCTGGCTTTACTAAGTCATTCATTTTCATGAACCATTGGTCAGACATATAAAATTCAATAGGCACACCCCCTCTCTCAGAAAACCCAATCTTATTGACATAGTTTTCTGTTTTATATAATAATCCAATCTGATCTATATCATGAATAATCTGCTTACGAGCATCAAACCTATTTTGTCCAATATATTTTGCAGGAGCATTTTCATTAATTGAAGCATCATCGTTCATTATATTAATAAACTCTAGACCATGTCGATTCCCGATTTCAAAATCATTTGGGTCGTGGGCTGGTGTAATCTTCACACATCCAGTTCCAAAATCAGGATCAACATAATCATCAGCAATTATTGGTATTTCTCTACCAACTAGAGGTAGGTCTATAGTTTTACCTATATGTTTTTTATATCTTTTATCGTTTGGGTTAACAGCTACAGCAGAATCACCAAGCATGGTCTCAGGCCTTGTTGTCGCAACAACCAAATATTTATCTTCGCCTTTAATAGGATATTTTAAATACCATAAGTGCCCGTTTATTTCTTTGTGTATAACCTCTTCATCACTAATTGCTGACTTAGAAGCTGGACACCAGTTTACCAATCTGTGTCCTTTATAAATAAGTCCCTTATTATATAATTTCACAAAACTCTCTAATACCGCGTTGGAATACCCTTCATCCATCGTAAATCGTTCTCTTTCCCAATCACAAGAACACCCAAGCTTTTTAAGTTGGCTGATTATTATACCACCATATTTTTCTTTCCACTCCCAGGCATTTTCTAAAAACTCTTCTCTTGAAAGGTCATTTTTGTTTATTCCCTTTTCTTCAAGCATTTTAATAACTTTGGTTTCAGTGGCAATCGAAGCGTGGTCAGTGCCGGGTATCCAACAAGCTTCTTTTCCCTCCATACGAGCTTTTCTTATTAATATATCCTGTATGGTATTGTTAAGAACATGTCCCATTGTTAACATGCCAGTAACATTTGGAGGGGGTATAACAATAGTATATGGTTCTTTTTTAGAATTTGAATCAGCATGAAAATATTTTTTTTCAAGCCAGTGATCATACCATTTATTCTCAACTGATGAGGAATTATATTTATTTTCTAGTAATGTTTTTGACATTTTATTTTACTCGAGATGCATAAATATTAACTTCATTTACATTATGGTGCTTATACTTAATCTTTTTAAAACAATAATTTTCATAACGACTTAATGAAAACATTAACAATAAAAATATCAGGGATGACATGCTCAGGCTGCAAGCAAACCGTAACCCAAGCTCTTCAAGGTGTAAAAAGTGTGATTAGAGCAAATGTTTCTCTTGAGAATGATACTGCAACAATCGAAATAAAAAATAATATCCGCATTGAAGATCTTCAAAAATCATTGCCGGGAAAATACCAAATTGAAAAAGAAAACCCAATCCAGCCTGTGCATAACTCAAAAGATAAATCGTACTTACTAGACCTATATCCATTATTTTTAATTTTATTTTACATAACTATTTCTTCAGCTATCATGAATTGGAATAAAACACTTGATAATTTTATGATGGACTTTATGGGGTTATTCTATATCGTATTCAGTTTTTTCAAGTTTCTTGATTATAAAAATTTTCCTAAATCATTTTCTATGTATGACCCTCTAGCTAAAAATATTTCTATATATGGATGGATATACCCATTTATTGAGACATTTTTAGGCCTAATGTTTCTCTTTAGAATTGAAATATTTCTCAGCCTTGTTTTAACAATTGTTCTTCTTTTTATAACTACTATTGGCGTAATAAAAGTACTTACCAATAAAGAAGAAATTCAATGCGCTTGTTTAGGAACAGCTATCAAACTTCCTATGACAATTGCAACACTGATTGAAAACAGCATTATGATTATTATGGCGATTATTACCATAATACGGTTAAATGTATAATTTAATATCTATTATTAACGGCTTCTTATTGCTTGTCATCTTATTTTTTTTTCATTGTATTACTTTTTCTCAAACATATTCAGTTAAAGGTCAGTTTGTAGCTAGCAGCCTAACAAGTAATGATATCCCTGATAATTGGAAATCATATGAAACGGTCATAGGATATATACCAACCTTATCTTTAGCAAAAGAAATATCCACTGATAAACTATTTGATGGCGAATGGGCATATCATTTAAAAAGATATTATACAGGAGATTCACTTTTTAATAATAATGAAAATAATCATCGTTTATGGGTTCGTTATTCAAGTGATAAAATAGAAGCAAGGCTAGGTATCCAAAAAATTGTATTTGGTCCTACACAAATCCTTCGTCCTCTTTCCTGGTTTGATACTTTTGACTTAAAAGACCCCACAGGACAGACTGATGGCGTGGAATCATTTAGATTACGGTGGTTCCCATCAAATAATATTGCAATCTGGTCCTGGCTGATAAATAATGATGTGGACACGCTTTCATTCGGAGGGAGAACTGAGATTACTTCTTCCTTTGGTGAATTTGGTTTTACATATCATCAGGACCCTTCAAAATCAATTCAACTAATTGGACAAACAGGCATACCAGTTTTTGATTCTCAAAATAGAATCGCTTTTGATTACAGGTTCGATGGATTTATTGGGTTTTGGAATGAAAGTGTGTTAATCAAATCTGATAAATCAAATATTAAAATGGCTTCTATTGGGGCAGACTATACACTGCCAATTTTAAATGGAATATTAATTATGACAGAATCAATGTATATCCAAAGTAAATATAACAATATACAATCGAATCAAAATTTTTCGGTCTTTATGTCAAGCATACCAATTGGTATGATTCACCAACTGATGTATATTTCTCAAATGGACTGGAAGGAAGACAAAACATATCAGTACCTACGCTGGAGTAGCATCTATGATGCTTATAGCTTAAATATAATCATTTCTATGAATCCAAAACGAAATCAATATGATATACCAGTAAGCTTGCTACCTAAATCGCTATCAGGATTTGGTACAGGTATACAACTTATGTTTATCTATAATCACTAAGGAGTTTTAATGGAAAATAAAAACGTAATTAGCATAAAAAACTTGGTCAAGCGGTTCCCC
>PBCB01000043.1 GCA_002717765.1 Fidelibacterota bacterium | reverse complement strand
GACAATAGCAAATGTAGATAACAATGTTTCTAAAGAAGTGAAATTGATTGTAACAATATTCTCTGCCTTTGCAATTGCACCTGCCGAGCAGGAGTTATCCGATGTGATCGTAACAGGATTTAGAGTTGGTTTTGTTTTGTCGAATGTAACCTGAGATCCATCTGTTGTTGTGCTCGTACCTGTTAGTGGATTCCCCTGGACATCAATAATTGAGATCTCAAACGCGATAACACCTTCTGGATCTCCCTCAGCCATTGCATACACTGCCTTGAATTGGTTACTTCCTAGACCTGCGATGGTTGCAATTTGACCTGAGATAGTTGCTGTGGTATCGATCAGAATCTCACTGGTGGTAAACGAAACCATTACCGTATCTCCCTCTTTGGCTAATGTGGTGTTATCATTATTAGAAATGATCGATATAGGAGTAATACTTGCCGGTGTCTCATCTATTAAAATTTCCGTAGTGCTTTGTGTCCCTTCTGTGCTATTCCCAGGACGGTCATTCATCGTCGCCTTGATATAAATAGTTTCACCTTCTGCAAAGCCAGTTAGCCCTTCGATCAGTTCGCCAGTAACAGAGAGTGTTTTATCTGTATTTATTTCGCTAGATAATATTGTTGAAATAGATCCAAGGGGCTCAAAGCTATTAGAACCAATTTTAGCAGAGAGCTGCACCGTTCCATTCTTTAAGGTCGTGTCATTCGCAACAGGGACAATGATATCCATACCCGTATTTGTTAGGTTCCAAATACCTGCTACTTGATTGCCACCAGTAGGGGTTAATAGCCCAACCGTAAAGTCAGCGGGGGCTGTTCTATCAAAAATTACTTTTGTATTATTTGTTGAATTAATTACGGGGGTTCCATCATTACCTGCCAGGTCTGAGAATTGTATCTCAAATGCTGCCTCTCCTTCAGTATCTGAATCTATAGGTACATAAACAGCACTGAATTTGTTATTTTGAAGATCTGAAACACTAGCAGTCTGCCCTGAAATAGAAACAGTAGGGATTAATGATTCACTATCAATATTAACCCAAGCACTTGATACATCTATATTTGTTAATTGCCCATTAATACTGTTTACTGATTGATCATTAGCAATACTTCCCGCACCCTCATTAAAATCCCAAAAGCCTTCTAAGTTAGATTCGTTACCAATAGGATTTGTATTGATAAAATTTTGAATTTGAACTTGTGTTAATGGGATGTTCCACATACTCACATTATCCAATAAACCATCAAAATACGGATCATTATATTGTGATTTTCCAAAATAGTTACAACAAGTATTTCCTAGATCGCTTGGAGTATTTGTCATAGAGTTATTTTCTGCAACTAACTCGCCATCAATATATAGCTTCCCAGTACTAGTGCTATTGTCAATCGTAAAAGCAATATTATACCATTGTCCTTGATTTAAAGCTGTAGTTGCTGTCAGCTGCTGCTCACCACCACCTGATTTTTTTATAGCAAACCTGGGTTTGTTTGTTCCACTATAGCTTGTTGTAAGAAACATATTTATTCCAGTACCTGACCCAAAGTCCATCAACCTAGCCCAACCATTATTATTATCTGTTCTAAACCTGCACATAAAGGTAAAATCTGTATAAGATGAAACTATATTTTCTGGTAATTGTATATAATCATCGACTCCATCAAGATTAATTGAATAGCTTGATAAAGATATAGCCTCGCTGGATGTAAATGCTATACTAATAGAATCACTAACCTTTGCCCAAGCAGTGTCAGCATTGTTTGAAGATATATTTACAGATGTAAGTTCCGGAGGGGTTTTATCAAAAGTAACCTGGGACCCATCTGTAGTCAGACTATAGCTTCCAGGGTTTCCCATATAATCTAGAGCATCTATGGTAAAGTCTAGTACACCTTCTGGCTCCGTGCCAACAAGCGTATACTCTGCCTTAAACTGTTCGCTGCCAAGATCTGTATCCATAGCACTATTGTTTTCAATTGTTGTTGTTGTTGTTGCTATATCTTCATCATAGGACATAGTTATCGTAACTATATCATCTATCTTAGCATAAGATGAATTCGTGTTATTCGAAGTAATATTAACAGAGGTTGGGTCATTTGCAATAAGATCTATCTCTAAACTCATGGCACTTGTGTCACCCAGTGAAAAATTACCTGACTGATCAAATAATAAAGCAGAGATCAATGCGGTCTCATTATGCTGATATCCAGTTACACTTGTAAAGGTAGTTGCAGTACCAGAAATAGTTTTTGTCGTTGCATTAAAATCAGCATTTGTAATCTCTTGCAAATCATCAAATGCCTGAAAATCATTAGAGCCTATTTTAGTTCGAAGTTGATATTTTGATCCAATTATGACAGTATTATCATAGACTGGAGTAGAAAAATTAATTGGCGAATTAAGAGTTACAAAAGTAGCCCCATTAAGTGTACCATTGATCTGGTTTGAAGTTTGATCATTTAATGTAAGACCCGAAGATTCATCTGCCTTCCAATAACTCACTAATCCCGTTTCAGTTCCTTCAAGATTAATTGATTTATTACCCTTTATCTGAGGGCCTGTTCGTACTGTGTTCCATAATCGAATCTCATCAATGTACCCACTAAAATAATAATCCGTATTTCCTTTATTAAATGAACCTATTTGCAAATCTGCTGGATTGCTAGGCCATACTATATCCCCTGTTATCTCTTTTTCTTCAGCCAAAGACCCATTCTTATATAATTTTAAATTAACTCCATCATATGTTGCTGCTAAATGAGTCCACTGCCCAGCTGGAGCTGAGGCATATGGTAAACTTGTCCATTGTTCAACAGAATTATCAGAAGTTATAATAAAAAACCGCCAGCCAGTAGCATAGAAAGCATACCCAAAACCATATTGTAAGTCGCCATCCTGACCAAAGCTAATTATTCCTCTATAATTATCTTGATCAGTGCTATTTGGCTTGATCCATGCTTCAACTGTTAGTTGATTTGAGAATTGGTGAATTGAATTTCCAATTACTGTTACTCTATCATCTGAGCCATCAAAAGAGATTGAATTACCTTGGAAATAATTAAAGTCAATCACAGCAGAATCTTCAGGAACGTTTACTTCCAGCTCTAGCGCAGTATTAGTACTATTCCATTTTCCAGCAAAAATATTTCCACCAAGAGTTGATACACTTTCTGCTACATCAAATGGTGGCGGGGGTGTTCTATCAATAGTTACTCTACTATTATCTGTAGTACTATTAACAGTTGAACCATCTATAGATCCATCTTGCGATGTAAAATCAATTGAGAATGTTATTGGTCCATCGGCATCTAAATCGCTTACAGTATAAATAGAACTATATGAATTATTACCTAGTGGAGTTACCACTGTCTCAAACCCATTAATCTGGACATAAGTACCCTCATTACCTGGTAATAATGTCTGTTCACTAGTGAATGATAATGTTACATCATTACCCTCAATAGCTGTTTGATTATCTGATTCATTATTTGATTCTATATTAACTGACGAAAGCTTAGGCAAGGTAATTACTTTAATATTATCTATAATCCAAGTATCTATATAATATGAATCTGTTCCATATGCTCGCCACCTAATTTTTAATATCCCTGATTCAATTTCCACTACAAAAGTTTCAGTCCTAAGATTTGTGTCAAAATCTTCACCTGCACCTAAACCACCGACTTCATATTTTAGCATCTCAGACCAACCACTTCCACCATCAGCTTCTATTATCATTCCATTAATATGGGCAGTAGGATCAGTCCAGTAGTCTAACGTTATTGTAAATTCTACCATGACAGCACTATTATCACCAACATCAATATCAGGGCTTTGTAGACTTAATTCATACCAAGTATCTAACGCAGATTGTCCAGTAGGTAGTAAAGGACGAGGTATTCTTGGCCAATAAAAAAATAGGGCCGCTGGTGGCGTAAATCCATCATCTGAATCTTGGTAAGTTGATGCTACTCTCCAATTATGAAGCCCAGATCCGGTCGTTAATACTTCTCCAGTTTCTGGATCTATATACTCATCAAATGTCCAACCATTTGGCCAAACACCATTATTATCAAAACTTTCTGTAAATATAACATCAGCACGAATTAAACTAGAAAAAAATATAAGCAGTAAAATATGTTTATTTATCATTGAACTTTAATAGAAGCATCTCTAACACCATTTATAGGGATTATTGACTCATCATATTTTATGATTTGACACTGGGATGTATCATACTGGACAGTACTCTCTCCAGCGGATAATGGCTTAAACCATATCTCTGCAATATGGGTCAGACTATCAATTGATATATCACTTGTACTTAAATAATATGCGTATATATCTAATATGCCTTGATTTTCTGTATATGTAAAAAGGGGTGTAGTTTGATTTGAGTCTGTTAAACTTCCAGGACCTATCCAACCTGGAGCTATCGAATCAATCTCCAACAAAGAGTTATTATATTCTATATTTAAATGTGTACCTGAAAATGAAATTGTTGATGTATCAGAAAATACAATGTAAGCACCTAATGAAATAGTATCAGACATTGTTTTTGTTTGCTCTTTTGGGAAAAAAACTACGGACGGAGGATATACTCCGATTTCCTCATTGGCATTATTATCATTCGGATTATCTAACTCCTTCTCATAAATAGTACAGTTTGATAAAAGAAAAAGTGAAATAAATAAAAAGAACCGACTCAAGTTTTTATTTTAGTTAGAATTTGGAGAAGTAATGTCCCATTTTTGAATTATATCTTTCTTGGGACGAGGCCCAACAATATATGCATGTATACCATTCACAACCCAAATTGATCCAGCCGTAATCCCTGCATAAATCATTGCAGAGTTATAGATCTTATGTTTATCCCATTCACTTTCTGCACGAGATTTATATTCATCAAATTCAATCTGTTCAGATGACTCTTCATACAATTTGGTATATTTTTTAAGCCCTTTTACGGATTTATTATAGCTTAAATAGCTTAGTAGCACTGTACTGAGAAGCGTTGCCTCTAATCCAGAAAACATTACCCCTGCATTGTACTCATCTGAATAAAATTGACCCCAGCCTGGAACCATAAAAGATCTTGCCATTGCCCCTTGAGGTGTTTTATCCTGAACAATATCCTCAGGGTCATTAAAAAGAATTAATTTTCTATAATCTATCCAATCTTTATCAATTTCTTTAAATACATCACCTATCCAAAGTTTAAGTTCATTCATTTGCCCTTTATAGTAGTTGGTTATATCAACTATTCTCCTGTGTATTAACCCTCCAGATTTTGTGTTAAACATTTGACCTTCAAGCATAAATCTAGAACTATCATTTATTATTTGATGAAATAAAACATAGTCAACATCAAAATCTTCACCCATAGAACGAATAAGTGACATCCTACCAGAAGCAGGGTTATACATACTATCTAAAGAACTCAAAAAAGGAGAAGTATCTTCCCCATCTATAAAATTTTTATTAGGAAAATATTCTGATAACTGTATCTCTCCAATACTAGAATCATATTCATTAAGAATTAATATTGATGGAGAAGTATCTTTCCCAAATAGTAGTGCAATACACATAAATAATGCTAAAAGAAATTTCATTATTATATTCCTGGCTTAGCAACAGTACCTTTTTTTAGATAATATTGAAAGGTGAGGGGCTGGTCAGCATTGATGATTTGCTCATCAATTATTTCCCCAAATTTATAAACTCGAAGAGAATGATCTCCTGCCTCTAATTGCATGCGGACTATGTCTTCTGTCCAGCGATGCTTATTATTTAATTCAAAAGTGAGTCCCACCTCATCAGTTTTAAACTTTATATCATAAACAGGATTCATAAAAAAATCAAGGCTGACCGCTTTTGACGGATTAACATTTATATCATATGAGATTGGAGCATACCCATCTTTTTGAATAAGAAATGTGTGATTACCAGAGGATATTTTTTTTCCAGAAATTGGTGTTTTACCTAAAACATTCCCATCTAAACTGATATCAACATTTTCAGGAATAGTATTGATGGTAAGGTTTACATTAGATATTAAAGCTTTCTTTTCAATTACCTTCTTTGGCATTTTTCGTAGTTCAAATACTAAAGAATCAACTAGCTCCTCTTCAGATTTAACTATTGGAACATTAACAAGCTCATCATCTTGAATAGTTACCGTCAATGAATCAACTTCTGGGGTTTGTTCAAGAACTTCTTGCTCGATAGATTTCAATCTTTTTTGTCTTTCTCTTTCTTTTTTTGCTTTTAACCTTGAAATATTTTGAGGAAATGCTTGCACACTTAATAAAATTATAAATATTAACAATTTAAAGAGTTTGGTCATTTTCATCTTCCTCTTTAAAAATATTCTCGAAAAATAAAAGATCTGTATCTTCTCTTTCTAACCATCCACTCATTTTTACACTCTTACCTGAAGATACAAGAATCTCTATTGTACCATAATATAGACCTTTTGAAACCTGTTCAACTGCAATAGGTTCTCCCTCTGGCAAAAGAAATAGTGTCGTACCTCCAATATGAGGTTTATCTCTAAAATGAACATTATTCTTATTTGTGATATAAAGGTTCCCTAGGTCTGCAAGATCTTGACTTGGACCAAGCCCAATATTTACGATAAGCTTTTTAGTTTTTTTAAAACTAATGTCTTTTCGAAAGGGTGCAAATATTAACTTTTCTCCTGCAATAATACGTAAAAACTCCTGATCCTTAAACTCTCCAGGAAGAGTTAAAGAATACTCCCCTTTTTCATTTGAATATACTTTTTGCAAAAGTTTATCTTTCATATAGAGAGATACATCCACCTCATTTAGAGGGTCATCCGTGAGTCTATTCGAGACTATACCAATAACATCTAGTGGCTGCTGAACTATGTGCACTGGATCAAGAACGATGCTGCCAAAGTCTATACCAAAAAATGGTACCTTCAGACTTACAAAGTCAGGATGATGCGGTATAATCTTAATAAAATTATTTTTTGTATCAACGCCAAGTACACCTTGTGGTAAAAAAACCTTCATCAAATCCGTTGGTTGACTTTTAACAGTCAATAATGGGTGAATACTATCACCCTTGGCATAAACCTCAAAAGATAATTCATTTGGTACTAACCCAGGAAAGACAATAGGGATATCAATATCTATTTCACCATACTCATAGGTCACAGAAACTAAGGGTTGTCTGTAATTATAAATTACCTCTGGATACTGCACTGGCTTCATCGATGAGCAACCAGCAAATAATATAATAAAACAAAAACCATAAAAAATATTTTTTTGTATACTTTTTTGCATATTAGTTAAAAATACCTCAGATCAATATAATAAAACTTATGTTATCCGCGTAAAAAGTAAATCTAATACCTTTTTACCATTGCTACGCAATGCATTATGTTCAAAAGATTTAGTCTCCCAAATGCTAATATTTGGTATTATTTTTGCTAAACTCATAGAATATTCTCTATCTACATACATATCATTTGTGTATACAGCAGCAGCTATGGGAACCTTATTTTTTCTAAGATTATTTTCATTATATAATGCTGGCCAGTCACTTTTTACTGCTAATATATCTGCTGCACCTTTAAATGGTTTTAATGCTTTATAGCTATCTAACATCCATGGAAATAGCATTTCTCCAGTAAAAAATATCTCATCTTTTTTATCTATTGAAAACTCATCGTATTCATTTAAAATTCGTTGTGCTGACCAATTTGTAGAGAACCCTTGCGCATAACATGCTTCATGCAGAATAGTGAAAATTGGATTGGTATCAAAGGTTTGCAATGATAAAATATTTTTTAAAAAAGTGTAAGATATTTTTTTATTTATAAAAGCTTTTTCAAATAAAAAATTTAGCGTTGCCATTCCATCGCTAAATCCAAGATTTAGACCAAGTTGTTGAAATCTCTCTACCGATAATTCATCGCCATCAGGTAGATAAACTTTATTTTCAATCAAATAATCTGCTATTTTTCTAGCTTTTATTTTTGCCTTAGGAAACATCTCATAGAATAATTTATTTTTTTCGATTACTCTTTTATATGTTGATCGATATATATCATCGGGATGGGCGTTCAATGGAGGAATGCCCCCTGTGATAAATACCTTATCTAAACTATCAGGATAAAATGATAAGTAGTGAGTAGCGCAAAATCCACCAAAACTTTGACCAAGTACAGACCATTTATTATTGCCGACAAGTTGCTCTCTAATCATTTCAGCATCTCTAACGATATTATCTGCTCTGAAAAAGGTCAAATAATCTGCTAATTCAGGATCACTCATATTAGGCAAAGAATCTCCTGAAATTGGCGTACTTAACCCCGTCCCTCTTTGGTCTAATAATAAAACCTTATAATCTTGACTTGCTCTTTTTACCCAGCCAGAGTCTGTTATAGGTCTTGGTGATTCATATCCTGGACCGCCTTGAAAGAAGACTAAATATGGAATTGATTTGTTTTCATGTTCTTCTCTCAAAATTTCTCTAGCAAAAATAGAGATTTTTTCACCGTCTTTATTCTTATAGTCTAATGGAAGATTAAAATTATAATCTGTTATGGCCATTCCAGAATATTTGTACCTATGTAAATCCATTAAATGTCCTTAATAAAATTTGTTATTAAACTGTAAGTTGTTCTATAAAAATCATATACTATTAATAATAAATTTATAATTATTAATATTTTATCATTACTATTTTTAATATTTTTAAATGTTTAATTAAATATGATAAAAAAAGAATCATCATTATTAGAAAAAGTAAAATCTTCAGATAAAAAAGCATTTAAACAAATTTTTTACAACTATCATGACTCTTTATTTCGATTTGTTTTATATAAAATACAAGATACTGATATTGCAGAAGATATTACCCAAGAAACATTTTTAAGGGTATGGAAAACAAGATCAAAACTAAAACCAAATAAATCTTTTTTTTCATTGATTGCTCGAATAAGTACAAACCTTTGCTATGACCATTTTCGTCATATTGAAGTACGCCAAAGACATGAATCCACTATACCAATAAATAGTGAATCTCATTATGATAATCCAGAGTCCAATACTTTAGCAGACTCATTAGAGGAACAAATACAAAAAGTTGTAAATAATGAACTACCAGAGAAATGCCGTCATGTTTTTATTTTGAGTCGTATTGAAGGATTATCAAATACAGATATTGCTGAAACACTAGATATAAGTATTCGCACGGTAGAAAATCAAATATACCGTGCAATTAAAATACTTAAAAAAAATTTGAAAAATTATTTATGAGTAAAAAAGTCATATTTTTCGTTAATAACATAGAATTATGAATAACTTGAATAATAAAGAAAAATCTTTATGGGAGTTGTGTGCTAAAAACACTCTCTCTGAATCTCCTTCTAAGGATGAAGTGTGGATGCGTTTAGAACAACAAATTGACATTATTGAATATTCCTCAGTTAATCAAATCTATCAAATAAAAGCACATTTTATAAAATGGAGAGCAAGATATGTATATGCTTTTTTATTGGGATTTTTATTATTAATGCCGACTACGATACGTTATATAAATACAAATAGAATAGTAGCAGAATTTGGCGTTGCAAAAAAAAATATAATCCTTTCTGATGGTACAAAAATTACTCTTAATGCTGGAAGCACATTATCATATACAAAAGAATATAATTATGAAAACCGGAAAGTTTTCCTAATGGGAGAGGCATATTTTAACGTTAAAAAAAATCATATCCCGTTTATAGTTTCAACAGAATTTGCGCAGGTAGAAGTATTAGGCACAAAATTTAATGTAAGGTCAAGACAAGATGGTTTTGAAGCCGGTGTCAACGAAGGAAATATTGAAATAAAACATGATAAACAATCAATGGTTCTTAATGAAGGTCAATGTGCGATAATCCAGCCTACAAATAAAATTAAAATAGATTCGATGCAAACTAGTGAATTTTATCCGGGGTGGTTAAATAATATAATTGAATGTAAAAATACAACACTTGAAAAAATTTGTAGTGAAATTGAACGTCGATATAATGTAAAAATATCATTTAAAGATGAATCTCTGCAAAAAATGACTGTGTCAGGGAAAATTCATCTGCCTCAAAATAATATAAATTCAGTTATGCGCAGTATTTCCTTATTGACTAAGCGAGAGCTTAAATTAAAGGGTGGTACCTACATCATCTTATAAGCAAAGTAATTTTTTTTTATTTCTTTTATTATTTATTTCTATTTCTTTTTTAAATGGGCAAAGTAAACAAGTTTCTTTTTCATATAATAAAGTTGTCCTTAATGACGCTATTCAGCAGTTAATAGATCTCTATCAACTTCCAGTGATATACCCTAGTAAAATAGAACAACAAATAATATCAATAGAATGTATTAATTGTGAGCTAGATAGTGCATTGACAATCCTTTTTTATAATACAAATTATGATTGGAAAAAAATTGATGAGCAGTACACAATATATAGAATTAATAATAATCTATATAATGTTACAGGACGAATTATAGATATTACATCTAATGAAACAATACCATACGCAAATGTATTTATTCCATCTTTAAATATTGGGACCATTTCAAATGAAGAGGGTATTTATTTTCTTCCAAATATAGAGTCGAGACTTTGTACCCTTTATGTATCCTATATAGGATATGAAACCGAAAAAAAATTAATTTATTTCTCAGAGAATGAAAAAATCGATATAGATATCTATCTAAACCAAAAAATCATTAAATCCAAAAATGTTTTAATAAGAGGTAAATCCAGAGAATTTATGCAACTAACACAAGAACCAAGTAAAATTGCTTTTTCTCCAAAACATATATCAACTCTCCCTACTATTGGTGAAGTAGATATATCGAGATCTCTCCAGCTTCTTCCCGGAATCCACCAAGGGTTAGGAGGTACGGCTGAGCTATATATTAGAGGTGGCCGTCCTGATCAAAACTTAATCATAGTAGATGGAATGCCTATCTATCAGAGAACTCATATGTTTGGATTTTTAAGTAGTATACAGTCAAAAGCAGTGAAAGATATACAAGTATATAAAGGAGTATATCCAGCAAGGTATGGTGGAAAAACATCAGGCCTAATTCAAATCACAAATCGTATTGGAAATACAATAAAACCTCATGCAAGATTCTATTCTAATTTTACAATTAATAGTGCTCAAATTGAACTGCCAATATCCACAAAAGGTAGTTTTATTTTTACAGCAAGACATTCTAATAATTTAGTTTCTACAAAACTTTACAGTTCTATAAAAAATTTTATAACAGGAGATGATAATTTTAATCTTATAAGTATGTCCGCTGATGAAGATCAAACATCAAACTATAACCCAATGTTTACATTTAAAGATATTAATGCCGTCTTTTCCTACTTACTTAATCCAAGAAATAGAATATCCATAACATACACAAGTGGCTCAGATATCATTAATGAAAAAAGGGAATTTTATGGTTTTAACACAATTTTAGAATTTGATTCAACTAGCGTCCAAGAAAAAACTGAATGGTCAAATCAAGGTGCAATTTTGAATTGGTCTTTTTATTTAAACCCTAATTGGCACACAAAATTCTATGTTTCAAAATCTGGATATAATAGTTTGCATAAATCAAATCTATTTATTGGTAATAAAATCAACCCCCGACAAGCAACAAATGAAAAAAATATATTTTCTGACCAGATATATGGTTTTTATCAAAGTATTAAGACATTAATGAATCACCATTTGGAAATAGGGTTAAACAGATCTTTCTTATCAGTAAACTATAGAACTAATCGATATTTAGAAGATAGTTCTGAGGAAATTAGTTTAGCTCAAGAGGCATATTTACAATCAGTATATGTTCAAGATTCATGGTCTGTTTCAAAATTACTTAATATTAACGTAGGTTTTAGAAGCACCTATTACTCAGATAATAAATCAAACTACTTTACACCTAGACTATCTGGAACGTTTAAACTCACACCATCTATCACTATTGAAACCGCTATAGGCCAAAATCATCAATTCACACACCAATTTAACAGTAATATGAGTACAAGAGGTACGCAGGACACATGGTTAATTTCAAGTGGGAATATTCCAATTATTCATTCTGAAAATTCACATAGTAGTATTTACTGGAAAAAACCCAATTACGATTTTAACCTATCATATTATCAAAAAAACAGTAGTGGACATTATGATTTTGGAAGATTCATTTCTCCTATTGCCATAATATCTAACAAAAATAACAATAGATCTGTTTTGCAAAATGATATGACAGGTAATGAAAAAATAGTGGGTTCAGAAATATTTATTAGGAGAAAAAATAGACAAATAACTGGTTGGATAGCTTATCAATTTAATAATACCAACTACTCATTTAATGATATCAATAATGGAAATGATTATACCGCAGACCATGATATTACACATGAATTTAAATCTGTAATTATGACATCAATCCTAGATTACGACATTACAGCAACCTGGTCCTACTCATCTGGTAGAGTATACACTAACCCTAATGAAATAATTAAAACAAATGATTATCAAATAATTTTTAGCCCTGGAGAACGCAATAAAGAAAGACTAAAACCAGTACACCATCTAGATATAAGTATTTCAAAAAGCTACACATTCAATTATTTACAATTAGCTATTGGTCTTTCAATATATAATATTTATAATAAAAAAAATATAAGTCATAAAAGGTATAACCCCTATACATCACAGAATATTATATCAGATGTAATTATGCTAGGGTTGACACCTACAATTTTTATTGAAGCAAGTATATAAGTGGAGGCGGGGAGATTCGAACTCCCGTCCGAAATAGTTTAGTGTTAAACATCTACATGCTTAGTCTTCCGATTATTATCTTACTCTTTATTCAATCAGAGACATAATAAAAAAGAGCCAGTCTGTTTAATCTTATTTCAAATTCACAGACAAATTTGAAACCAGTCTATGTTTATGACGCTCCATTAAAAAACCATAGACGAATCTTTTAAGGAACGGGCTACATCAATTAAGCTGCAGCCATATAGCCGTAATCGGCATATATTGTTTTTACCAGATGATTAAGGAGGGTACTGATATCCTCCGCATGCAGTTAAACACCTCTCATATCCCGTCGAATGCCGGTCGCCCCCTTGTCAATAAACAAATTAAGTCCTATAAATAAGAAAAGGCCTCAAACGCCAACCCGAAGCCTTCTCTTCCCACATTGCTTTTATTATGTGGTTCATATGTCAGCCTCTTATTTCAAAATCTTTTATTAAAAAATTCTGTCAAAAGAGACACTCAATTATAAGGTTACTAGAAAATTTGGTGCAATAGTTAAAGTTAATTTTTTAAAATATTATAATATTAATTGATTGAAGTGGCCTTTTTATTTTTTAAAATTAGCAAATCATTTACTAATTCTTTTATTTTTTTATCAGTCCATTTTGCAATTTGAGGTCTCCTTTTTATTTGCGTTATAACATTATCAAGAAGCACTTTATCATATTCAATATATAGTTCATCTAAGCGATGACGAATAGCATTTCTACTTGCATATTTATCAATAATAAATTCATGTTTGCGATTAAGTTTTTTTGGGGGAATAGACTCATATGATTTTGGGTTTTTTAGCATCGCATTAATATGAAGTCCAGCTTTATGACTAAAAGCATATTCCCCAGTTATGGGTCTTGTATTATTTTTATTTATTCTTGTTATCTGATCAATATATAAAGACATTTCATTTAATTTTTTTAAATCCCAAGTATGTTTAATATTATATAATTCATCTAATGCAGCAGTTACCTCTGCTAAAGGAGCTAAGCCACATCTTTCACCTAACCCATTTATTGTTACATCAACACATCTCGCACCTGACACTATGGCTTGCAATGCATTTGCAGTAGCTAAGCCAAAATCATTATGACAATGCATATGAATTGGTATTTTTAATCTTGATAAAAAAAACCGTACTAATTCTGACACTTTATTTGGGTGAAGTATTCCTACCGTATCTGCAAGACTAAAACGATCTGCCCCAGCTTTTTCAACTAATTCTCCAATTTTTAATAGAAAGGCTAAATCTGTTCTAGATGCATCTTCTGCTGTAAAACGTACTTTTAGTTTTTTACTTTTGGCATATACTATTGCTTCTTCAATTAATTCTAGAGATTTTTTTTCATCTAATCGATATTTATCATTTAGATATTCTCTAGATGTACCAAAAAATAATCCTATCCAAGGTATACCTAGGTCTACTGCATCATCAATATCTGATTTTATTAATCTACCATGAACAATTTTTTTTGCATTTAGAGATAATTGTCCTAATGTATCTATTGTTTTATATATATCAGGTGACACCGCTGGATGACCCAACTCTAAAAAATCAACTCCAAAATTATCTAACATTTCAGCAATTTCTATCTTTTGATGATTTGTAAATGATACACCTGGAGTTTGTTCTCCTTCTCGTAAAGTAGAATCAAGAATTTCTATTTTTTTATTTATTGTGATCATAAACCAATGTTAAATAAAAAATAATTAAACCACTATAATTAAATCAAAACTATTCATTATAGAATGAATATAATTATTTATATTCATTAATGAGTTACGACCCTAATAAAAAACCAATTCAACAGTCTAGAATTGCTGAATTCGTTATGAGCGATAAACAGATTGTAAATCTGTTAATAAAAACAGACGTTGGACACATAGCTACCAGAGATAAAAATCAGCCATTTATAATTCCTACTACATTTTGGTACTCAAAAGAAAACCACGAAATCTATTTCCACTCGAATGCCTTTGGGAGAATTAAATATAATGTTAGCCAAAACCCGGAGGTTTGTTTTGAATGTTTTGAATCTGGAAGACTACTACCATCTAATATCCCATTAGAAAAAAGTATACAATACAAAAGTGTAATTATATTTGGAAAAGTAATTGTGATAGATGACAAAAATCAAAAAAGAGAAATATTAAACGGTTTACTAAACAAGTATTTTGGTGAAATGAAGTCCGGAAAAGATTACCGCCCGATTACAGATACCGAACTAAAACAAACATCCGTATATAAAATAAAAATTGATCAATGGAGCGGTAAAAATAATTGGCCAGAAAAGCTGAACAAGCAGAAAATAATGAATGGCCAGATCTTAAACCCAAATGGTTTGATAGATACTAAGCCATTAGCGCATCACAAAGTATTTCTAATCCTTCATTTAATGTTGCTTTATCAATGTTTAATGGCATTAATGTCCGAATTATATTTCCATATGTACCTGCAGTAATCATTATAAGCCCATGTTCTAGTGCGTATTGATGAATTCGACTAGTTCTATCTTTATCAGGCTTACCAGAGTCTGGATCAAGAATCTCAATCGCCATCATAGCTCCTATTCCTCGGATTTCTTTGACCCAAGGAGTTTTATTTATTATTGTATCTATTTTATTACGAAAGGCTATTCCAATCTCATTAGCTTTTTCTGATAATTTTTCAGATTCCATTATATCTAACACCTCTAGTGCTGCCACACATGCTAAAGGGTTTCCGCTATAAGTACCTCCAATACCTCCAATATGTACAGAGTCCATGACTTCTGCCTTTCCAATGACTCCACTTAGTGGAAATCCACCCGCGATTGATTTAGCAACAGTAATGATATCAGGCTCAACATCAAACTGCTCAGTTGCGAAAAAGCTCCCAGTTCTACCATATCCCGTTTGAACTTCATCAATAACTAAAAGGATTCCGTTTTCTTTGCAAAAATATTCAAGTGCTTTCATACCTGACTTTGATGCTGGCATAAAACCACCTTCTCCCAAAACGGGTTCAATCACTGCGCATGCAATTTCATTTGGATCAAAATCAAGATTATTAAAATTAAATTCATTTTTATCAGATGGGTATGGTAAACGAAAAACCTCAGAAGCAAAAGGGCCAAATCCTTTTTTATAGGGATCTTCTTTATATGTCATCGTCATTGTCATAAGTGTTCTTCCATGATAAGCCTCTGAAAAAACCAATATACCAGTCCTTTTTGTATATGATCTTGATATTTTTACTGCATTTTCAACAGCTTCTGCTCCAGAGTTAAAAAATGCCGCTTTACAATTACCAGCTATTGGTACCAAATCTGATAGCCTTTCTGCTAGGTCAATATAGCTTTCATAAGGAGCGACTGTAAAACATGTATGTGTATAATCATCTAATTGCATTTTTACTCTGTCCAATATCTTAGAATGACCATGGCCTACATTCATTGTCCCAATTCCACCAGCGAAATCAATAAAAATATTATCATCCACATCAATGAGTATTGCCCCATTTGCTTTTTTAATATACACATTGCAAACTGTACCATGTCCTTTTGCGACACTTTTTGATCTTCGCTTTGTTAGTAGACGGGATTTTGGGCCAGGAATTGAAGTATTAATTTTTACTGCCATAAAAAACAGCTTAAGTTTTCCTTCCTTCATCAAGGTCATAAGGGAACCAATAATCCTTATCTCTGATTTTATAATCTATAAGTATATGTTTTGGCTCACGAAATTCATCGAGGCCTTCTATACCAAGCTCTCTACCCCCACCTGACATTTTCATTCCTCCAAAAGGAGCTGCTTCATTATCAGTTAAAGGATCATTGATCCAAAAACTTCCTGCCTTTATATCCTCAGCTGCAGTTAATGCTTTTTCCATATCATTCGTGTATATATTACAACCAAGACCATATTGTGAACCATTCGCTAAGTCTATTGCTTCCTTAAGGTTTTTTACTTTCTGGATTGGTATGATTGGGCCAAAAGTTTCAAGATTCATCATCTCCATATGACTTTCGATTCTATCAAAAACGGTTGGCTGATAAAAATAGCCTTTATCAAATTGACCTGGCCTAGATCCACCAGTCAATAAACGAGCTCCCTCCTTTTTTGCACGCATTCCCTTATCTTCTACTTTCTTACGAGCCACTTTGGATGACATTGGCCCCATATCTGTTTTCCCATCCATTGGATCACCCAGTCTAACTTTTTTTGCTTCTTCTACAACCGCCTCAATGAAATCATCTGCAATATTATCCATAACAAAAACCCTTTCAAGTGAGGTGCAAACCTGGCCAGCATTTAATAAACCTCCCCAAGTTGTACCTCTTGCAGCAATGTTTATATCCACATCATCGCAAATAATTATCGGATCGTTACCGCCTAATTCTAGAGAGGTCTTTTTTAATTGTTTCGCAGCCATGCTTGCTATTTTTTTCCCTGTATCCACACTACCAGTAAATGCTATTACTCTAATATCAGAGTGCTCAACCAGATAAGAACCAGTTATGCCATCGCCAGTAATCATATTAATTATGCCTGCAGGTAAATGATCACAAGCAACTTCGAGCCAACGCATAATAGATAATGGTGTATACTCAGAAGGTTTAATAACCAAAGTATTGCCAGCCGCCAATGCAGGAGCTACTTTCCAAGCCATTAGCAAAAGTGGATAATTCCAAGGAACAATACACCCGACTACACCATATGGTTCTTTCACAACCATACTCATAGATCTACTTGCAACCGGGGCAACCACCCTTCCTTTTTGGTCTCTTCCAATTTCAGAATAATATTCAAAAATAGATGCAATCCATTCAATTTCATCTAAGCACTCAATAAGTGGTTTACCACTTTCAGCAACAATAATCTCAGCTATTTCACGATCGTTTTTCCTGCTTTTTACAGCAATTTCTCGCAGAAAATCTCTCACTTCAAGAGAGCCAAGAATTTTCCAATCTTTCCAAGCCTCTTTCGCTGCCAAAACAGCACTATCTACATCCTTCTTATGTGAATATGGTACTTCTGTTATAATCTCTTCTGTAAATGGGTTTTCTACTTGATAGGTTTTTCCGTCAATTGAATCTACCCAATCATTATTAATATAATTTTTATTATTAATATTCATTTTATAATACTCTAAACGAATCATTTATTATTTGCAATGCCTCATGAATGTCATCTGAACCAATATTAAGGGCAGGAGCAATTCGCAAACTATTTCCGTATAGGCCTCCCCTCCCAATAAGTAAACCGCGTTTTTTTGTTTCTTCCATTATTTTATTTGTTGATTCAACATCTGGTGTTCTATCTTTAATTGTTTCATCTTTCACTAGCTCTACACCAACCATTAAACCTTTTCCACGAACATCGCCTATTATTTTAGGGTATTCCTTCTGTATTTTTTTCATACCATTAATAAGAATACGTCCCATGTTTTTTGCATTTTCAGCAAGATTTTCTCTTTCGATTATATCTATCGTAGCATTTGCAGATGCGCAACTAACTGGATTACCCCCAAAAGTTGAAATTGAATTTTTATCAAGAGAATTAGAAATCTCTTTTGTGGAAATAACTGCTGCTAGTGGAAATCCATTTGCGATACCTTTTGCTACAGTAATCATATCAGGTTCTACTCCATAATTTTCAATTCCCCATGTCTTACCAGTACGTCCAAAACCAGTTTGTACTTCATCAGAAATGAAAACCCCTCCATATTTCCTAATAATATCAGCCACTATACTGAAATATTCTTTTGGTGGAGTTATAAATCCGCCTACACCCAAAATAGGTTCAACAAGAATTCCTGCAATCTTACCCGTTGTCGTTGTTTGGATTAATTCTTCTATGTCAGACGCACACGCTGTACCACAATTCTCAGGTGATAATTTTAATGGGCACCTATAACAATATGGAGCCATTGCGTGCTTTACAGAAGCGATTTGGGTTGGTATGGCTCTCCATGGAGCATGCGCAGTTAAAGACTGTGCGAGCATGGACCTACCAGAGTATCCATGTCTTAGTGCAATAATTTCAGAGCTCCCAGTATAAAGCTGTGCAAGCATTACAGCTGTTTCATCAGCTTCTGTACCAGTAGCATTTAAAAAGACTTTGTTTAAATTTTGAGGTGCAATTTTTACTAACCTTTCTGCAAGCTCGACAACAGGAATTGATGGATATAAAGAAGAAATATGTGTTAGATCGTTAATTTGTGCTTTTACTGCAGTATTAACTTCTTTATTTGCGTGCCCAATTGATACAGTAAGTATACCTCCAAAAAAATCTAAATAAGATTTTCCATCAAGGTCTTTTACTATAGAACCTTTTGCTTCAGATACAACAATAGGTTCCTCATAATAATTTTTTACTGCATCAAAAATATACTTTTTTTGCTTTTCTCTTATCTTTTTACTACTAGTCATCCTTTTTTACAAACCACCAATCTTTTGATTCTTGCTTATAATCTATAAATATATGTTTTGCTTCTCTAAATTCATCCAATGCTTCTTTACCATGTTCTCTACCAATACCCGATTGTTTCATACCGCCAAAGGGCGCAGCAATATTTTCCATCAAAGGACTATTAATACATACAGTACCAGATTTAATATCATCTGCAGCAGTTAATGCTCTATCAATATCTTTCGTAAAAATAGAGCACCCCAATCCATAAATTGAGTCATTTGACTGTTCAATAGCTTCTTCTATTGATGAAACTTTTTGAATTGGTAATACAGGGCTAAAAGCCTCTTCAGTTACTATTTCCATATTAGGTTTAATATTATCTAATACAGTTGGCTGATAAAAATATCCTTTTTCGAAATCCTTTGGCACGTTACCTCCAGTCAATAATCGAGCACCTTCTTTAACTGCTTGCCCAACTTTTTGTATAGCTTTTTCTTGTTGAAGTTTTGACGCCATTGGTCCAATATCAGTATTATGAGCAAAAGGGTCTCCGAGGACTATTGTTTTTGCTTCTTCTATAATTGCTTCTGTAAACTGATCTAAAACGCTTTCAAAAACATATACGCGTTCAATACTAGTACATACTTGACCAGCATTTACAAAGCCTCCCCAAGAAGCACCTTGAGCTGCAATTTCAATATCTGCATCATCGCAAATAATCATTGGATCCTTACCTCCTAATTCTAGAGATACTTTCTTTAGATTATCAGCCGCGAGACTAGCAATCTTTTTACCTGTTGCAACTGATCCAGTGAAGGTAATCACTGGGACATCCAAATGTGTAACAAGCGGCTCTCCAGCAGATTGGCCATACCCAGTAACTACATTAATTGTACCAGGCGGCAGTATGGATTCAATTATATTACACCAATGCAGAACAGATAGTGGTGTAATCTCTGAAGGTTTCACAACTACTGTATTTCCAGCTGCTAAAGCAGGTGCTAATTTCCACCCCATAAGAGCTAAAGGGTAATTCCAAGGAATGATACATCCAATCACTCCTGTTGACTCATATCGAACCAGAGACATTGTATTCGCATCAACAGGCGCGACTATTCTTCCAACTTCATCCCTCGCTAATTCTCCATAATATTCTAAAAAATCAGCAACAGTATCAATTTCATCTAATGCTTCAGCAAAAGGCTTTCCCATTTCCATTGAAATTGTTTTAGCTAAATCTTTAGCATTTTCGCGAGATTTATTAGCCAACTCTCGCATCAAGTCCCTTCTTTCCCCTGCACTCATTATTCGCCAATCTAAGTATGCGGTCTTTGCAGCAGATACAGCCATATTAATATCATCTTTATTACTGTCTGGTACATGTGCAATAATTTCTTGATTAAACGGATTCTCTACTGCGAATTTTTTACCTGAATTTGCATCCTGCCAGTTACCATTAATATAGT
Source organism: Fidelibacterota bacterium (assembly GCA_002717765.1). Next base: position 15,472 of record PBCB01000043.1, on the reverse strand, counting down.
TTTTATATTTCATTATTATTCTTTTGCTCATTACTAAGAAGTGAAGGAAGATCAAATAAAAATAAAATAAATACAACAATAGAACCTAAACCAAGGATTAAAGTGCAAAGCCATGTAAAAATTTCCCAACCACTCATCTATTTACTCTTATCTTTTTCAATTAATATCCCCAACCAAAAACCAAAAAAAGAAAAAGGCACTGTGAAATACATTACATATTCCTGCATAATCTCCAATCCGCCAAAATGTAAAATATATGTCTCTTCTGCAATATCAAAAGTGCCCTGAACCATAATATATATATTTAATATTAATGTTGACAATAAACCAAAACCAGAACTTAATATTCCTGCTAATTTTTTCCTTAATGTAGGATAATAAAGACCAAGAAGAATAGGTGCCATAACACTTGATATTAATACAGATGCTAAAAGTACCCACAAGCCTAACATTTGTTCAAAGGCTATTGCCATTAAAAACCCCAAGACCCAAGAAACACCGATACCTAGCCTAGTTGTTTTAATCAATTCTATATCTGAAGCATTAGGTTTAAATGCTGGTTTATATATATCATATGAAATATTCCCACCAGCAACCAGACAGTATGAATCTAAAGTAGACATTTCTGTGGCAATTACACCCGCTAAAAATAATCCTAAGACACCTACAGGTAGCGCAGCAACCATGATTGTTAATAAAGCTGCATTAGAATCAACATCCACAGTAATCACTCCTTGTAAAACACCTACTTTTGCTGCCATCGCTAGGATTGTAACAATCCAGTCATATGAACCCCAAATAAAAATTCCAGCAATAAGTGCATTCCTCACATTTTTATATGATTTGGCTGCAAAAATTCTTTGGTAAAATGTTGGCTCAACTAATATCGTCAGGCCTGTCGATGCGTAAATAATTATAAGCCAAATAGATAAATCACCCATAGTTTCAAAATAATATTCCGGTAATATTTTAATCATCTGATCAAAACCTCCGACAAGATTAAAAGCAAAAGGAACCGCTAAAGCTATAATCAAACACATAACTAAAAACTGAATCGAATCTGTTAAAGCTACAGCCCAAAACCCTCCTGTAAGGGTATATACTAATCCAACCCCTCCGATAACAGCCATCCCAATGACCGGAGGCCATCCCATAATTACCTCTCCAAGCATCCCAAAAGCATACAAGGACAAAGATGGTAGTGAATAAATAAAAGAAGCGGTGGCTCCAATATAACGCGTTTCTTTCCCATAGTATCTGTCTAGAATATCTGGAAGACTTAAAAAATTCTCATTCCTTAATCTCTGCGCTAATAAAAACGCAGCTATCAGAAAAAAAGCATACGTTGGTCTCGCATAACCAAACCAAGCTACAACTCCATCTGTAAATGCTAACTGTGAATCACCAAATAATACATCTAATCCATAGTAGGTAGAAATTAGAGTAGTAATTAAAAGAGGGGTTGTCAATGATCTACCAGCTAGAAAAAAATCTTCAAAATCTCCATGGCGTCTTGAAAACCAAAAACCTACACCAACCATGCCCATCATATAAAAAATGATAATTAAATAATCTATATTTGAAATTGAAGCCATTCGCTTAAGAAACCCAATCTAGAAACCGAAAATATCTTGCAGCGAAAGGTATAAACCACGGCCTATTTTTATAGAAAAACATAGTCTGATGCGGTATCTCCATAAATGGACTCCGGTCTTTCTTACCTGATAACAATAAACCTATTTCGGTACCCAAATATGTTGCTATAGATAGACCGTGACCACCATATCCAAATGCATAATAAATACCATTTACTTTACCTATGTGTGGCATCAGATCAAAGGTAATACCAAGCTTTCCTGTCCATGTATGTGTAATAGGAATATCTTTAATGTCCGGGAATATTGTATAAAGCTCTTTTGATAAACGATTAGCATTGTCATCTAAATCTAAATCTGTGCTTAAATCATTACGCCCACCCCATAAGATTCTGCCATCATGTGTTAACCTAAAATAATTTAGAAACCATTTTGAGTCATAAAACATCCGCTTTTTCGGACTTATAATAGTCTGTAGGTCTTTTGATAGTGGTTCTGTTACAACAATATAACTTCCTACTGGAAAAATTAGAGGTTTTAATTCAGGGATCAATCTATCTGTATATCCATTAGTTGCAATTATAATTTTTTTTGTATTTATATCACCTTGTGAGGTAATCACTTTATAATTATTAGAATTATTTTTTTCTATTTTTATTACATCAGTATTTTCACATAATTGAGCCCCTAGGCTACTGACAGCCATTGCTAGCCCAAATACATATTTTGAGGGATGTAAACCTCCACTAATTTCATCAGTTAGAGCTCCATAATAAGCATTCGATCCAATCTCATCACGTATCTGATTTTTTGGGACATATTTCTGAGAATGACCAAATTCTTTTTCCAACCAAAGTCCATATTGTTTCAGTCTTGGAGCATGTGATGGTTTTGTAGCTAAAGAGGCATGACCATTTCTTTTCCACTCACAATCAATAGAGTGCTCTTCTACAATTTCATCAATTAAATCAATCGCATCTACAGAAGCTTTCCAGAATTCATGCGCGAGTGTAGATCCATACATTTTATATATCTTTTGTATACCCTGCTTTAAACCTGGTGTTGCCATACCTCCATTTCGAGAGCTTGCACCCCAACCTATAGTATTTCTATCTACTACAATAACATCAGCTCCATTTTGTTTTAATATTCTGGCCGCGCATAAACCAGTATAGCCACTGCCAATAATTAAAACATCTGTCTTAGAATTAGGACTATCAGAAGTAATGAGATTATTGGGCCTTGAGAACTGGTCAGTCCATAAAGGTTTTTTTTTCATTAATCTTTCGCTGATTTGACTGCGTCTTCAAATTTATTTAATGTTTCATCAATAATTTCCTCTGTATGAGATTCACATAAAAACCATGGCTCTCTTGCATCATTTTCAGGCCAGACACCATTGTTATATAAGTGAGTCATAATTTTATCATACATTTCTTCATCATGATGAACTAAGTCTCTTACTTCATTAACTGGATGATTGGTAAGAATGAATCCCTGCATGCTGGGATGCCCTGTCATTTGGTGACTAAGGTCACTATCATTAAGAACTTGGTGCATTCCATCTTTTAATTTTTGTCCTCTATTTTTAATTCCCTCCAATACCGGAGATGATGATAGAACATCTAAAACGGCTTTTGCTGCTGCCATACTACATCCATTTGCACTAAACGTTCCTGCATGCGTAACACTTCCTCCACCAATTACACTCATAACATCTTTTTTCCCTCCGAATGCAGCAACAGGGAAACCATTTCCTAAACTTTTTGCATAAGTTGAAATATCAGGAATAATATTGTATTCTTCCCTAGCTCCACCATTCGCCAAGCGAAAACCTGTTTTAACCTCATCAAAAATCATAACTACACCATATTCATCACATAACTTTCGTAAGTGAGCGAGGTATCCCTCGGAAGGTTCCAGACCTGCTATATTTCCTAAACATGGCTCTATCATCATGGCTGCAATCTCTCCATAATGATCTTTTACCACATTTTCGATTGCTTCAAAATCATTAAACGGAACTGAAAACACATAATCACGAATTTTATTAGGTATGCCAGACCCAACTTGAACAGGTATAGGTGAAGTTCTCGAACCCATTCCAGATAACGGAGAACTTGCTGTGCTAAAAAGTACATAATCATGTGCTCCATGATATTGGCCTTCAAATTTTATAAACTTTTCGCGACCGGTATATCCTCTAGCTACTCGAAGAGCATGCATAGTTGCTTCTGTGCCAGTGTTCGTAAAACGTAACATTTCCATGCCTGGAATCATGGATGCCATTTTTTCGGCTACTTCAGTTTCAAGCTCAGTTGTTGCAGCAAATGTGATTCCATTCTTTATAGATTCAGATACAGCATTATTAATCCTGTCATCTGCATGCCCTAGGATTATTGGTCCCCATCCTAATCGGTAATCAATAAAAGTATTTTTATCAGCATCTGTAATATATGCACCTTTTGCATGGCTTATCACTGGTGTAGATTTTGGTCCCCAATATCTAAAATTTGAACTAACCCCCTTAGCAATCACGGACATTGCTCTATCAAAAATAGATTGTGAATTATTTCTTTTAAGCATTGTGTTCTCCTACCATAAATATAAAACTAATTTTTTCTGCCTTAATTTAATCTAATTAATCCTAATATTTTGAAGAACAATAAACTTATATTGTCACAAAAAGATTAATTATTAATCATTTATATACAATAATTTTGTGCCCAATAATATCGCATGAAAAAAAAAGCAATTATATTATTATCAGGAGGATTAGACTCTACAACCTGCACTGCTATTGCAAAAGATCAAGGTTTTGAATTAATTGGTTTAACTGTTAACTATGGTCAAAACCATATATTTGAATTAGAAGCATCAAAAAAAATAGCTAGCCATTATAATATAGATGATCACTCCATTATCGATATTGACCTAGCACAATTTGGTGGTTCTGCATTAACCTCGCAGAAAATCAAAGTTCCTCGGAATAGAAAAATTTCAGAAATGAATGATATTCCAATGACATATGTTCCTGCGAGAAATACAGTTTTTTTATCTATTGCATTAGCAAAAGCAGAAACTGTTAATTCATTTGATATATTTATCGGAGTAAATGCCATTGACTACAGCGGATATCCTGACTGCAGACCTGTTTTTATTTCTGAGTTTGAAAAACTAGCTAATCTCGCGACAAAAGAAGGTGTGCAAAATAAAGGTTCGTATAAAATTCATACTCCATTAATTAATCTTTCTAAATCTGAAATAATTAAAAAAGGGATATCGCTAAAGGTTGACTATAGTATGACATCATCATGCTATGAACCAAATAAAAATGGTGGTCCGTGTGGGTTTTGTGATGCATGTATCCTAAGACATAAAGGGTTTGAAGATGCTGGGTTAAAAGATCCAATAGCTTACCAGTAAAAAGATGTATAATGTAAAAGAAATATTTTTGACAAAACAAGGCGAAGGATATCACACAGGACGAGATTCAATTTTCATTCGGTTTAGTGGATGCAATCTTTGGAGTGGATTGGAAAAGCATAGGTACAGGGCAATATGCAACTGGTGTGACACTGACTTTGTCGGTACTGATGGAATTAATGGTGGGCAATACACTAAAAAAGAAATAGTAAATATTATGCAAAAGCTCTGGCCAGAAAATTATTCAGAAAATCCTTTTATTGTCTGCACTGGTGGAGAACCACTTCTTCAACTTGACCAGAACCTTGTAGATGAAATGCATGAAAGTGGTTTTGAAATTGCGATAGAGACCAACGGAACATACCTACCTCCTGAAAATATTGATTGGATTTGTGTTAGCCCCAAAAAGAATACAGAACTATTATTAAAGTTTGGGGATGAATTAAAATTTGTTTATCCTCAACCAAATTTTGATCCAAAAACTTTTGAAAAATACGACTTTGATCACTATTATATTCAGCCAATGGATGGGAATAACTATAATAAAAATGAAAAAATTTCGAAAGAATTTATCAATGATAATCCCAATTGGAAGCTTAGCTTACAAACTCATAAAATACTGGGCTTTCCTTAAATTAGATAATGTTAGTATATAAAAAATTTAATATTGAGTCGGCTAGGTCATTGCCAAATGTACCTAAAACTCATCCTTGCTACAATCTACATGGGCATTCATTTAAAATTAAAATAAGTGTAAAACAAAAAATAGATAAACACACGGGATTTGTAATTGATTTTCAAGAGATAGATGATGCTTTCCATCCGATTAAAGAAATTCTTGATCACACATACTTAAATGATATTGAGAATCTTAATAACCCTACTAGTGAAAATATATGTATTTGGATCTGGAATAAGCTTAAACCATCGTTACCAAATATTTATGAAATAGAAATCAAAGAAACAGACTCAACTGGCTGTATTTACAAAGGAGAATAGCATGATAAAAGCTGAAGGGGAAATTTTCAATTTTGAAGATGAATCAAAAATCGATCCAAATTATCTTGAGACATTCGATTTTGATTCTCCTAATCAGTACATAAAAACTGAAACAAATGAGTTTAGTGCAGTTTGTCCATTTAGTGGACTTCCAGATTTAGCAAAAATTAAAATTGAATACTTTCCTACTGGCGGGAAATGTGTTGAGCTTAAATCTTTGAAATATTATTTCATTAGTTTTCGAAATGTGGGTATATATCAAGAGGCTGTTACAAAACGTATATATAATGACCTTAGTTCCATCTTAGAAACAAAAAAAATACAGATTACTTCTATATATAATATTAGAGGCGGTTTTAAAACTATATGCGTTGAAGGAAATATAAAAGAATGATTAATAGCTTATTTCATAACTTTATCTAAACCATTTCTAATTAAGTCCCATGCTAATTTGATGTGACTCATATTTGTATGGGTTTGCCCTACACAAAATCTAAGAGTATATCTATTATTGAGCTTTGTGTGTGTAATCAATATCTCACCAGAATCATTTATATATTTTAGTAATGCCTGATTTAAATCGTCATCGCCTTTTACTCTGAAACAAACTAGGTTTAACGGAGCTGGTGCCATTATTTCAAATCTATTATCATTTTTAACCCATGAAAAAAATTGTTGTGCTAATTCAATATGGTTTCGGATATAATTTTGTAATCCACTAGTTCCATAATATCGTATTACTGACCATAATTTAAGAGCCCTAAATCTTCTTCCAAGAGGAATTTGCCAATCACGGTAATCAGTAACCTTATCAGTGTTAGAGTGCTCTGTCTTAAGATATTCAGGCATGATTTCTAAAGCGCTAGTTAATGCCTTTTGGTTTTTAATGAATAAACAAGAACAATCAAAGTTGGTCAACATCCATTTATGCGGGTTAAATAAATAACTATCAGCGTAGTTCAGTCCATCTTGAATATACTGATACTCTGGGCAGAGCGAAGCAGTGCCTGCCATTGCAGCATCAACATGCATCCATAAATCATATTGATTACAGATTTTACCTATTTCTTTTATAGAGTCTATTCCAGTACTTGATGTTGTACCTATAGAAGCGCAAATAAAAAATGGGATACTACCATTCCCAATATCTTTTTTGATTTGTTTTTTCAAGCTGTTAACATTCATGGAAAAATCTTCATTTACTTCAATAAATCTTACATTTTGTGATCCAATTCCAGAAATCATAGCTGCTTTTTCGATGGAAGAATGAGTTTCTGAAGAAACATAAACTACAAGATTATCTTTTAAACCATATAAGTTTGATTTACCTCTGTTTTTCCTCTCTCTCGCTGCAATCATAGCACACAAAGATGCACTAGAGGCAGTGTCTTGGATTACTCCTCCACCATTATTAACAGATTTAAAATCATTTGGAAGGTTCAGCATATCAGCAAGCCAATCAAGTACATGAATTTCTAATTCAGTGCATGATGGACTAGTTTCCCATAACATACCATTAACACCAAGTCCACTTGAGATAAGATCCGCCAAAATTGAAGGTCCACTTGTATTTGTAGGAAAATACCCAAAAAACATAGGAGACTGCCAATGTGTTATTCCAGGCATTATCAATCTGTCAATATCTTTTAATATGTTTTCCATAGACTCCCCAGATTTGGGGGGATTTTTTTTTAGGCTAGATCTTATGTCACCAGGAGAAACCTGAGATTTCACTGGGTATTTTTCAATCCCATCATAATAGTCTGCTATCCAATCAATAACAGAATATCCATATTCTCTGAATTCTTTACTACTCATATGTATCGATTTATTTTCTTTCATAGCTAGTTCTTTCACTTTTGATATTTTTTATAGACCTCTAAAATTTAAGACATACGGTATTTTTTAATATTAACTTCTTGTTATGGTAAACTTTAATCACATTAAATCTGCCCATGATAGAATTTCAAATTTTATTCATAATACGCCAGTTTTCACATGCGAGAATATAAATGAAGAGACAAAATCTAGCATATTTTTTAAATGCGATAATTTTCAAAAAACTGGCTCATTTAAAATTAGAGGAGCAACCAACAAAATTCTTCAGCTATCCAAAGAACAATTAGAAAATGGTGTTATCACAACCTCATCAGGAAATCATGGCGCAGCTCTTGCATCAGCGGCAAAAAAACTTGACACGAGTGTTAAAGTTATCATGCCTGATAATACTCCAAAAGTTAAAGTAGATAACGTAGAAAGATATGGAGGCGAAATCATATTCTGTGAGCCAAATATTAAAGCTAGAGAAAATACTTTAAATAAAATGGTCAAAGAGACTGGCTATACGGTTGTACACCCCTACAATGATAAAAATATTATTGCTGGACAAGGAACAGCTGCTAAAGAACTATTAGAAAAAATTCCCGACCTTGATATTATCATTGCTCCAGTAAGCGGTGGTGGTTTACTAGCTGGTACTTTATTAACGGCAAAAACTATTAACACTAATATAAAAGTATATGGCGCAGAACCAAAAAATGCAGATGATACTTACCAATCAATTAAGAGCAAAAAAATAATACCCAATAAAACAACTGATACTATTGCAGATGGATTAAGAGCACAAGTAGGTACAATTACTTTTCCAATTATTCTAAAACATGTTGATGAAATTATACTAGTATCAGAAGAAATGATAATTCAATCAATGAAAATGATATGGCAAAGGATGAAAATTATTATTGAGCCTTCCTGCTCAATAGTATTGGCAGCTATACTTTCAAATAAAAAGAAATTTTATAATAAGCGAATTGGCTTAATTCTTACTGGTGGAAATGTTGATATGGATACACTACCATGGTAGAAAATACATTTTTTACTGATCAAGTAAACAGTCCAACTAATAACCACAGCATGGTTGATCCAATAAAAAAAATATTATTAAAACACCCAAAAAATGCTTTTATAAGTCAAAATACAATAAACAACCAATATCTAGGTCTTAATTATTCTAAAGCTCCAGATTTTAATAAAGCGATTAAGGATTATGAAAAATTCATTAACCTATTAAAATCATTTAATATTGAATTACATTATTTATCGAAAGATGATTCCACCTCTCTTGATTCTATATATACTCATGATTCATGTATCATCACAAATAAGGGCGTTATACTATGCAATATGGGGAAAAAAAATAGAATATCAGAAATAAAAAGCGTGAAAAATTATTTTAAATCTATCAATATCCCAATACTTGGAAAAATAAAAGCACCTGGAACCATTGAAGGTGGAGATATTGTATGGATTGATGAAAATACTATTGCTGTTGGAGAAGGTTATCGGACAAATAGTGAAGGTATAAAACAATTAAAAAAGTTATTATCGAATCAAATTAAAGATATTATCAGTGTTCCAATTCCACACTGGAATGGACCTGAAGACTGTTTACACTTGATGAGTAATCTTAGTCCAATTGATCATAATCTCTATCTAGTATATTCTAGATTGCTTCCAGTATCATTTATAAAATACCTTCTTAATCGAAATATAGAGCTAATCAATGTCCCAGATGATGAATATGAATCAATGGGATGCAATGTATTGGCCGTATCTCAAAAAAAAGTAATCATGATAAGTGGTAATCCAGTGACAAAACAATTACTAGAAAAAAAAGGTGTAGAAGTATATACATATGACGGCTCTGAAATTTCAATCAAGGGTGCAGGGGGACCAACATGCTTAACACGTCCATTTTTAAGGACAAATTAATGGCTGAGCATAATAAGTTTACAGCAAATACCAATCTCAAACTTTCACCATTTTTTGATCGAACATCAAAATTAAATGAATCTCAAGAATGGAGAAGATGGTCTGGATATTTATCAGCTACAAACTATGAACTAACACATGATAATGAATATTTTGCTATTCGCACTAAAGCTGCATTATTAGATATTTCTCCTTTAAAAAAATATCTGATTGAAGGTAAAGATGCTTTAGCTCTTTTGGATAGACTAGTTACAAGAAATATAAAAATATGCAAAATTGGACAGGTTATGTATACACCCTGGTGTGACGAGAATGGGAAAGTTATAGATGATGGAACTATCCAAAGACTATCAGAAAATAAATTTAGAATTACAAGTGCAGAACCTAACCTAGATTGGATTTTACATATAGCTTCAGGTTTAAATGTTAAAATAAAAGATGATTCAGAAACAACAGCCGCACTTGCACTTCAAGGACCAAACTCTAGAGAAATTTTAAATTCTATTTCAGAAGCCTCACTTAATGAACTGAAGTTTTTTTGGATGATTAACACAAGTTTTAATGGTATTCCAGTATCTATATCTCGCACAGGCTATACTGGTGACCTTGGTTACGAAATATGGATGGACTCTGAGAATGCTTTATTGATTTGGGATCTTTTATTAAAAAAAGGTGCCTCTTATGGAATAACACCTACAGGTCTTCATGCTTTAGATATTGCAAGAATAGAAGCAGGATTAATACTACTTGATGTAGACTATATTTCTTCTCGCCATGCTATAATTGAATCGCGAAAATCTTCTCCATTTGAACTAGGTTTAGGTTGGGCAGTTAAATTGAAAAAAAATGATTTTATAGGAAAAATTGCATTGGAAAAAGAATTTGACCGCGGTCCTGAGTGGGAATTTGTTGGTATTGAAATTGAATGGTCTGAGCTTGAAAATCATTATCGTAATGCTGGTCTGGCCCCGGGATTACCCTCTACCGCATGGCGTACCAGTACTCCTATATATTATAATAGAAATCAAGTCGGATATGCAACCAGTGGGACTTGGTCACCTATCTTAAAAAGATATATAGCATTAGCCCATTTAAAAAGCGACTACTCACAAAATGGAACCGAATTAGAGTTTGAAATAAAGGTAGAACATTTCAAGAAAACAACTAAGGCAGAAGTTGTTAAGACACCTTTTTTCAATCCTGAAAGAAAGCGTTCATGCCCAGTATGAAAAAATATGATGCAATTGTAATTGGTGGTGGCCATAATGGTTTAACAATGGCAGCATATCTAGGGCGAGCTGGCAAAAAAGTTTTAGTATTAGAAAAAAGATATATTCTTGGAGGCGCAGCAGTAACTGAAGAGGTTTTCCCGGGATTTAAATTTTCAGTTTGCTCATATGTTGTAAGTTTAATGAAGGCAAACGTGATTCGAGAACTTAAGTTACCAAAATTCGGGCTAGAGATCCTTCCATTAGAAAGCACATTTACACCATTAGAAGATGACTATTTAATCCGAACTGCAGATAGTGATCAAACTTATCGTGAGATAGCAAGACATTCATTACGTGATGCAGAAGCATATACAAGATTTGGTCCTCTTATGGGTCAAATTGGTATGGCTGTTAGGCCTATACTTGAGACAATAGCACCTAACGCCATTAGGCCTTCTATTTCTGACTTGTTTAATACAAAAAAGTTATTAGATCATGTAAAAACTTTAAGCTCAGAACAGTTTGAGTATTTAACAAAACTTATGACAATGAGTTCAGCAGATTTTTTAGATGAATGGTTTGAGTTTGAGCCATTAAAAGCAACCATGTCTGCGAGTGGTATTATCGGCACTTTTATGGGGCCTCGGTCTCCAGGATCTGCATATGTTATGCTCCATCATTATATGGGAGATATTGATGGTGCTTTTCGCGCTTGGGGTTTTCAAAAAGGTGGTACTGGCGAAGTAAGTATGGCTATTGCTAGATCCGCTCAGCATTTTGGTGCCGAAATCAAAACAGAAGCTGCTGTCAGTAATGTAATAATTAAAAATAATAAAGCAGTTGGTGTGGCACTAGACAATGGAGATGAATTCCATTCTGATATAGTAGTCTCAGGTTTAGACCCAAAACAATCATTCTTGAACTTAGTGAACGAGAATGAATTGCCGAATGAATTTGTTAGAGATATTAAAAACTTTCGTATCAGAGGTTCATCAGGAAAAGTTAACCTTGCATTAGATGGGCTTCCTGATTTCACTTGTTTACCTGGTGAAGGACATCACCTCCGCGGTGCAATATCAATAAGCCCTAGCTATGATCATTTAGAAAATGCTTATGATGATGCTAAGTATGGGAATTTTTCTAAAAAACCTTTTATGGATATAATTCTTCCTTCCGTGTTAGACCCTGAAATGGCCCCTCCTGGGAAACATGTAATGTCTTGTTTTGTCCAATATGCTCCTTATAACATTAATGGTGGTTGGAATGACCAAAAGCGGGAAGCTTTTGGAGACGCTGTGGTTGATACATTAGCTCAATATGCACCTAATATAAAAGATATTATACTACATAGACAGATCTTGACACCATCTGATTTAGAATCTACTTTTGGTCTTACTGAGGGAAATATTTTTCATGGAGAATTAACAATACAGCAGCTTTTCTCTTTGCGCCCAGCAGTACGTTGGGCAGACTATACAACGCCAATAAGAAACTATTATCAATGTGGATCGGGTACCCATCCTGGTGGTGGGATAACAGGGTCTCCTGGTGAAATGGCGGCAAAAAAGATTCTAGGTATTTTGTAATGACAAATTATAATTCAATTGTAATTGGAAGTGGGATAAATAGCCTAGTTGCTGCTACGATGTTAGGCAAAAAAGGAAAAAAAGTTCTACTATTAGAAGCAAGAAATGAAATAGGTGGATTGTCCTCTAGCTTAGAATTTGGTGATGGATATAAATGTAATATGATTTATGATAGTATAAAATGGATAGACCCTAGAGTATTAAAAGAACTTGAGCTTGAAAATAATGGTTTAAAATTCATCAAACCTAATGTGGTCCGGATTGCATTGGGAGAAAATGGAAAACATATTTTTTTCAATAAAGACTCCTTAATAACAGCAGATTCTATTTCCAAATTATCGAAAAAAGATTCTACTAAATGGGAAAATTTTGTCGTTTATATAAATAAAATAACCAAATTTTTAGAAAAATTATATTCAATTAATCCACCTAAATTACCAAATCTAAACTTTTCAGATATTCTATCACTGAAACCAATGATAAATCCCTTTTTGAAACAAGGTTCTAGAGGAATAGTAGATTTATTAAGAGTTGCACCAATGATGATGAACGAACTAGTGGATGAATGGTTTGAAAATGAATTGTTGCGTAGTTCAATATCCTCAGCTGGAATACATCATCTGTCATTTGGCCCTTATTCTGCAGGAACAGGATATAATTTATTGCATCAACACCTTTATTCTAATAATGTATTCCACAATTCATTTTCTATTAAAGGAGGTACTGTTGAGCTTGCTAATACATTAAAAAATATTGCAATATCTTATGGAGTAGAAATTCGAACTAATTCAAAAGTAAAATCTATTAAATTAAACCAAAAAAGTTGTGAGGGTGTGGTTCTTGATAATGGAGACATTATAAAAACAGAAAAAATAATTTCAGGTCTTGACCCCAATAATACATTCATTAATCTTGTAGGCGCATCAAACCTTGACCCTAATTTTCTAAATCAGTTACAAAATATCAAATATAGAGGTAGTACTGCTCGAATTCATTTTGCAATTAAAAGCATCCCTAATATTAAAGGAATAGATCCAAATCAGATGGGGAGCAATTTCTCAATCTGTTCTACATTAGAATCATTAGAGCGTGCTTCTGATGGAGTTAAGTATGGAAAAATATCAGAGAACCCTTACGTAGAGTTTAATATTCCAAGTGCGATTGACCCTGATTTTTCTAAATCAGGTAAACATGTTTTATCTGCGACAGTACAGTATGCACCATACCATCTACGCAATAAAATTTGGGATAATAAATCCAATAATCTATTAGAAAAAAATGTCATTAAAGTTATAGAACGTATTATCCCAAATTTTTCATCTTTGATTGAATCATCAATAATTTTATCTCCTTTGGATATAGAAAAAGAGTTTTGTCTAAATGAAGGAAATATAAATCATGGTGAAATGACACTAGATCAATTTATGTTTATGCGTCCCACAATTAGCTCAGCTCAATACAATACACCTATTGAAAATCTTTTTATTTGTGGTCCAGGAACACATCCTGGAGGAGGATTACATGGGACTAATGGGTATAATGCAGCAAAAAATATATTAAATCAATGGTAAAAAAATACCACAAAACTGCTACTACACTTATAAATGGTGCAAAAACTCTAAATGGTAAATACTATTCCAATAAAAATATATTTGATCAAGAACTAAAAAATATTTTTTATGAAAACTGGTTTTGTGTTGGCCGTTCAAATGATATAAAAAATAAAGGGAACTATATAACATTTGAAATAGGTAACGAAAGTGTAATTATCATTAGAAATGAAAAAAATCAATTAAAAGGATTTTTCAATGTTTGTCGACATCGCGGTACTAGAATTTGTATAAATCAAAAAGGGAATCTTTCTAAAACAATACAATGTAAATATCATGGCTGGACATATAACTTAGATGGAAATTTAGTAGGCGCACCAAACATGGATGATGTTGATGATTTTAATAAAAAGGATTATCCATTAAACAAAATACTAACTAAAGACTGGAATGGTTTTATTTTTATATGCTTATCAGATAATCCGGAAAATTTTCAAAATTTTTTTAAACCATTAAAAAATAAATTTAATGATTGGCAACTCTCTGAACTAAAAACAATAAAACAAAAAGATTATACTATAAAAGCTAATTGGAAATTGGTTATCCAAAATTATAATGAGTGCTATCACTGTCCAACTATCCATCCAGAATTAGCAAAAATTCACCATTTTACTAGTGGAGAAAATGATCTCTATGAAGGGCCATTTCTTGGTGGATTTATGACCCTTAATGAAGATAAAAAAAGCATAACAAAAAGTGGTAAACTATCTTCGCAACCAATACCTGGGGTCACAAAACAAAATCTAAATCGTGTATATTATTACTCTTTATTCCCAAATATGTTGATTAGTCTTCACCCAGACTATGTAATGTACCATATTGTTGTACCACTCTCTCCTAGTAAATGTAAAGTCACATGCTCATGGTTGTTCTTGCAAAAAAATAGTCCAAAGCGTAATTACAGTGATGCGATCGAATTTTGGGATAATACTAATAAACAGGATTGGGAGATCTCAGAATTATCTCAATTAGGAATAAAATCAAAAAAATATACCCCAGGACCATACTCAACAAGGGAAAGTCTGTTATCTACTTTTGATAATTATTATTTAAGTAAACTAAATAAATAATTTTTCTTATTAATTATTAATCACTTTAGCAATTATTGAATCGTATGTAATTTAAGTCTTCAATTTTATACTTTTTTTATTGACTCGGTAGCTCAGTTGGTAGAGCAGTGGCCTTTTAAGCCATTGGCCGTGAGTTCGAGTCTCACCCGAGTCACACGACAACGATACCAGTTGTCTCTCAATAAACCCCTCGACAAACATCGG
>PBCB01000039.1 GCA_002717765.1 Fidelibacterota bacterium | reverse complement strand
TACTCCCAAAGATTGGATATAAAACGTCAGTTTATGTTACGCATCGTAAAGATAGAAACCTGAATATTCATAACAATGAGCAATTTACATGCAAACCGATGTACGGAAGNAATTGGCATGAATTTCATCGTTTTTATNCNGGTTATTATATGTGGAAAATTTTAAAAAAAGATCCAGATACAATTTTTATTACAACTACCTGGGGTATGGCCAAACCCTTTAANTTTATTAAAANGTATTATCCAAAAAGCAAAATGATTGTAGTTGCACATGGTCTTGAGATAACTCGCTTAAAGTCATCTAGAGAATTAAGGTCAATCAGTAAAGTTGTTTCATCATCTGATCTTGTATTATCAGTAAGTCGATTTACTAGAGATGAGATTAAAAATAGATTACAAAATATCAATACAAACCACGTTAGGTTTTTACCAAATGGAGTAGATATAGATAGATTTTATCAATGCAGCGTTGATAGTAATTTTTTTGAAAAGTACAATATTCCACCAGATTCAGATTTAGTTCTAACCTTNGCNAGAATCATAAAGAGAAAGGCTCAT
This sequence comes from Fidelibacterota bacterium, assembly GCA_002717765.1. Next base: position 30,582 of record PBCB01000039.1, on the reverse strand, counting down.
GATGATGTGATTAGGGCTNTGCCTGATATTTTATCTGAATTTCCTAAAACGCACTATGCNATAGCAGGTCCTCATCGGAAAAATGACCCTTACCTCAACTCATTAAAAAATTTAGCCAAAGAACTTTCTATAGAGCAGCATGTTACATTCATTGATTTTATTCCGGATACAGATTTAAAGAAAATTTATTCTGCTAGCAAGGTTTATGTTATGGCAAGCAGAACTTTGCACAAAACTGGTGACAGTGAAGGATTTGGAATTACATTTTTAGAAGCCAATGCCTGCGGTTGTCCAGTCATTGGAAGTTATGAAGGCGGCATCCCAGATGCAGTTGAAGATGGAGTTAATGGATTATTAGTGCCATCCGATAGCCCATCTGATATCGCATTAGNGATAAAGAAGATGTTTTCAAATGAAAATTACAGGAAAAGCTTAGTAAATAAAGGTATGAAGCGAGTATCAGAAAGATTCACATGGGAAAAATTAACTATTCAAATGATGGATATGTTAAATAAGTAATCAAATTACTTTTAGTTTTTCACCCGTTAATATTTTATAGGCTTTTTTATATTTTTTAATTTTTCGCAAATCAACCTTTGAAGGCTTTTTGTATTGCTTTCTTTTCAAATAATTATCAATTAGGTCTGCGAGTTTTACAGTTTTTGCAATTTTATTACCTTCTAAACGTTCTATATATTTTAAATATTTTTGATTCTTTTTTCTTGAAAGAAGATCGATAGCATTGCAAACCTTTTTATCAAATCCATGTTCTAATAATTCATCAATTGAAATTTTACCAGATTCAACAACATCATGAAGAACTGCTACAGTTTTAGAGCGATTATCTTTCATCATAGCCATCACTCTTAATGGGTGCAATATCGCNGGTTCTTGATTGCGCCCTTTTTTCCCTTTATGTATTTTTGCAGCTATAATAATTGCTTTATTTAATGAATTCTTCATATATCAAATATATTAAGATCATTGGATATCATGTTTAATAAAATTATCTATCAAAATAATAAAAGATTTATTCATCAAAAATATTTTATCCAGCTGTATTAAGTTGCTTTTGACAAAAATACATTTATTATGATTATTTACAACAGAACTGAATATTCAGAATTAAAAGATACTCAATATCGAAAAGAAAAACGTCGATTGCAGATAGAGTTACTCAAATTGCAAGAATGGGCAATCGAAACTGATCAAAGAGTTGCAATTTTATTAGAAGGAAGGGATGCCGCTGGAAAAGGATCTACCATAAAAAGATTTATTGAGAATTTGATGCCTAAGGCTGCGATGATTGTAGAATTAGGAGTGCCTAATAAAAAACAAGAAAAGAATTGGTTTAAAACATGGGAAAAAAGATTACCCAAAAGAGGAACCATAACTTTTTTTGATAGAAGCTGGTACTCGCGCGCTATTATTCAACCAGCAATGGGCTACTGTACNGAAAATCAGTATAAATATTTTATGAAGAAAGTGAATAAATGGGAGAAAAAATTAATTAACAAAGGCTTCATCTTAATCAAAATTTATTTATCAATTTCTAAAGAAAATCAAAAGCTACGTTTTCAGTTCAGGGAAAATCATGAATTAAAATACTGGAAACTTTCTTCAAATGATTGGAAGGCGCATAAAAACTGGCAACTATTNACAGACTATAAGGAGCAAATGTTTTCAAGAACATCAACTGAATTATCACCATGGGTTATTATTAATTCAGATAATAAAATGATTGCCAGATTGAATGCAATACGATATGTACTATCAAAAATTGATTACCCTGGAAGAAAAGATCTTAAACCTAAGAAGTGGTCAAAAGATTCCCCTGTTTATAATATATCATTATTTAATGTTCAGTTTAATAATCTCAGTCAAGAACAATATGAATTGTTAAATAGTTTTAAGGGTCATGAATAGATAATTTTTTGATGACATTTTATTTCAAGAAATCTATCTTTAAGAATAATTAATGAATAAAGATCATCTGGGTGGTAGTCTAAAATTTGCTTCAATTGATATTGGAAGTAACGCAATGCGTTTATTGTTTTGCAGGGTGATTGAAGAACCTTCTACTGCGTACATAAAAGAATCGCTTATTCGAATGCCTTTACGATTAGGTGAAGATGCTTTTGTATTAGGAAAATTAACAGATGATAGCATTCAAAAATTAATAAAAACGATTCATGCGTTTTATTTAATGATTCAAGCTTATGATCCTATAAGTTTCAAATCATGTGCCACAGCTGCGCTCCGCACTGCTTCTAATGGGCAAGAAATTGTAGATGAGATCAATGAAATTGTTAATGTCAATCTTGAAATTATTTCTGGTAAGGAAGAAGCGCGTATTATTATGGCAAACCATATAGAACAGCACCTTANCCCAGATAAAGACTACGTTTATATTGACGTGGGAGGCGGGAGCACAGAAATAAGTTTTATAGCCAATAGGCAAAAGACATATTCAAAATCATTCCCGATTGGCTCTGTCCGGATTTTAAGAGATCAGGTGAAAAATTTAGATTGGAAACAAATGAAAAATTGGATTATTGATAATAGAAAAAAAATTGATGGCCCTTTGCAAGCAATAGGAAGCGGTGGAAATATTAATAAAATTTTTTCTATGTCAACAATCAACAATAATAATGAAATAGATATTATTGAAATTAGAGATGTATTAAATATCATAGCTCCCCTTAACATAAAAGAAAGAATTGTTCAATTAGGCCTAAGACCAGATAGGGCAGATGTCATTATGCATGCAGGAAAAATATATGATTCAGTTATGGAATGGTCAGGATGTAAAAAAATGATAGTACCGCAGTCAGGATTACCAGATGGAATTATACATGATCTTTATGAAAAATATTTAGATGATTAATTATTTTGATTGAAAAATATTTTTNTGGCANNTTAAATTTNATAATAACATTATTTATTATTATATATAATTGAATAGCACTTCAGAGATATCAGAAAATAGATTCTATCTATATATTAGGATCATAGCTGTCTTCGCGGTCCTTTATTTATTTCTTGTTAGTATTGGAATGATTGGATCTGCCTTCAAAGGTTTAGGCCGTGGATTTGCAGAAAGCTTATTTCAAAATCAAGCCAGTCCATTCATTGGGCTTTTTATTGGAATACTAGCGACCGGCTTAATTCAAAGCTCTTCTACTACAACCTCCTTAGTGGTAGGTATGGTTGCCGCTGGAACATTCGGTAGTGATCCGAAATTGGCNGTCGCAGCGGCAGTACCTTATATAATGGGCGCAAATATTGGTACCAGTATTACTAATACAATTGTTTCATTAGGACACATTGTTAATAGAGAGGAGTTCAAGCGGGCCTTCTCAGCATCCGTTGTGCATGATTTTTTTAATATTCTTGCAGTAATCATTATTTTTCCGCTTGAACTGATGTTTGGTATTATTAGCAAGTTTGCAATTGCGTTATCTTCGATACTTATGGGTAGCGGAGGAGGCACTTTTACGAGTCCAATCAAATTAATCACCAAGCCTACCGTAAAGTGGATAGAACATCTTTTTCAACAACAGTCAATCATTGAACCGAACGCACTATTGCTTGTAGCAGCTTTAGCGTTTCTATTTTTCTCATTACGTAATCTTACCAAACTGATTAAATCATTGGTGATGTTTAGGCTTCAAGCTTTTTTCGATACGCATATATTTCGCACTACCTTAAGAGCAATGTTTTTTGGTGTTATAATTACGATCTTAGTTCAAAGTAGTTCTATTACAACATCTTTAGTCATTCCACTAGCTGGAGCTGGAATTTTAAACCTNAGGCAAATTTTTCCATATACACTAGGGGCCAATATAGGTACAACGGTCACTTCATTATTAGCCAGTATGGTCTCAGGAACGATTGCTCCTTTGGCCGTAGCGTTAAGTCATTTAACATTTAATATAATCGGAATTGGCCTATTGTGGCCTATTAAAAAAGTGAGAGAAATTCCGATTCATCTAGCCGAATGGTTTTCTAATTTGGCNACTCAAAACAAAATTTATCCACTACTTTATATATTAATTGTATTTTTTCTAATTCCACTAAGTTTAATTTCACTAGTTAGGTAGGTATATATGTCTTTATTTAATGATATAATAAAAATATGGAAATCGGATAGCCTTCTTTCTCAAGCCTGGGATGATTCCATCTCAATGCTAAAGTTTAGTAATGATATTTTCATAAAATCTGTAGATAGTTTTAATTCAAATGATAGCGTGGATGAGGTCAAGGCTTTAAAAAAGGAAGATAGAAAGATCAACGACTATCAAATGACNGTCCGGCGNAAAGTGCTTACCCATTTTTCATTAGAAACAAACTCTAGGGAAGTCCCAAATGGTTTGATTCTTGTTGATATGGTTGTTGACATTGAGCGGATAGGGGATTATTGTAAAAATATTTCTGATTTAACACTGATGAAGGAAGCGCCAATTGATTATGGAGAACTCTCCGATGAAATCACAGCGATGGAGAAAGAAGTTAAATCAAGGTTCTCCAGTACAATACAGGTAATCGAGAATCAAGATGAAGACCTAGCGCGCAGCTTAATTGATAACTATAAGCAAATGGTTTCTTCGGTATCTGATAAAATTGTAACTGGCATTGTAAGTGGAGATGTCAAATTAGATAGTCATTCTAGATCTGCATCTCTGGTTTTATATGCTAGATATTTAAAACGAATTGGTGCTCATTTAAAAAATATTACTTCTACTGTTGTCAATGCTTATGATCGCATTGGCTATGAAAGATAATCTAGTTTCGTAGAGGCTTACCAACCTTAAGCATATGGCGAATTCTATCCTGGGATAGCTTTTCACCTGTTAGCGAAACAAATGCTTCTCTTTCAATATCCAAAAGATATTGTTCATCAACTGACNTAGTAAGCCCAGCTTTATCACCACCAGTTAGAATATAGGCAAGTTTTTTTGCAATAAATTCATCGTGCTCTGATATTTTTCCTTGTGCTTTGAATCCTTTAACGACCATTGCAATCGCAGTGCGCCCACCTGTNCCAGGGAGTTTAAGATCATCACGATATTTAGGTGGTTCATACCCTTCTTCCAAAAATGATAATGCCTTATCTTTTGCTACCTTTATTCTTTGATCGTTATTAAGAATGACCGTATCTGATTTTAATAGATAGCCCAAATGTTTTGCCTCATCTGCGCTTGTAGCTACTTTAGCAAATGCTATGGTTTCAAATGCTTTTTGAGAAACTTGAAATGCATTCAATCTACCGGACCCACTGTTCTCCATTAAATTTAGTATAATCCTTAGGTTTCCACCGGCACCAGGTACAAGCCCAACGCCAATCTCAACTGCGCCCATATATAATTCACCTAGNGCTACGCGGTGCACTGCAGGTGCTGAAATCTCAAATCCTCCACCTAATGCTAAATGATGAGGGGCAGCAACCACAGGAGCTTTAGAAAATCTAATACGCTGCATTAGATCCTGAAATTGCTTGAGATCATTATTTATTTTATCAAATCCATTGCGATCAATCACTTGGATCATATTTGCTAGATTAGCACCTGCGCAAAAATTTGCTCCCTGATGTCCAATTACTAATGCTTTGTATTTATCAGCTTCAAGTAAATCCATCGCATCGTTCATGATTTCACCCATAGAGGAATCTATCGGGTTTAGNGTAGGTTGAAGCGCTGAGTGAAATTCAACATTAAGCACTTGATCGCCTAGATCAATCAGGCTTGCACTCCAATCTTTTTTGATGAGATTATTACCTGATTTTTTAAGATTAAGGTTGATNACTTTAGGATCATCTTCAATTGTTTTTACCGATGAACTAAGTACATCATAGTAGGTACGCTTTCCATTCTTTAATTCATAGAATGTTTCTCTTCCTGAGGAAAGCATCTCATCGACCCAACTAGGGACGCTCTTGTTTTCCTTTTTCATTCGATTAACTGTGGACTGTACACCCATTGCGTCCCAGCATTCAAATGGACCAAGTTCCCAGCCGTATCCCCATTTCATCGCATTATCAATATTAATGATATCATCGCTGATCTCAGGAATCCGATTGGCAGAATAGATCAATGAATCGGCAGTTATTTCCCACATGAATTTGCCTGCTTTATCATCATTAAATGTCAGCGCTTTTATTCTATCCCCTGCTTTTTGAAAACCTTTTGCAACGCGGTACCCATCAAATAACACTTTTTTCTGTGCTTTGTACTCTCCAGTTTTAAGATCAATAGAAAGAATTCCGTCATCAGTTTTTTTGTAAAAACCCGCTTTTGTTTTTTGACCTAGTCTGCCATCATCAATTAATTCTTTTAGAATATCTGGAGCTTTGAGGACTTCCCTTGCTTCATCATCGATGAGATTATCATAGCTTGTAGCAGAAACATTTGACTGGACGTCTAGGCCAACAACATCAACCGTTCTAAAGATACCGCTTTTTGGTCTACCCACAATCGTACCTGTTAATTTATCTACTTCTTCAACAGATAGCCCCATTTGGATTGCCAATTTGATGGCGTTATTTGCACCATGCACACCAATTCGATTGCCAATGAAGTTCGGGGTATCTTTAGCGTGAACAATTCCTTTGCCCAGAATATTTTCTCCAATAGAAGATAGTGTTTTATACACTTCATTATCCGTTTCTGGTCCTTTTACTAATTCTAACAATCGCATGTAACGTGGCGGATTAAAAAAATGTGTAATCAAAAATCGTGACTTCAGATTATCGGGTAATACCTGAATTAAATCTGCCAATGGGATNCCGGATGTATTGGAACTCATTATGACCGAGTCTTTTAAATGAGGAGCAACGTTCTTATAGACCGTATGTTTGATCTCTAGATTTTCAGCAACGGCCTCAATCACNAGATCAACATCCTTAAGTTTTTCAAGATCATCATCGTAGGTGCAGGCAGTAATACGTTCAGCATTTTTTGGTTTATAGAGAGGGGCAGGGCGGAGTTTCGTTAGAATTTCGACTCCATTTTTTGCAAGATCAGAATTAATATCAAATAATATGGAAGGGATACCGGCATTGCTAAAATGTCCTGCGATTTGTGCGCCCATTGTTCCCGCGCCTAACACAGCTACCTTTTGTATTTTATGATCCATNCTTAGACTCGTTTGATTATGGTTGCAATACCTTGGCCGCTACCAATACACATTGTGGCTAAGCCTATGGTCGTATCCTGCTGCTCCATTACATTAATCAATGTTGTTAAGATGCGAGCACCTGAGCAACCTAAGGGATGCCCAAGCGCTATAGCGCCTCCATTTAAATTAATCTTACTTTCATCCCANCCGCCTTTTCGGATGACATAGAGCGATTGCGCTGCAAACGCCTCATTTAATTCAATCGTTTCAATATCATCCATTGAAAGATTTGCTTTTTTTAATGCTTTTTCCACAGCAGGGAGAGGTCCCATGCCCATCCTATCCCAATGTACACCGGCGATGGCTCTCGAAATGATTTCTGCCCTTGGCTTAACATTATTGCTAGAACAAAATCCTTCATGCGCTACAATTAATGCAGAAGCACCCACCGATATAGGACTGCTGGTTGCAGCGGTTATAGACCCATCTTCAAGGAACGCAGGTTGCAGACTTTTAATTTTTTCTGCATCAGGCTCTCTTGGCCCATCGTCTTTTGTTACGGTAGCTTCCCCATTCACATCAATTGAAATTAATTCTTTATCAAACTTTCCATCTTGATAGGCCTGCAATGCTTTGCGATGGGAGTTCATGGCAAATTCTTCCTGATCTTCTCTAGAGATGCTTAGGTCTTTCGCAAGATTTTCAGCAGTCTCTCCCATACCAATATAAAATTCTTGTTCAGCAAGCTCTGGATGAAAGTCTGGAGCAAATCCACCCATGGGAACTGAAAACATATCTTCAACCCCCACCGCAATACCCATATCAATATCTCCGCATTCCGCTGAAGTACTGATTTGGTGTGCCGCATCCATCGATGAACCGCAAAAACGATTGATAACTTTACCAGTTGATTCAATTGGTAGTCCCGCCAAAACACCAACAGATTTGCCAATGATGTGACCTTGAGGACCTTCAGGATATGCGCATCCAACTACCACATCTTCAACCATTTCTGGCTTGATCGTTGGATTACGCTCCAACAGTCCTTTAACCACTTGCGCAGCTAAATCATCTGGGCGCACCCCAATCATCTCACCGTTTTTTAATCCTATAGGTGAACGTACTGCATCAACAATAACAGATTTACTCATTTTTTCTCCTAATACGGGTATACTTTTTGATCGAACACATACTCAGCAATGTTACGTTTTAATTGTACAACATTATTTGATAAACGCATTCTTTCTTCGAATTTGTCTACTGTATCCTTTGCCTCAGTCGAAACTGATCCAGCAAATACAGCATTAAGAATAGTGTGTGTTTTTGCTAAAATTCTGTCAACCATTTCTGTTGTAAACACTTTAGCTATATCTACGGTTGAGGCAACCGGTTTATCTGAGCTCATAATCTTTTTTACGCGAATTATTGTGCTCTCTGCGCAATAAATATCTATAAAAATATCAGACAGCATTTCTACAATCTGGTGTTCATTTTTTAAATCTTGAGCAAACTCCGATAGTGCTTCATTGAAAAGATATAGACCTATTTTCTTTGCCGACTCCACCGTATCACATTCTTTTGCTAGCAGCGTATCATCTACATCGGGCTTGGTATTTAAAAAGGAATCGATTTGACGAATAGCATCTCTAAACGGCAATTCCTCATTGAGCGCTTTTTTCATTATGAAACCAGTGATTATTTGTCTATTGATTTCATTGGTACCTTCCCAGATCTGATTGACTCGATCATCTCTGTAGGCAGGCGCTAAAGGGTATTCTTCTAAAAAACCATACCCGCCAAAAATTTGTAATCCCTGATCGATGACCCAATGACTGCAATCGCTACCAAATACCTTCACCATAGAGGTTTCGATTGCATACTTGCCCATGGCCTCGCCCGTATTGATATAATAGTTGGGCGCATCCTTATCAATGAGATCTATTTCGTTTTGCAATAACCCAATAGTACGATAAATCATAGTATCAGTAGCAAATGTTCGCACAGACATTTCTCCAATCTTTTTCCTAATGGCATCAAATTTTGAAATAGTGGTACCAAATGCTTTGCGATCTTGTGCGTAAACGGATGCCGCTGATATAACTTGCTTTGACCCTCCTAGGCATGAGCAGCCCAATTTGAACCTACCAATGTTCAAACAGTTAAATGCAATCGTAGCGCCTTTACCAACCTCATACAGGAGGTTTTCTACCGGAACCTTCGCATCTTGGAATAAAAGCTGAGCGGTAGATGAACCTTTCATTCCTAGCTTATTTTCTTCTCTACCTATTGTGAAACCTTCGGTATCATTTTCAACGATAAATGCGCTGAATTTGCTTCCATCAACGCGTGCAAATACAATAAAAACTCCAGCCCACCCACCATTAGTGATAAATACTTTTTCACCATTAATTAAGTAATGCTTTCCATCATCAGAAAGCGTAGCGGTAGTATCAGCTTGCATCGCATCGGAGCCTGAAGAAGGCTCAGTGAGACCGTAGGCACAAATGAGCTCACCAGTAGCAATTTTTGGTAGATATTTTTGTTTTTGTTCATCGGTCCCAAACCATACGATTGGCAGGGAACCTATCCCGGTTTGTACAGACCAGGTTACAGCAAATGAAGGACTTTGAACTAAGGATTCAGCAACAATAGCTGAGGTGATTTTATCAAGATCAATTCCACCATATTCCTCAGGTATATCAATGCCGAGTAGGCCAAGTTCACCAAGTTCCTTCATTAAGCTCAGGGAAAGATCAGGATCAAATTTTTCTATTTCTTCTTTTTGAGATAATACACGCTCTCTATCAAAATCCATAACCATCTTATATATCTCACGATGCTCACTACTAAAATCTTCGCGCGTAAAAATGGATGTATCAAAAATAGAGTCTAAGAGAAATTGACCCCCTGTATTATGCTCATTTTTCGTTTTACTCATAACGTTACCCTGAATTATATAATTCAGATATAAAAAGTTAAACCCTCAATTATCAAAATGACATAATAATATTTATGCGATAGAAAAAAACAAAAAAAAAATTGACACATAAATAATAATTATCTTATAATTGATAATGAGATTAAGTCTCATTATCTTAATCTTGTGTTTTCGAAGCGTGTATAACGAACAGCCTTTGATAGAAAATACTCCACGTTAATTTCTACAGAGGCTGTTCAATCATTAAGGTGTAAAAATGGCAGAATTTATAATCATTTTTAGAGAAGTTTTAGAAGCTGCATTAATTGTGGGTATTTTATATACCTACTTAAATAAAGTGGATCAGCAGAGTTCTATTGCAAAGATGTGGCAGGGAGTACTCGCCGCAATTGTATTAAGCGTAGTGGGCTCATTCCTGTTTCAAGTGCTGGCGGGGGGATTTGAAGGTCAGGCTGAAAAACTTTTTGAAGGTGTTGTTATGATTACAGCATCCGTTGTACTTGGATCGATGATTGTTTGGATGGCTAAGAATAAAAATATCGCAGATGATCTTAAATCTCAAGCGCATGATGCGCTATCTACCAAGAACGCTGGATGGGCTATTTTTAGCTTAGCATTTATAGCAGTATTCAGAGAAGGAATTGAAATCATACTATTCATGTATAGTCTTGCCGCAAAGCAGGGAGCTGTATCTTTTATTTCTTCATTATTAGGAGCTGTGTTAGCGCTAGGTGTGGGTTATGCGATCTTTGTTCAAGGTAAAAAAGTTCCATTAAAAACATTTTTCAATGTCAGTTCATTCATCTTGATTCTAGTTGCTGCTGGCATGATGGCGTATGGCGTACACGAGCTTGAGTCTGCTGGAGTGATACCTGACTATGGGCGAGTTTGGGATATAAATCCACCTAAGCTTGCGGATGGTTCCTATCCACTTTTCCATGACAAAGGATACATAGGCGGTCTATTTAAAGGGTTATTTGGTTATAATGGAGATCCAAGTTTAGTTGAACTCCTTTCATGGCTAGTTACAGCTACAGGTTTAGGTTATATGTGGAGAAAAGTTTCATGAAAATTATTTCCTTAGTGTTATTTCCTCTTTTGTTGTTAATGGTAAGCTGTGAAGATGATCCTTTGCTTGCGCCTAGCGCACCTAAAGAAGATAAGGGTAGCTATGCAAAACTATCTTTACCTGGTAGTAGCGACCGGTCTAATCAGAGAGATAATCCCGAAATATATTAATTCTGCTCAATGGGGAAAATAGCAAAACACCTTTTAGCTTTTGTATCTTTATCAATTGCACTGATCAGTGCTTCTGAAATTGAGACATCAATCAAAGGAAGCGTAGTGCGTCAAGGAAATAACGCTCCTCTAAGCGGAGCTAATGTTATCCTAACTAATAAAGATGATTTTGAAATAGGAACCGCTACCGATGAAAGCGGAATGTTTTATTTCGAAAATACTCCAGCAGGAAAGTATACCATTACAATTAGCTTTATTGGATTTCAAAATTACGAATCTGATTTAACTATTGAAGAAAATCGCTCTTATACAATTAATGCAGTTTTAGAAATCCAAGCAATCGTAATGGCAAAGCTTGAAATTATTTCTGATGCAAATGCACCGTATCAAAGTTTTCCCGGTGCGGCTACCGTTCTAGATGTTAAATCTCTTAATTTAATTGATCCGATCGGAACTCAAGAGGTACTTGAATTGGTTCCAGGTGTCAATGGTTATGCCGATGATGGAATAGGAAATTCACGATTAAGCATTGGAATCCGTGGATTAAACCCCAGGAGAAGTTCGCGCATTTTAATTCTGGAAGATGGAATACCAATCCAGCCAGCCTTATACGTTTATCCGAATATGTATTATAACCCGCCTTCAGATAGAATCGATCGATTAGAGGTTATTAAGGGTAGTGCAGCTATTAAGTATGGTCCACAAACTATGGGCGGTGTTATTAATTACTTTACCAAAAGACCTCGCAATGATTTTGGAGGTAGATTCAAAGTTAAGGCAGGTGAAAACGGATTTGCGAGCTTCTTTTCTGAGGTGGGTGGATTTGGAAATGGCAAAGTAAAACCAGAAGTACAATTTTTATTGAAAAAAGGGGATGGGTTCAGAGAAAACAATAGCTTTGAGCAGATGAATGGAACTGTAAAGTTAAATTATAATAAATCTGCTGATGAGAATATTTACTTGAAAGCAAATTTGAACTATGAAAATTCAAATGCCACTTATACAGGTCTTACCCAGTATTCGTTTGAGAATAATCCAAAATTCAATCCTAAAAAAGATGATAATTTTAAAGTATTTAGAACTGCAATTGATCTAATTAGCACAAAGCGTATTAACGCAAATCTTTCTAAATCGACTACCGCATTCATTAGTTTTTTTGATCGTAGATGGTGGAGAGAGAACGATATTTTCATTCTAGCATCTGATGTGGATAATCCATCCCCCGTTGCGCAACCTTATTATAGTATAAATACCTTGGTTCGAACGGGTAATGGAAAAGATAATTTTGGTATCTTGAGAACATTTTATGTATTAGGCGCTGAGCAGACATATAGTTTTAATCGCACCCCATTTGGTCTAAGCTCTCTGTTAAATACTTCTTCATCAATGGAGGTTGGAGCAAGGATTTATTTTGAAAGATTTATCGATGATAAACAAACCGGATCCAGCGTAGATAGTCGGGATGGAATATATTTTATTCCTGCGGAGTCAGAGGATGATGATCCGGTGATTGTAGGCCAAAGCCATCATTATGAAACTACTGCCTTTTCTGGATTTATATCAGAATCTATTGAATTTAATAACCTTACGATTAACCCTGGCTTAAGATTAGAGGTGTTTGAACAGGAAAGAATTGATAGGCTCGCTGGTTCAATCTATCAAGATAAAACGCTTGTTGCCTTGCTGCCTGGCATAGGATTTACCACCAATTTATTTGGCTTCAATATGTTTGGCGGTATTCATAGAGGGTTTACACCTCCTTCTAGTGGGGCATTGAAAATTTTGAATTTTGGAGCGGCGGGAGAAAGTAGCGGTCTTGATCTTAAGGCCGAAGAAAGCTGGAATAAGGAAATTGGAATTAGAGGAAAAATTTCATTAGTGGATTTAGAATTATCAGGATTTCATCTTGGTATCGAAAATCTTGTTGCAGCTGGAAGAGGTACCGCGTTCAAGAATCTTGGAAAAGTAAATACAATGGGTGTTGAGTTAAATTCAAAAATCAATAGCTCTCAATTGATGAAATTTCTTCCAGATGTACACCTTATCTATTCTTTTTTACAATCCGAGGTTGTTGATGGAGTTATCAAGTCTAATGTGCGCGGTTCAATTGGATCAGATGTTTCCATTAAAGGCAAAGAGCTTCCTTATGCGCCTATGCATACTCTAACTACGGGCCTTTCAAGTAGCTTAGATAAGTTTTCTTATAGATTGGATCTTAGATATGTCAGTGAAGTCTATACCGATTTTGAGAATATCAAAGAAACAGATAAGCTTGGCATCCAAGGTAAAATCCCTAGTTACAGTTTTATAAACTTTAGCGCAGATTATAATCTTAGCTCAAATTATCGCATTTTTTTAACGGGTAAAAATGTAACAGATGAAATTTATATTGGATCAAGATTGCATTCTAACCCAGGTCAACCGCAAGCAAATATTAGTTCAGGAATTTTACCTGGTCCACGCAGACAGATCAATCTTGGGGTTGAATACAAATTTTGAATATTTCTTATTTCTTAATACACTTAAATAAAGGGGGTTTCTTAATGAAACTAAATAAAAAGACACTCGCATTATTTTCATTCCTATCTCTTCTAGCTTACACGGGATGTGAAGACAGTGATGATGATAATAAAGTAGTCGAAATTCCAACGCCTACAACCTATGCTTTTGAAAGTAGATTCAATCCAGGTGAAAGTAGTGTATCCTATTCTGGCCAAGTGGTTAGAAATCTATTGATTAATGATATCAAAACACAGATGGGAACTGATGCAGGTTCTAAAAATCCTGCGACATTACTTAGTATGATGGCAAACGATAATGCTGATAGAGCTATTTTATCTGCAAATGGAATGACCACTGTGCAGGGGAAATATCATGATATTTCTACAAGCCATTTGAACGATAGGCTTTCTGCAGTTTCAAGTTATACTCTTCCTGGATACGATACAGATGCAGGGACACTTGTTACCGGAATGCTTAACGAAACCGCAGCAGCTGGTAAAACAAGACCAAATGGTGTGCGATTAGATCAAATGGTACAAAAAACGCTTTGGGGTGCAGTATCGTATTGGCAAGCAACTTCTAAGTATATGTCAAAAATTCCAACCGATGATAATACTAAAGCTGTTGATGGGAAAAATTATACAGCAATGGAGCATCATTGGGATGAATCATTTGGATATTTTGGAGCAGCGCTTGACTATAATACAGGATACTCAGATGATAATGATAGAAAATCAAGTCCTTATTTTGATTCAAATGGTGATGGTAAGGTTGATTTTAAATCAGAATACAATGTTGGTTGGGCAGTCACTGCAGCTAAAAGAGATCTATGCGGCGGTTGCGATAATGGTATTGATTTTACAAAAACAATTTTCGATGCCTACTTAAAAGGAAGAACGTTAATAGTTAACCAAGCTCCTCTAGCTGACATTCTAACCCAGAGAGACCTTATTATGGAAACATGGGAAAAGGTGGTCGCTGCAGTTTCAATTCATTACGTCAATGATGTAGCTGATGATATCAAAGCAATCATTGATGCAGGCGATGCTACAGTAAAACCTGGCTCTGATGCAGCTGCAGATTATGAAAATCATTGGGGTGAAATGCGTGGATATGCAAATGGTTTAATGTATAATGATTTTAAAAAGATTGCGGATGCTAATTTGAACCGTATTCTTCAAGTCATGGGTACTGCACCAGTATATCCAAACGGAACTGACTTTGATGATATGCAGCAATATCATACGCTTCTTACAACAGAGGTAAGAGCAATTTTCAAAGCGTCTTATGGGTTTTCTGATGCTGACGTAACCAGTTTCTAAAAGTAACTGCTTAAAGAAAAAAATAAAAATGGCGCATATTTGTCATATGCGCCATTTTTATTCTATGACATCATAAAATAATTATCTTAGCTTTAAAAAATTTATAAAATAAATTATTTAATAATGAAACGCACTCTTCACATATCTTTTCTGTCTATTTTATTTTTTAGCTGTTCGCAAAATTTAGCAATCAATTCAAAATCAGAATTAAAAGTAGAAATTTCTGATCGCGATATTCTTGAACATATTAAATATTTGTCAAGCGATGAANTAGAAGGTAGATANCCNGGATCAAAAGGTTCTGACCTTGCAATTGATTACATTGCTACAGATTATAAAAGAAGCCGATTGTCGCCACTGGGAAGCGATGACTATCTTCAGTTTTTTGACTTTACAAATCAACAGGGAGAAAAAATAAAAATTCCAAATGTCGTTGGTATGGTCCCCGGAACAACTTTAAAAGATGAATATATTGTTATCGGCGCACATTTTGATCATTTAGGATATGGAGGTGCGCATTCAGGGTCCCTTGAGATGAACTCAAGTGCAATACATAATGGTGCAGATGATAATGCCTCTGGCATAGCTGGTATGCTTGAACTTGCTAGCAAGCTATCTTCTGAAAGAAAAAAAATAAAACGTTCTTTAATATTCATCGCATTCAATGCGGAAGAACAAGGCATTTTTGGTTCAAAATACTTTGTGAAGAATTCGCCAGTTAATACAAGTAATATTATTACAATGATCAATCTGGATATGATTGGTAGATTAAATAATCTTAGTTTGAATATTTCAGGAACTGGNACTTCTCCTCTTTTTAATAATATCCTAGATAAGATATCTAAAAAACATTATTTGAACATCAATAAAAACCCTGAAGGTTTTGGCCCTAGTGATCATTCTAGTTTCTATTCAAATAATATTCCTGTTCTATTTTTCTTTACCGGCGGACATTCAGATTATCATAAGCCAAGCGATGATTGGAATAAAATAAATAGCTCAGGTCAAAAGAAAATTGTGGATATGATTTATGACGTTGTATTAGAAATTGATAATAATACAAAACGTCCAAAATTTACAGAAGCTGGACCAAAATCAATGTCTTCGCCCGGACGAGTAAAACTTAAAGTTACATTTGGCTTTATGCCTTCTTATAGTAGCACAGGAAAAGGATTGGGCGTAGATGGTGTTCGCACTGAAGGNCCTGCTGGTAAAGCCGGGTTAGTTAAAGGCGATATTATCCTTGAGATAAATGGAGAGACTATAAAAGATATTTATGGGTATATGGAAATACTTGAAAAATTAAAACCCGGTGAATCATCAGAGGTAAAAGTTTTAAGAAATAATAATGAGATTACATTGAGAATTAATCATTAAGGTATAAAAAAAATATGACAAAATATTATCATTATATAATTGTGGGCGTAATAACCATTGGAATATTAGCTCTTATGAGATGGAATGCTATCAAACGATATAGTTCTTTTGTTGATGGTAGTTCTAATGAATTTATTGAATCTCAAGAAAAACATTTTAAGAATTTGCGCCAACTTACCTTTACGGGNGAGAATGCAGAAGCGTACTTCAGTTCAGATAGTAAAAAATTAATTTTTCAATCTCATGATGGGGATGGAAAATGTGATCAAATCTATACTATGGATTTACAAACCGGTGAAATTGAAATGGTTTCTACAGGAGATGGGGTCACGACATGTTCATTTTTTGAATACCCNAANAATGATAAGATAATTTACGCTAGCACGCATCACTTTGGAAAAAGTTGTCCCCCTAAGCCAGATTTTAGTAGAGGTTATGTATGGAAACTTTATGAATCATATGATATTTTTCGAGCTAACCCTGATGGATCACAGCTTGAGCAGATTACATCTGAAAAGGGTTATGATGCTGAAGCTACTGTAGCTCTTGATGGAAGCAGAATAGTCTATACATCCATTTCCTCTGGGGATTTAGAAGTATGGACTATGAATTTAGATGGTTCAGATAAGCGCATGCTAACAAATCAACTAGGATATGATGGTGGCGCTTTTTTTAGTCATGATGCGAAGCAAATTATCTGGAGAGCATTTTATCCAGAAACTGAGAAAGAAATTAAAGATTATAATAATTTAATTGATGAAAGCATGATTAGACCAATGAATCTTCAGTTAAGAATCATGAATGCCGATGGTACAGATAAGAAACAAATAACATTTAATGAAGGAGCTAATTTTGCCCCTTATTTCTTCCCTAATGATAAACGAGTTATTTTTTGCTCTAATATGGCAGACCCCAAAGGGAGAGATTTTGACTTATGGGCTGTTAATACTGATGGGACTAATTTAGAACGAATCACTTTCTATAAAGGGTTTGATGGATTCCCAGTATTTAGTCCTAATGGTAAATATTTTGTTTTTGCATCAAACCGGAATCAGGCAAAACAAGGCGATACCAATATTTTTATTGCCGAATGGCAAAACTAATTCACTTTTCTTTTTATAAATGATATCGGTTTTACTTAATAGAAATCAGCTATATCTATTATTTATTTTTATTGCAATTCTTGCAACTCGCCTTGCATCAAGCATCTACTATATTGAAGATATCGANAGTTTGCGCTTCGCACTAAGTTTGTATGAATATGACATTTTAAATCTACAGCCGCATTTTCCCGGTTACCCTATTTTCTGTTTTGTAGCTAAGATATTTTATTATTTTTCAGGAAATATGGGCATATCATTTTCAGCAATTGGCGCCCTATCAACATTTTTCATAATTTATTTTTCTCTTCAACTTGCGAATACTGATATAAAGAGCCCNGAAGGATTATTTATGGCGTTCATCATATTTTTTAATCCGATGGTATGGATTCTGAGCAATCGTTATATGCCAGATTTNATGGGGTTTGCAATTGCTTTAGCTGTGCTCTATTATTTTATATTTCCTCATGGTAATAAAAATCATTTATCAATTGGTTATATATTGGCTGGTCTTTTGTGCGGCACTCGTCTTTCCTATTTTCCATTGGTCTTAATTCCATTTATAAAAAATCTGCAAGNNGGTAACGCCTTAAAAAAATTGAATTACTTTATTATTGGCATAGTTGCCTGGTTGATCCCAATGATATCGATAGAAGGTTTTACTAACCTGATTAATTCTGCAAAAAAACAGACTGTTGGGCATTTTATGGATTTTGGTGGAACTGCAATCACTGAGAATAATTGGATAGATCGATTATTAAATGTAATAGAGTCTATTTGGTCAGATGGTTTGGGCGGCTATTGGATTGCAAGGTCCTGGCAAACTATGTTTTTTTCCGCATTCCTTTTAATGTTAATTGCGATTGGATTGTACACAATTATTACAAATTGGAAATATGAAAAATATTTGAGAAGAACTATACGATGTATTATTCTTTATTTTTTTTGGATTTTATTGTTCCAGAATGTTATTTATAAAAGCAGACATGTCCTGCCTATTTTATTAATATTATTTATTATTTTAACAATCGGAATAGAATTCATTATCAATAGAAAATCAAAAACGTTAAATATTATTGCAATTATTTTTTCTATTTCATTGATTCAAATAACAGGGAATTTGGTAATGGACCATAAAAAACCAGTTGCAATTTCTCAATTGAAAGATAATATAAATAGTAACTACACTACGATAATTAGTACTCAGTTAATTAATTATTATCTNGAATCCCATCAAATTAAATCGCGATTTATTAATACTAATAATGAATTTCAAATCAATGATTATATTGAAAATAGCTTTGATGAGAACACCCTTCTTATTGGNAACTTTAGCTCAATCTTTGAAAAAAGATTTAATGTTAAAAAAGAAGAAACATATTACCATAATCCCTACGTAAATAGAATGTGGTCAAAGATAGAGACNTTTTCATTAAGCCTTAAATCAAATCCTATATCTGATGATTAATATTGATATAATTGGAGGAGGGCCAGCGGGCTTAGCATCAGCCTATTTCGCAAAAAAGAATAAAATACCATTTCAATTATTTGAATCTGGATCGAAGGTTGGTGGCAATTGCAAGACATTAGAATTCGATGGATGTAGGTACGATGTCGGTGCACATCGATTTCATAATAAAAACAAGATTGCAACCGATACGGTTAAGAGCTTACTTGGAAAGGATTTACTATCAGTTGTTGCTCCAAGTAAAATATCTTGGGAAGATAAAATGATCAATTTTCCATTGGAACCGGTTAGTTTTATTAAGACCTTTAATAGATCAGATATCTATAAAATAATAAAAGAAAATTTATTTAAAATATTTCGCTACTCAGCAAATATAGATAATTTTAGGGAATTAGCTTACAGGCAGTATGGCAAAACAATTTCAGATATTTTTCTCATTAGCTATACAGAAAAACTTTGGGGTATTTCTTCAGATTTACTTCATCATAAAGTATCCGGTGATAGATTAAAAAATTTAAATTTATTAACAATTCTTAAAAGCTTAATTAACCCTAATAGTAAAAATATAAAACACCTTGAGGGTCAATTTTTTTATCCAAAAAAAGGCTATGGTCAGATATTTGATGAAATAGAAAACTATATCAGCGATCATATCAATTATAATTCTTCAATTGAAAAAATATTGCATCAAAATGGCAAGATTAACCAAATAGTNATATCAGGATCAATAAAACATAAGGTAAGTAATCTCTTCAGTACATTGCCGATAGATAATTTTATCAATATGTTAGACCCCAAACCACCTAAAGAAATTATAAATAATATACACGCCTTTACTTTTAGAGAATTAAGNCTGGCGATCTTTACGCTAAAGACAGATAGGTTTAGTAATAATGCTTCAATTTATTTTCCAGAAAATAATGTGCCATTTACACGAATTTATGAACCAAAGAATAGAAGTAAATATATGGGAGCAAAAAATAAAACATGTATTGTAATTGAGGTTCCGTGTAGCAAGGAAGATAAATACTATACAATGAANGAAAATGAATTTCTGGATCAAATAAAATCATTATTGATCTCTAATAAAATTATTAATAAATCAATGTTTAATAAATCATCATCATTAATTATGCCCAATGCTTATCCACTGATAACTACCAAATCTCAAAAGAGCCTTAGTAAGATTATTAGTTACCTAGGCTCATTTAATAATCTGAACATTATTGGAAGAAATGCCCAATTTGAATATTTGCATACGCACCATCTTTTTGAAATAGCTCATCGCCGAATCGATAATTTATTGAAGTAGTTTAAAAAAATATTTGTTTCATATAAACTTATTATTTTAAAATTCGACCAACGATTCGAAAATAAAATAATAATTTAATGATTTCAGATAGACAGGCCAAAGAGCGTGAAGTTCGCAAAGAACAAATTCTTAAAGGCGCTCTTAAAGTATTTAAGCAGCAAGGAATCGAAAAATCCACCATGGATGAGATTGCTAAGCAATCTGATTTTGGTAAAGCATCTCTTTATTATTATTTTAGCTCTAAAGAAGAAATTTTTATTGAGCTTTTAGATCGCGGTTGGAAAATGATTTGGGAATCAATTGAACCTGTTATTCATGATCATGACCATCCAAAAGATACGTTTATTAATTCCTTAAATATTATTGGCGGTCTAATTAGGAATGATCGTGTTTTGTTTGAATTCTTGTTTACAGCACCCAAGGCCCTACCGGCAAATCAGGATGAAAAAAATACAGAATGGAAAAAATACCAAACAAAAATGTATGGTGTTTTACAAACACTTTTAGAAGAAGGTATCGCAAAGAAAGAATTTCCTAAGATGCGCCCGGATTTATTAATGAGAGCAATAGGTGGACTTTTTCATGGGTTGTTCTTTTTAGGAAATGAAAATAAATCAATGTCGCGTGAAACTATGGAAGAGTTTATAACGACATTTATAGGAAACTACGGTACAAGTTAAATTAAATATTGAGCGGGGGAACAGCATCAATTACATGAAACAATTTTTATTTATTATTATTTCAAGCGTTTCATTAATAATCGCACAAACGAAAGATAATATCATAATAGGTTTTGTNATTGATAGCGATACAGGCGAAGCGCTTTCAGAGGTAAATATCTATCTACCTAATGAAAAAATTGGAGCTACAACAGATGTCGATGGCAAGTTTATTATTGAAGAGATAGACTCTTATCCAATAGTTCTTCAGATTTCTTATATCGGTTATGAAACAATTAATCAAACCATTGATAGGAAACCTATTGAACCTATCAAGTTTTCATTAATTCAAAAGTTAATTAAAATGGAAGAGTTAGTAGTTACTGCTACTCGATCAAAACGTTTTCGAAGCGAAGCACCAATTTCTACGGAAGTTATCTCTAGAAAAGATATAGATAATTCTGGATCAAGAAATGTCGCGGAACTTCTATCTCAAAGAGCAGGGGTCAGCTTACAGACTTCTGTAGCTGGTGGTTCAATTCTAAATGTACTTGGCATGGATTCACGTTATATACTAATTCTATTAGACGGTCAACCCATTACAGGAAAATTTAATAATAGGGTATCACTTGATCAGATATTAACTGATCAGATTTCTAGAGTAGAAATCGTTAAAGGTCCCAGCTCTTCGCTTTATGGAAGTGAAGCTATGGGTGGAGTAATTAATATTATCACAGAAAAAAACAATAAATCTCGCGAGATTACCGCATCAAGCAGATACGGCAATACGCAATATAATTTTAATGAATCTGGATTAAAGGATGGATCAAGCAATCTTGGGTTAGGCTTTTCCCAACCTATAAAAAATTTAGTTTTTAATGTTCAAATAAATGCAGAACAAATCCAAAAAGATAAGTCTGTGCAGCAGATTGATATTGATAAAGTTCAAAAGATTACGCTAGGAAGCGATATTAATTGGAATCTAAATGATTATAACAAAATTAAATTCAAATCAAATAGCTATAATCAGCTTGATAATGGTGCATCAAAATTAATGGATACAAATACGGATATTCATCGTAACAATTTTTCTCTTTCTCACCAATCAAACTATCAAAAGAGATGGAATATCAACCAGTCTGTTTTATTCAATAATTATGAGCGGAATTATGTTCAAAAAAGACCTTGGGGAAAACTTGAAAAAGATGACCTAACCACAGAAAAACATTTAGAATATGAAATATTATTTAATAAGAAAAACCAATCAGATGAAATAAATGCTGGTTTTGAAATATATCGTGCAAATTATTCAAGCGATAGGATTAACTCAGGTAGTCAAGAAATAATTAGTAAAAGTCTTTTCGGTCAGTACGATATAAAAATAAAGAACAAAATAAATATGATCTTTGGAATGCGATATGATGATTATAGTAAAGATTATAGAGTTCTGAGTCCGCGTATGGGTTTAATGTACAGAATAACAGAACAATGGAAACTTCGAACTTCTTGGGGGCAGGGATTTAGAGCGCCTTCCTTTTTGGAGAGGTTTATTGATTGGAATAATGTTCAGTTTAACTATTTAATTGAAGGAAATCCAGATCTTAAACCTGAACGTTCTAATGGGATTACAATCGGATTTGACTACTCTCACCATGCCAATAATCAATTTAGCTTTGTCTATTACTACACCGATTTTGAAAACCTTATTCAAGACTATTCAAAGTCCAGGGGAGTATTGAGTTATCAGAATATCTATGGAGCAACCTTTTCAGGTTTTGAATTATCACAACAATGGCGATTGTCCGAAAAATTAGAATCTAAATGGATAATAAATTGGTCAGATAATCGAGATGAAAATAATAACCCTATTCCCAACACAATTCCTTTCTCAGTAAGTAGTTATTTTAATATTAATTTTTTGAATAATCGTTTTCAAAGCTCAATAAATACCAAATGGGTTGCCCCATATAAACCACAAGAATTTGATGTAAGAACTGCGACATATATTTTATCTGAGGAAAAAATAAACGGATATGCCCTAATCAATATTCGTACAACATTCAAAATAAAGAAATCAATCAATTTAAGTCTTGTTCTAGATAATGTAGGAAATTATACGAATGATAATTTTGGACCATTTATTGGTAGGGCTGCATATTTAGAATTTTCAACTGCTTTAATAACAAAGGATAGATAATGAGTCAAGTATATAGAATAATTTCGATGATTATGATTTTATTCCTTATTAGTTGCGAGGATCAGACTGATAAGAATAAAGCAATGATAATGAATGAAATCACAACTGACAATGTGGCCGATGGAGCTTACTATTTTAATTTAGATTCTGGAGAAAAAGATAACACATCCTGGCATCTAATCTTTCAAAATATTGATGTACCATTTGGAGGCCAACAATATAAAATGCCTAGTTTTGGATTAAGCGCAAGTTCAATGCTTGCAATTGATAGCTCCAGCGATTTTGAATCTATTGAGACATCCCCATCTCCAAATGCTTTTGCTCCAGAAGGAGGCCGAATGATTTATGGCGGNTCTCATGCTGCACTAACATATGATATGGCTGCCCATAAGGTTGGAGTATCAAATGATACCTATATTATATATGACACTGTCACTCATAAAGTATTCAAAGTGCATTTTGATGAATATAGTGGGGGTATAGTTATTTTTAGATATGCAGAATTAACTTCAAGTTAAAATATCTAGAAAACTTCCAAAGGCTGATAGCATTAGATATTAATTGTTTAAAAAATACTTATATATTTGCCTNGGATTGATATTTGTTGGATTGGGGTTCTTCGGAATTATAATTCCAGGAATCCCTACAACCCCTTTTGTGTTATTAGCTGCTTGGTTTTTTTCAAGGTCATCTCAACGACTTGATAGGTGGTTAATTAATCACAAAACTTTTGGTCCATTCATCAATGACTGGAAACGCTATAAAGGAATAAAGCGCAAATCTAAAATCCTTTCTATTTGTGTAATAATTCCAACTTTTTCTATAAGTATTTATTCCACTTCAAATTTTTACTTACAGTNTGGACTGGGTCTATTTTGTATAAGCTTAATNACTTATCTATTAACAAGACCTGAGCCTCCAATAACCAAAATTCCTTAAATAGANATATGCAAAAGAATGTCCTATTAATTAATCTTGGCTCACCAAAATCATTAAATATAAAAGATATAAGGGCTTATCTATTTGAATTTTTATCTGACAAGTTTGTTGTAGACTTACCAAAACTATTACAGCAATTTATTGTTCGATTAATTATACTCCCATTCAGGTCACGAAAAACAAGGAATGCGTACAAAGCCATATGGTCCTCAAAGGGCTCCCCTTTAATTGAAAATACAAAAATCATCGCCCATTCGTTAAAACAAAAGACGGGTTGGAATGTTGATATTGCAATGAGATATCAAAATCCATCAATCAAAGACTCAATTTTATCATTCAAAAAAAGAAAAGTAAAAGAAATTGTTATTGTCCCTCTTTATCCTCATCATGCAATGTCGACAACTTACTCTACAAAAGTAGAAGTTGATAGAATCATAAAACAATATTATCCAGAATTACGGTATTCAATTATTAAACCATTTTATGACCATCCAAAATATATACATGCACTATCTGAGCAACTAAAACCTTTCATTTCAAATCAAATGGATAAAGTAATTTTCAGTTATCACGGCTTGCCAGAAAGACATATGAGAAAATCAGATGCAAGCGGGGAGCATTGCCTACAATCATCATTCTGCTGTGAAATTGATTGTGAACCTGCTCGAAAATGCTACAGATCAAATGTATTAAAAACCTCCGAGCTTGTTGCAGAAAAATTAAACCTCAATAAAGAACAATGGNTGGCNAGTTTTCAATCTCGTGTAACTATAATTGATAGGAAATGGTTNAGGCCTTTTACTGATATTGTGCTGAAAAATTTACCAAAAAAAAGGGTTAATAATATTGTAATTATATGCCCATCATTTATTGNTGATTGTCTAGAAACTTTAGAGGAAATAGATATAAGAGCTAGAGAGTTGTTTTATAAGGCAGGTGGTAAAAAATTTATTTATGCCCCATGTTTAAATAATGATAAGAACTTTATTGGTNTGCTAGAGCAATTAATTTCTGAAATATAGATACAAAATCTTTCTTTATTATTTTATAATCCCAAGCTGANGGTATTTTTCTTTGAATTTTGAATAGAGATTTTTGTGTCTATCACTCATATCTATTTTTTTACCCTGAATATAGGCTTGAATAATATTTGTTCGAATCTCAAGTGGATCACCATCAGAAACAAATAGAGTAGCATCTTTTCCGATGTCTAACGACCCAATTTGTTTATCAACCCCTAGAATTTCAGCAGCAGACAAGGTTATAGCTCTAAGGGCAGCTTCCCTCGGCAATCCGTAGGATGCTGCCATAGAAGCTTGATATGGTAAATTTCTTATTTGCTCAGCTCTACCTGCATATCCATAATCTGAAATACAAAATTGCACCCCTTTTTCATATAAGATTGAAGGAGTTTTATAAGCTTGATCATAGTCCTCAAATCTTCTATAAGGAAGAGAGGTTACACCTTCATAGATAACGGGAATTTTGTTTTTAACTAAAAGATCGGTTGTGCGCCAGGCATCTTTTCCGCCAACAATTANGATTTCTAAGACGTTTCTTTTTGCCCAACTAATCGCTGCTTCAATTTGTGTTACTTCGTTTGCATGAACGTAAATTGGAAATTTCTTGTTTACATATGGAATCATGCTTTCCCATCTTAAATCTTCATTATGATAATCTTCAGCAGATCGTGATTTGGTTTTTCTAAGCCTAGCATAGGCTCGCGCATTTTTTATCATTTTTTCCAAATCATTTAATTGTTGTTTTGCTTTTTTTAGTCTCTTTTTTTCATTATTAGTGGTTGACTTTGTACTCATATTTGGCCAATTAATATGAAGCCCGCTTGGAAAGGAAAGCGTAGCGTTCTCCCAAGTCCACCCATCAAGCATCATAACTGACGATTGACCCGACACCAACCCTGAAGTTGGTATAACATTGGCAACTAAAACACCATTGGATCTTGTGGTTGGTATAATCTCTGAATCAGGATTAAAAGCAACATTTGTACGCACATTTGGGTTGAATTCCCCTCTTTCAGAATGATCATTTGTAACTGCTACTGCATTGATCTCAACTAATCCTATACCTGAAACTGCAGCAATCATACCAGGATAGACATGTTTTCCATCTAGATCAACTATTTCACAATCANCAGGAGGTGATATATATTTCGCTATCCGAACAATTTTACCTTTATCAAAAAGTATTGATCCTTCCACTACTCCTTTGGATATCGTATGAATAAATCCATTTTTTAATAAGATTGGATTTTTTTGAGGAGGAGCTGGGATCTGTGCATTCGCATAGATTGTAAACATTAAGATAAAATTTGTAATAACCCTTTTCATTACTGCTCACCCCCTTCATTTAGATGAAGATGATCAGTGCTACAAGAATGGAATTTGTTTGAATCCTCGCTATCAGGATCCATCTCGTCATTACCGCTATCAGCGCTTATCAATATCTTCTGAATTAGATCATTGCGAATCTTTCTATCCCGCTCTTCAAGGAATTGNACATTTTTTAATGAAAAGTATTGTTTTCCATCCACCCATGTCTGCTCGCAAATGCTATAGTTTGAAAGTGGATGGCCTGACCACAATGCAAAATCNGCATCTTTTCCTATTTCAAGCGAACCAACATATTTGTCAATCTTGAGCTGTTTGGCAGGGTTAATCGTAACAAATTTTAATGCCTCTTCTTCGCTTAAGCCACCATACTTTACTGCCTTAGCCGCTTCTAGATTCATCCGCCTTGCCAGTTCATCGCTATCCGAATTAAAGGAAACATTTACACCAACATTTGCCATNAAGGAGCCATTAAAAGGAATTGCATCTATCACTTCAAATTTATATGCCCACCAATCTGAGAATGTTGATGCTCCTGCACCATGCTCCTTAAGTCTTTCAGCAATTTTATACCCTTCTAGTACATGTTGAAATGTTCCTATGGTAAAGTCAAAATCTTCAGCAATCCGGGTAAGCATCAAGATTTCATCTTGACGGTAAGAATGTGAATGAACTAGGCGCTTACCTTCCATAATTTCAACTAATGCATCCAATTCTAAATCCCGCCTAGGAGGTACTTTTGTGCGTTGTAGTTTTGCATCTTTATTATACGTTTCCCAGGATTTTTTATAGTCTCTGGCAGCGGTAAATGCATCACGAATAACTTGCTCAACACCCATTCTAGTTTCTGGATATCGCCCATAAGAGCGTTTTCTTTTCACGTTTTCACCAAGTGCAAACTTGATTCCTTGCGGGGCTTTATCAAATATCAACTCATTAGTAAAGCTCCCCCATCTTAGCTTCATAACAACATTTTGTCCACCAATTGGATTTGCCGATCCGTGGAGCAGGTTAATGGTTGTCAATCCTCCAGCTAATGCACGNTACATTGCAATGTCATTTGGGTCAATCACATCGCGCATTCTCACTTCTGCGGTTACATTCTGAAAACCCTCATTGATGGATTCTCCTGCCATATGGCTATGTGCATCAATCAGTCCAGGTGTAATATGCTTACCTTTCCCATCAATAATCAGTGCATTTCCATCGGACAGATAAATATTTTTTGCTATATCTTTGATTTTCCCATCTTGAAATAGAATATCATATCCTTTTAAAACTCCATCGGGTCCCGATGTCCAAATNGTAGCATCATCCACAAGTATTGTCCGTGGACTTGAANCCCTATCATCAAGACCATAGGCGCCTTCTGGGAAAAACACTTCTAATTCACTTGGTTGTTCACCAGTGATGATATCAACCCGGTCATTGGGTCTTGAATTCAAGGTTGACTTCCAATTTGATCTATTATTATCGGCATAAATTACATTGCCGCTCATTGAATTTTTTTCGACAATACCTATAAATCTTGCCGCACCAAAACCAAATAGTGTTGAATCCTTTACTGAAAATGAGATACGATCTTGATCAATTGATAGATTTTGAACGGATACCGATTCAGCGTCTTTAATTATCCTACCATTATAAGATAGATCGTCCCTCTTAATTTTGAGGGTCCAATTTTTTTCTCTTGACTGCACAGTCCATGTGCCGGTTGCATCAGCAATTGGATCTGAAGAAATATCAAATTGATTACCCTCGATCCAAACAGATTTNACTTTTGATTCTTCATTAAAGTAGCTTCCATCGGTTACCACTAGGTTTGCGATGAATCCAGGTGCGATTTTACCTAATCGTTTTGATTGNCCAAAAGCTTTGGCCGGAGAAGTAGTTAAGCTAGCCAATGCATCCGCTTGACTCAGACCGCGCTTTACAGCTTTAGATAAATTCTTTCTAAAATCTCCTTTATCTTTTAGCCCACTTGAAGTAATTGAAAACTGAAACTCTGCATCAGCAAGTCGCATCAGATTATCAGGAGCCATATCCCAATGCTTAAGTTGTTTGGTTGAATATTGAAGAGCAGTATGGGGATTAGCTACCTCAGGGTTCGCCGGAAAATTAACGGGAATTATCATAAATACTCTTGGCAGCTCATCTATTCTTCTGTATTCATATCCATTGCCTTTAATCCATAGATTCAAATCAAATTCTTTAGAAATATTGAATGCACGATTTATATATAATTCATTCTTTGTTCGGAAAATGAATGCATTTTGCTTACGCATTGATGTAGCGATCGCATTTAAGGATTGATCCGTTTCTATTGGCTCGTTGCCATCGGGGTACTTACTAAGAATCTTTTGTGATTTATTATACCAAGCTGCATCAATGAACCCTTGCCTGATAAATGCAATGGCGCCTAATAATGAAGTAGGATATTCTTTGGCGCCCCATCCTCCAGATTTAAATTCAATAACTTGAGCAAGTTCGCTAGCGAGAACCTTTGGCTCCTTTACAAGTTGAATCAAACTTGAATGCCCTTGAAATATCCCGCCTTTTGGTGTGAGTTGAGCTGTAGTAAAACCAAGCCTTCTTAGCTCGTTGAGATCTTTAGCCTTTGGCTTGTATATATCGCTTGCCTTTAGATGCGAGCGCATGTTTGAATTCCAATGCAATTCAAGCGAGGTGCTGTCAGGCTTAGATTTTACATCCATCCAACTTTCAATGAATCCCGCATAAATATGCTTTCCTTCCATATTGATGGCGGTGGTTTGCGATGGAACTCTAATATTCTTTCCTACAGAAATAATCAAACCATCTCTCATAAGAACGGTACCATTATAGATAGTTTTACCGGGCTCAGTATGAATTGTAGCATTGGTCAAGGCCCATGCTCTAGGTGGGCTTCGATGCAGTGATTTTGCTGGCCCTACTTGCGCAACAGAGAACGCAATAGATAATATTATTATAAGAAATTTATTAATCATTTTTTTAGTTTTAGAAATTTGGTCCTTTTAAATGTGTTGATGTAATTGTATCGGTTAGATACTGATACGCATCATCAACAGAGTTACAGAATTTAAAATAATTTACATCAGATTCTGAAATAACTCCTTTTTCAATCATATAATCCCAATTAACAATATTGCTCCAGTATTCTTCATCATATAGTACGATTGGAATTTTCTTTCTTAGTTTTTGCGTTTGAATCAAGGTTAATGCTTCCATTACTTCATCGAGCGTTCCAAAGCCTCCTGGCCATACTACCATCGCTTTTGCAAGGTAGAGAAACCAAAATTTTCTCATAAAAAAATAGTGAAAATGTATTTCAAGGTCATCTGAAATCCACTGATTGCCATTTGTTTCAAAGGGAAGACTGATCGATAGACCAATTGCTGATCCATTGGCTTCCGCAGCTCCTTTATTAGCCGCTTCCATAATACCAGGACCTCCACCAGAAGTAACTACGAACCTCTTTTTTTTATGGTTTAATTTATTGCTCCATTTTGTCATTTTGTAGGATAGGCTTCTTGCATCTTCATAATATCTGCTCATCTCCAGATTTGTTTCTAAGATCTTACGTTTTTCTTTTGAAATATTTTTGTCTGAATTATCTAGCTTAGATTGAGCATCTTCTTGCGATTGTATTCGCGCAGACCCAAAGAAAACGAGAAAATCTTGGATATTATTTCTTCTAAATCTTTGTAGAGGTCCATAATATTCTGATAATATCCTTACCGATCTGGCATCGGGACTTCCTAAAAACTCATTATTATAGTAAAATCTATCTTTATTTTCTTTATTCTTATTCATCCTATTTTCCTTTATCTATACTGAAATTAATCTAGCTTTATCCAAAAAGAATAGATAAATAACTTTCGCGGTTGAATTCATATATCACTCACACTAATTTAGTACTGATAATATGACCTCGGAATTCAAATTATCCCCATCTATCTTATCAGCTGACTTTTCAAATTTGCAGTCAGCTTTGGATCAATGTGCTCATGGCGGCGCACCATGGATTCATGTTGATGTAATGGATAATCAGTTTGTTCCCAATCT
>PBCB01000038.1 GCA_002717765.1 Fidelibacterota bacterium | reverse complement strand
GCCGAGCGGCTTAAGGCGGCACCCTGCTAAGGTGTTTTAGGTGAAATATCCTAACGTGGGTTCGAATCCCACCCCCTCCGCTCATGTATAATTAACATGAATACAAATAAACTAAAAAACTAAACAATTCAATTATGAAAAACAGAATAACATTTACACTTTTATTAATATTGATGTTTTCATCT
Source organism: Fidelibacterota bacterium (assembly GCA_002717765.1). The sequence goes on along the minus strand of PBCB01000038.1, from coordinate 14,768 downwards.
TGCTCGAAGGATACATCAATAAAAGATCTTGATGCCAGGGACGGGATTGCCTATGACCCAGTAAACAATAATCCATTTAATGGAATGGCTTATTTAGATTTTTATGATGGTACCTTAAGAATGGAGGGAGAGTATAAGGAAGGAATTAAATCAGGAAATTGGAAATATTATATTCAGGGTTCAAAAACTCGATATTATAATTTAATATTTGATAAGGGAAATATCACCTCTGCTCAATATAAGGATAAGGATAGATCATGGTCTGGAATACCTATACTTTATACTGATCAAGACACGACCATAAGGTCAGGTATTTTCTTGGTACAGGAAATGGCAGATGGTCAAGAAGCTTACAATTTCAATATGCCACCAGATATTTTCGTACAATTATTTAATAATATTTCCGAAGGTCGCGTTACTCGTTGGCATCCTAATGGGGAACTCTATTCTGATGGTCAATTTATTAATGGAAATAGAAATGGAGAATTTAATTGGTATTATGACAGTGGCGGTAAAAAAGAGAGAGCTTTTTTCGATGCTGGAAAGCGAATAGCTACCACTACTCAATGGTACGAAAATGGAAAGAAGCATGCTGAAGGTAGCTATAAAAAGGGACAATTATCAGGCAAGCTTATTTGGTGGTATGAAAATGGCCAAAAGAAAGAAGAGGTGAATTTTACTCAAGGTGACCGAGATGGTCTTGCATATTGGTGGTATCCAAATGGGAACAAAAAAGCATTTGCAGATATATCTAGAAAAATGGGGAAGGTTACACTGTTCTCTCCTGATGGAAGAACAACCGAGCCTTTAATTGTTAAAGATAATGTAATTATTTGCAATTCTGGAGAAGTATTATTTACAATGGAACGTCTTTCAAAACGTGAAGCACCGCCTATTGGTGATGGAACCTGCGATTGTGGAGATTGTTCTGATGAGCCAAAAACGTAAAATCTAATTGTATTCATATAGATAGTTGTATTTTACTATCTTAATAGGGTTATTTGATTAATTATTTATGAAAAATATTATATTATCCCTATCTCTAATCGCTTTTGCATACAGCGATGACCATACGATAGCTGTTCTTGATTTTTCTGGAGAAAATATTCATCAGGATGAACTGGTGAAATTAAGCGCTGCTTTTCGCACAGAACTTTTAAAAATGGATACTTTACTTGTTCTTGATTATGATGATATGAGCGAATCATTGATTAAGTATGGTTATAATTCACCTTCATGCACAAGCATAGAATGTGCTGTTATCACCTCTATGCTTCTTGATCAGGAATGGCTGATATCAGTTCATGTTTCTAAAGTAGGGGATGTTTTTTTAATGGAAGGAAGACTACTTGAATCTAAAACCGGCAGGGTTATTAATGCCGTAAATTATGATTTTGAGCTTACTATTGAAGGCCTTTATACCCGCGGGATGCACAACCTATCTGAACTAATTATGTCCAAACGCATACCTCTTGAAGTGCATAAGCGTCAAAATTTAATTTATTTTAAAACAAAACCCCCAGCTGCTATGGTTCTCGTTGGCAAAGATACACTTAACGGTACTACGCCGCTAGCAATAGATCGCGTTGTTGTAGAGAGTCGACCCATCACCCTTTTCAAGCAAGATTACCAGCCTTTTCAGGTAAAACAACTTCCTAATGATGACTCAGATATTATTTACGTTGAATTAAAACTTGAGATTCCTCAGGTTGGTAATGTTGTATTTAATCAACCAATTCCTGATGATATAGCCATCGTTAGTAGTGATGGAAAAAATTCATTACTTATCAATAAAGGCGATAAAATATTTAAGAATTTACCAGTTGGTTCATATAGATTAGACTCCGATCTATATGTAATTAGAAATAACAAGTTTAGAATTCAGCATCGAAGAACAACAAAGTTATCCCCTATTTTTTACACAACTAAAGAAATTAACGATAGGAAGAAATATTATCTATCAAGGAGACTATTATATCTCCAGATTATGGGCGGAGGGGTATTATATAGATCTTTTATAACTGCTCGATCCTCATACCTTTATAATCAGTATAGTTCAAATATTGACCAAGGTAATGAGCGGCATCGAAAAATAGAAAATCTCGATAAACAAAAACCAGTTTTTGATGTTTTATCTGGCATAATGGTTTTTCCAATCATCTATTATCATGCAAAGTATCTTGAGATGGAGCGATGGTTAAAAAATTAAATTTATATGCTTTAATTGCCCTATTTATTTTATCTACATGTCAAGATGCAAATAGAGAATGGGATAATCCTTATGATCCTAGAAGTGATCGTTCGCTGTGGACACCTGATAGTGTTGAAGTTCTTCAAATATCAGATAACGAGATTGAACTTTCCTGGCTTAGAAAAGGTAGAGATTTTGATGGATTTATTATTGATAAAAAAATTGGCACTAATGAATGGAAAGACAGTATAGCCGTTTTATGGGATTCAACGTTTTCATGGATCGATACGCTTGATTTAAAATTTGTTGTAGCAAATCCATTTTTATATCAATATCGAATATATGCCTATGCCGATACAAATACCTCGCTTAGAAAAAATATTAAAATACAACCAGCTACCCCTGGACCTCCTGGCTCTGTATCGCCTGTGAGTATTGATTATTTTCATGATCCTGAAATAAAAATGACTATAAAATGGCAACAATCTAATGAACCTGATTTTTATCGATATAATTTATACCATAGCTTATCTAAAGATGCTGAAAAATTCCTTTATCAATCAGTTTATACAAATTTTTCAACTTCACTTGATACAAATAATTTCTCCGTACTTCATGAAAATTGGTTTTGGGTTGAGGTTGAAGATACAACAGGTCAAAAAACCCTTGGAAACCCATTAGGTATACCCATTGATTCATCACCGATTGCATCTCTATTAGATACTATTATTTATAGCAACAAACAATTTATCTTTAATTGGAGTAAGTCCGTTGAAAGCGATATCGGTGAATATGTGATTGAACAAGTATCAATAATTGATACATCAATTATTACTCAATCTGCAACATTAAATAAAAATACATCTTCGGTTGAGATGCAAATAGATGAGGATCGTGAGCACTATTATAGATTAAGAACAAGCGATGTTTGGGGTAATAATTCTTATAGTCAAATCCGCCCATCATCATCATATCAGAAAATTGTTAAACTTGACATTGTTACTGAAAATGGAAATGATCTAACAATCATGAATCTAGGGCCCACACTTCCTTTTACGCATAATCTTTCAAATGCAAGATCACAATTCCCGATTTGGATACAGGGTGGAAATAAAATATTTTCATTTACAAATACTGGCGTAGGGTTAGTGGTTAATCAAGATGGAAGTAGTTTGAAAAAAATATCAGGTATCAAACCACAAGACATTGCATTTAACTCTGATCAATCCTTAGCTCTTTTTGTTGGATCAGATGATGATATATATCTTGCATATTTAAATGAGGATAAATCTACGCTAAGAGTAACCCGCAATGTTAACAATGAATGGTACTCCGATCCTGAATTTATTGATAATGATTTAAAAATATTATATGCGCAGCGTAAACATTTTTCAAATAACAATGTTGGTACAATAAATATTTATACAATGGATCTTGATGGTAAGAATGCATCCCAAATTTCAGATGCTACAGATGAAGAGAAATTTATAATGCCAAGAATGTCGCCATCTGGAGACAAGATAATTTATTTAAAGAAAAATGATGGACTCTATGAAATTAACTACCCAACAGAAAAAAGAGGCGATCTTGTTGCTACATCTGGGGGCGATTCAATTATTCCAGAATTAAGTCCGTTTTATAGGAATATCAGATGGTCTCCCGATGGAAGTATGGCTATTTTATGGGAAAAGAAATTTAATAACACATATAACTTATATCTTTATGAAAAAGATAAGTCTCCTAGGTTAAGGCTTTTTCAAGCGGGTGCTCGTTATGCCAATTGGAATGGAAATGATGAAATCGTTTTTAAATATGAATCATCTAGTGGGATGTATCGTAAGAAAATCAATACAGTATTCACAGATGATCCTCAATTACTTCATGATGCACCCTGGGTACAGCTACAACCAAGACAATAACTTATGAACTATAATAATATTACTACAAAAGACTTTAAGTTTTTAAAAAATATGAAATCCAGATGGCGTGATATGGATGCAATTAGACATATTAATAATGCTACTTATCTAAATTATTTTGAAACGGCACGTGTTGAATTTTTAGCTACACTTGGTTTTGATTTGGTTCGATGGGAAAGTGATTCTAGTGTTATTCTTGCAAGTATGAAGATTGATTATCTTATGCAATCAACTCATCCTAGTACTTACGATATTGGATGTAGAATAATCCGTATAGGAGAAAAGAGNTTTGATATCTTATCTATAATCTTTGANTCTAAAGGTAAATTACCAATTGTTGTAGGAATTTTTACGTTGGTCACTTTTGATTATACNAGCCAAAAAACTATACCTATCACTGATGCTGTTAAAAATAATTACGAACCTATCGATATTCANAATTGATTATANAATAAAGGAAGAATATGATTTTCGATATTAGGATAGCTTTAATATAATAAATATGAACCAGAATCTAGACAGAAGCGCNTTTATTCAAGATNTAAGAGAGATTACTGGNAATAAATATATACTTACAGCTAAATGGAAAAAAGAACGTTACTGCAAAGGATGGCGATACGGTGAAGGGGAGGCTATAGCAGTTGCTAGACCTGGAACTTTGCTTGAAATTTGGAAAATTTTGCAGATTTGCGTGAATTTGGATATTATTGTAATTATGCAAGCTGCTAACACTGGACTGACTGGTGGATCTACTCCCTATGGTAGTGACTATGATCGCCCTATTTTAATTATTAATACTATGAGAATAAATGATATACATATTCTAGATAAGGGTAAGCAAATTGTGGGATTATCAGGCAGTACATTATTTGGTCTTGAAAACAAGCTATCACCTTATGGAAGAGAACCGCATTCGGTTATTGGTTCTTCATGCATAGGCGCTTCAATTGTTGGAGGAATATGTAATAATTCAGGCGGTGCATTAGTAAAAAGAGGACCAGCTTATACGGAGCTTTCACTATATGCTAAAATTAATCTGCAAGGAGAACTATTATTAATTAATGATTTAGGAATTGAACTTGGTAATAATCCTGAGGAAATATTAGATAACTTACAAGCTCAAAATTATAATAAAGACCAAATTCATTTTCCAAACAAACTTGCATCAGATAATGAATACAAAGTACGAATACGAGATGTTGACGCTCAAACACCTGCGCGATTTAATGCGGATAAGCGGCGATTATATGGAGCTTCAGGTAGTGCTGGAAAAATTGCTGTTTTTGCAGTACGCTTAGATACCTATCTATCACCAAAGCGTAGTCAGGTATTTTATATAGGTACTAATAATCCATATGTTTTAGGAAAAATTAGAAGAGATATTTTATCTAATTTTCAAAATCTTCCAACATCGGGTGAATATTTACATAGAGACTGTTATGATGCTGCCAAAAAATATAGCAAAGATACCTTTATAGCGATCGAAAAAATGGGACCTAGTTTTATACCAAAGTTTTTTGAGTTTAAACGAAAAGTAGATCTAATAGCTAGTAAAATTAGATTTCTTCCTAACAAATTTTCAGATAGACTGATGCAGTTTTTAAGTTATTTTTGGCCAAATCACTTACCAAAACGCATGGAACAGTATCGTGAACAGTATGAGCATCATTGGATAATTGAAATGTCCGATGAAGGTATTGATGAGGCTAAAACATACTTTGAGAAGTTCTTTAGTGATAATGAAGGTGCTTTTTTTGAGTGTACAAAAAAAGAGTCTAAAAAAGCGATTTTGCATCGATTTGTTGCAGCAAGTGCAATAGCTCGCTATCATGCCATGAATCAAAAAAAATCAGGTGAAATGATGTCTATGGATATTGCTTTTCCTCGTAATGAAAAAGAGTGGTTTGAAAAATTACCTTCAGATATTGATAATCTTTTAGAAGTGAAGCTGTATTATGGACACCTGTTTTGTCATGTACTGCATCAAAATTATATCCTTAAAAAGGGTGTAGATGCAAACGCATTAAAACAAAAATTATTAAAAACCTATGATGTTAGAGGCGCAGAATATCCTGCAGAGCATAATGTTGGACATGAATATAACGCTAAACCTTCACTATCAAACTTTTACAAGAAACTTGATCCAACCAATACTTTTAATTCGGGAATAGGAAATACTAGTAAAAATAAATATTGGAAATAGTAAGACCTTGAATTAAAGATTATATGGAGATTATTTAAATCAACCTGTGCACTAACGCACTTTAGTTTCTTATATTTGTAATTAATATTTATAAATAAATCAGGTTAATTAACTACTGAATAGACAATTATGAAAAGAAATATATTTATATTACTACTTATTTTCTCAAATATTCTTCTTGCTGAAACCATTGGCAGGGTAATGAAATCTAATGGAACCGTATTGATAAAACCTATGGGTTCTCCATCATACTCTGTGGTGGCTAAGCCGGGTCAGGCTGTATCAAATGGTGATGCTATTCGTGTAGGCGAAGCAAGTTTTGCTGTTGTGATTTTTCTTGATGATAAATCTGTTGTGAAGATAAGAGAAAATACAGATTTTCAATTTGTAGAAACTTCAAATACGCGTAGCCTGATTATTGACCAAGGAACGACATTACATAATGTAAATAAAGAAAATAGAAAAAAAACTTATCGAGTTGAAACACCAGTATCTGTTGCATCCGTAAAAGGTACAGAATTTTCTTCTTTTCATGATGCTGTTTCTGGTGTAGATAAATTCGTTGGTAAAAGTGGAAATTTTGAAGTTTTTAATTCAATTAGTGGNGCTACAGTAAATGTTGGTCCNGGACAAAAAGCTGTTTCGAATGCACTTGGGCAATTAATTCCTGCTCCTGCTGAGNCAGGTGATTTTCCTGAAGATCCTGATGGTGAATCATCTCCAGANCAGAATGAATCGCAAGAACAACAAAATAATAACAATGAACAGCAGCGTGAGCCGCAAAGACAGCAACAACGCCCACAGCAAAGGCAGCAGCAACGCCCACAACAAAGCCANCAGCAAAAGCCGCAACAAAGTCAACAGCAAGCACAAAANCCTGACGCACNCAACAGTAATAATCAGAATCTAGATAAAGCTAATACACCACCCAAAAAACCGTTTAATATGGGATTAGCGGTTGGTTCAGCAACCATTAATGANACGATATATAATCAAGTTGCTTTGCGCCCTGAATTATCATTTGGCAAACTTGGTATTGGACTTGATTTAGTTATGTATATNGATAATGAAGGAAATATTCGGAAAGATGAATGGGATGANCCATCTGATTTTATTGATAAACTTCTCTATATTAGATGGGGGCAAAAATCAGACCCATTTTGGNTGCTTTGGGGTTCATTAAATAATGTTACGCTTGGNTATGGTGGANTGTTAAGTGGATATTCTAATATGATGGAATTTCCTTCTGTTAGGAAGGTTGGAATCAATACAGGATTTGGTTTTGGTAATTTTGGTACCGAAATATTTTTATCTAATATGAAAGATTTCTCTAGAGGAGGAACTCTCTTAGGCTTAAGAGGAACTTATAAAATTTCTGATGCAATACCTTTAACGATTGGTATGAATTTTGTCCGGGATATGAATCAATTTTCTGGATTAAAAGATAAAGATGGTGANAATTACCCTGATATGTTTGATGATTTTCCAGATGACAAGACTCTCTGGAATGACACTGATGGTGATGGAATTGCAGATTTAAATGGAGGAAGTAAACAGCCTGAAGGAGGTTGGGATATCGATGGTGATGGTAATAATATTCTAGATTCTCAACAGTCTGATCTCAAGTTAAAACCTGAACCATTTAAGAGCAATAATAGTGAGGCGGTTGCTCAAGGATTTGCTTTAGATATTGGCTATCCAGTTCTTCGTAGTAAGGCATTTAGTTTAGAAGTTTATTCAGAATTCAACACCCTTTCATTTAGCCAATCTCAAGGTGATACAACGTATTTTAATCGAAAATCTATGAGCGGNTCTGGAATCACNGTACCTGGGATGAGAGCCAGTCTGTTTGGATTCTTAAATTTTAGCTTTGAGTATCGTATCAAGAAGGGTTATTTCATCCCCCAATTCTTTGATGGTAGCTATGATCTTTCTCGAGTAACAGTACAGACTACCGATAATGGTATTTTAGTACGTACAAAAGACCAAATGATTTTTGCAGATCCATTATCTAAAAACGATACAAAGGGNATGTATGGTTCTGCGTCTGCCAATCTATTTAATTTACTTACGTTTAATGCATCCTATGCAAATATGAAGGCTGATACAACAGAGTTCAATAGCTTTAATGCCATACTTAATCTAAATGCTGAAAATATTCCTAAGCTTAGCGTTGCTCAGGCATACTATCAGAGAAATAACGATAAGAACCCCTTTGATTTTGGAAATCCCTCAATCAATACAGTATTTGGTTATAAAGTTGGATATGAGGTAAGTAAAGGTGTCAGCGTTATTTGGGACTATAGACAGTATTATCGTGATAGTGGAATTCCTGGTAGNGCTCTTGAACCTGTAAAACAGACGACTATTGAAACAGCGTTTGATTTTTGATGGAGAGNCAATCAAAAACGGTTTATCGTTATGATGTAAGAGGTACTGCTTTTAAAAAAGCTGCAGCGTTTCTTTTCTTTCTTTCTATACTATTAGTTATTTTTGGAATTTATTGGATCTATTCTTGGAATTAAGGAGTAAGTAGTGGATGTTTCTATAACATATTGCAATAAATGAAATTATTTACCTAGAGCCGCCAGTATGGCGAGCAAAATTTTAGAAAAATATGGAAATGCTATTTCTTCGTTAACATTGATTCCTGCTGGTGGGGGTGTCTATGAACTTACCAAAAACGATATTCTTATATTTTCCAAAAANAATGAAGGAAGATTTCCAGAGCTTGATGAGGTTTATTCGTTACTTGATACGACTAATTAAATATTATACGNTATTTTTATCATTTGCCGTATCTCAAAATCAAGAGATAATAGAACTAACTAAGCATATAGGCTACACCCTTGNCGCTGAAGAAAATCAATANTATCAAGTCTACAATGAAATTCNGAACTTCGAAAGNGCGCAATTCTTTCAACTTGATACCNANNTTATAGAATCACGTATATCATATTTAGAATATACTCGAATAAAAATTAGCTATAAACGAATGGATCTTAAATCTTTTGTTGAGCTCCAATTAAGATTAAATAGTATGCCAAAAATAACAGAAGATATTCGCGANTCTTTTCGAAAGAATTTAACTTATCTTAGAACGAAAGATATTTTAAAAAGNATACCTATTGGTCAGTACGTTGAGGTAAGNCATATCAATGGAAAGAGGATAAAAGGAACGCTACTTAGCTTTAATAAAGATCGATTATATATCCAGACCCCAGTTAGTGTTAAATTAATAAAGATNACNTCAATGGAACGAATTACNTATCGTGAAAAGATTATTGATAGACCTGAATGGCAGAAGTTTATATATTCCGGTGCGGCTCTAGCAGGATTATTAATGATGGAATTATGGAACCGTCAGACAGATCCCATATGGGGTTATCGGTGGCATAACAGATTTATTGGTGCTACATTTGGCTTACTTGCTGGCGCAGAAGTATATGATACTTCAATGATTTTATTAAGTAAAAAAACTAAATTTGGTCTTTCATCTGAAGATTTAGAAAAANTAAATCGCAAATGATTTAAGGAATATTTGTGGATAAACAGGAAAAACAGTTTAAAAAAGAATACCTAGAGGAAAAACTGCATTTAATTGGTGAGAGACTTAATGATGCCTANGGTGANCCATTGTTAGATGAATTGATAAATCGCATGGAGAGAACAGTTTCTCACTTTAATGAAGAGGTTGATGGAATCCTAGAGAGTATAAAAAGTCGTACTCAAAATCAGCATTATAAATTAGCGACTCTTCGAGGCGATGATCCAATCAAAGAGGCAATAGAAGAAGATGGTTCAAAGCTAACAGATAAATCAAAATCATCTGATGATGACACAGAAACAGCGGATNGCGCTGAAGAAAAACCAAAAAAAGGAAAATTTTCTTTTTTAAAAAGAAAAAAGAAGAAAAAATAATTCCNATTTGATTTCTTATCGGAAATCAAACCCTATAATAATTAATTCTAAACATTACCCATCTTACCTTGCTTCTCGTCAATAAAATCGACTAGATTAATAGTTAATATTTTTANATAAAATGTCATATCAGGTACTATCACTTAAATATCGCCCACAATCCTTTAGCGATTTAGCTGGCCAGGATCATGTTACTAAAACCTTGGTCAATGCTTTTAAGCGAGATAGAGTTTCCCAAGCATATATGCTCACCGGTCCAAGGGGTGTTGGCAAGACAACAACTGCTAGAGTAATTGCAANGGCCTTGAATTGCCCTGATGTTGATAAANGTGTTCCTTGTAATTCATGTCAAAATTGTAAAGAGATAATAGATGGTAGAAATCTTGATGTATTAGAAATAGATGGTGCTTCTAATAGAGGAATTGAAGAAATACGCAATTTGAGAGAGCAAATAAAATATGCACCTATGAATGCACCCTATAAAATCTTTATAATTGATGAAGTTCATATGTTAACGAATCAAGCCTTCAATGCTTTACTNCGCACCCTTGAAGAGCCNCCACCGCATGGTAAATTTATTTTAGCAACTACAGATATACATAAGGTTCCATCAACAATAATTTCGCGTTGCCAGCGTTTTGATTTTAATCGTATTAATGAGGTGGTAATATCAAATCAATTATCAAAGATTATCGACCTCGAAAATATTAAAATTGATAGTGAGACATTANCTGCGATTAGTGCTAAAGCTGATGGAAGTATGCGTGATGCATTAAGNATATTAGATCAGGCCATCGCATTTTCTGGTGAATCGATTTCTTATGCTGAAGTCGCTACAATTATCGGTATTATTCCTCTTGATATATTTTTCGAATATTCAAAAGCATTGAGTTCTAAAGATTATCCACAAATGTTTGAAGTCTTAAATAAAGTAAGAAGTTCTTCTTTTCAATTAGATGATCTTATCGAAGGATTAAATCTGCATTTTAGAAATTATATTTTGGTATTAACTCCTAATGGNGATTCTTTGCTCAATCTTAATGATACTCATAAAAAACAATACTTAGATACNATGGGAGCATGGGATTTGAATGATATATTACGAATTATTAATGNATTGATTAAACTACGACATACTATAAAAAATTCACATCAACCCTTAATTNCGTTTGAAATACTTTCATTAAAATTNATGGAGATGGATAAATCTGTANTGATATCAAATTTGATAANTGGAGATCATTTAAAAAAAAATGACATTCATTTGATNAATAAAGAAAATTCTACAGGAGAAGAAAAAAAAATTGTTAAGGAAGAAAGTGTATCAGTAGAAAAATCAAAGAGCTCTCAATCCACTACCAAAGAAGTTGAGCCAATTAGCGATAATAAAAAGAAGACAAAAGAAGATAAAATAAGTACCCAAGATAGCGCCAAGGAAAATCTATTGATTGATGTAAAAAATGAATGGCCCAATTTTGTTAAAAATATCAATTCGGAAAGACCTTCACTAGGCTCAACCTTAGACCATTCAGTTCCCACTAGCATAGATAGTAATCAAATTACAATTACAGTTTCTGGTTTACCTGAATTTAGCGTGAATAACCTTGTTCATAACAAGAGCTATATAGAAGAATCTCTATTTAAATTTATAAAAAAAGAAATAAAATTAGATTTTTCATGGGATAGTGAAAATTCAAAAGAGGTAAATTTATCTCAACCAACACCTGAAGTACGTGAAGATAGTAAAAATGAAGATAAGGTTGTAGAAAGAATTATTGAAGAGTTTGATGGTGAAATTTTAAGATAGGATTATAATGTTTAATAAATCAAATATGCTTGGAATGCTTAAACAAGCTCAGCAGGCAAAAAAACAATTAAAGAAAGTTCAAAAAGAAATCAATCGAATGGTTTTCAAAGGATCTTCCGATGATGGCATCGTTGAAGCTACTGTGAATGGTAAATTAGAATTAACCAATATTGATCTTCGTGATGATTTTACTCATCATGATATTCGCGGTCAAAAAATAATGATTAAAGTTGCAGTAAATAATGCTATTTCTAGCGCGCAAAAAACCACTCAAGAAAAAATGAATTCTGTAACCGGTGGAATGTTGGGTGATATGAATATTCCAGGTATGTAATTTTGAATTCATTTCCAGAGTCATTAAATAATTTGATTGATGAATTCTCACGCTTTCCTGGAATTGGTAAGAAAACTGCCCAACGGATGGCATTTTATGTCCTTAATTCCTCAAATAATCTATCCAATGATCTTTCACAAGCAATTCTTTCATTAAAATCTAAAATACGTTTTTGTGAAAAATGCTTTGGAATCAGTGAAGAAAATCTATGCTTGGTGTGTAGTAATCCTCGAAGGGATAATACCTCTATTTGCGTAGTAGAGCACCCCGCAGATATTTATACTTTTGAAAAAACGAATGTTTTTAAAGGCTTGTATCATGTATTAGGTGGGGTATTATCACCGTTAGATGGAGTTGGACCGGATGATCTTAATATTAATTCATTAATCAAACGAGTGAATGCTAATGATGAAATATTAGTTGCGACCAATGCTACAATTGAAGGCGAGGCGACATGCCTTTATTTAGCAAATTTATTAGAGAGCAAATCAGTGAAGGTTACTAGACTAGCCAGAGGCCTTCCAATAGGTGGAGATCTAGAGTTTGTGGATGACGCAACAATAATGAGAGCCATAGAAGATAGATCAGTGATGTGATGACAATACCAAATATTCTAACAGTATTCCGTATTTTTCTTACCCCTTTTTTTGTTTATTGCTTGTTTGCTGATTTTAATAATGCATATTTATTCGCACTAATAATTTTTATAGTTGCATCAATAACTGATGCCTATGATGGATATTATGCTCGTAAATATGATGTTGTAACTGAATCAGGTAAATTTTTAGACCCTTTAGCAGATAAAATATTAGTTTCTTCAGCTTTTATTTCATTTGCTGTTTTAGGTTTAATTGAATTTTGGATGGTTGGATTAATTATTTTTAGAGATATTTTTATTACACTACTTCGAATGCTAATGAAACGTAATGATCGCACATTAGTGACTAGCAATATTGCAAAATCCAAAACTAGCGCGCAATTGACCTTAATAATTTTTACACTTTCTTTTTTAGTTTTTAGTAATATAAATGAGACGATTCTTAGCGAAATATTTGATTTAGTATCAAAATATAATTTGGTATATAACCTTACATTTTTTGTTTCGTTATTCACAATATTTACAGGCTATAAATATATTAGGGATAATTATGAGGTCATTAAAGAAATTATATATCAATGAAGCTCATAACTGAGTGTATTGTCACAGTTTTTTATATTGGAAGACTTCCAATTGCCCCAGGTACATGGGCAAGTATGGCAGCTACGATTTGTTGGTTTAGTTTCTTCCATAACCTGGATATTAGCATTTTAGCAATTTTGATTTCAATAATATTTTTTATTGGTCTTTTTTTCACGCATAGACTATTAAAAACCATTGAGTCCCATGACCCATCGTTTATAGTAATTGATGAATGGGTGGGGCAATGGGTAGCTTTGTCGCTGTTACCTGTGAATGTTACCAATGCTATAATAGGATTTGTTTTATTTCGTTTTTTTGATATTACAAAGCTAGGCCCTGTAAAGTATTTTGAAAAAATGCCAGGAGCATGGGGGGTAATGATCGATGATCTGGTTGCTGGATTTATTTCACTAGCTATTATATTAATATTTCATTCATTCATCTTATGAAAATTGCCATTATCACTATTGGTTCTGAATTATTAAATGGATCGAGGTTAGATACTAATTCGAAATGGATCGCACAAAATGTTTTACCCTACAATGGCGAAATAGTTTCTAAAATAAGCATTCCTGACACTGATCAAGATATAATTAATACATTGAACTATTATATTTCACAATCTTTGGATATGATCATATGTACTGGTGGTCTAGGTCCAACACATGATGATATAACCGCCAAAACACTTTACGATTATTTTAAGGACGCTCCAATATTTGATGATGACTATTGGTATATTTTAAAAGGAGAATTTAAAAAGCGCGGGTATGATATTTCTAATCTAAATAAATCTCAAGCTTATAGACCATCTATTGGTAAAATTATCCCCAATACAATTGGTACAGCAAGAGGGCTACATTATAAGAAAAAAAATACTGATGTTATCGTTCTACCGGGCGTTCCAGCTGAAATGAAATTAATGATGAAGACCACAGTGCTGCCAATGATTGGTGATTTATCAAAAACTTCTACCTCGTTTAAGATGTATCGAACTACTGGTATACCAGAGTCCCATCTTTATGAAAAATTATTACCATTAATCAATAAATACCCTGAGTTAGATGTTGCTTTTCTTCCAAGCTTTCTTGGTGTCGATATTCGTATATCAAGCAAAATAAATAAAGATTTCGATAAAATTAATAATCAGCTATTTTCAATTATTGAAGATTATTATTATGCTGATAATGAAATTGAACTTGAAGAGGTGGTT
>PBCB01000037.1 GCA_002717765.1 Fidelibacterota bacterium | reverse complement strand
AATAATGATACCAGTAATGCTAATGATGCCATATAGGATGAAACGAATTATATATTGGGTCAGTTCAATTTTTGGAGGCTCAGACTCAGCCACAAAAAGCTTAGGATATCAAGCTCAGCAATCGCTAATTAGTCTTGGCAATGGAGGTATCTTGGGCTTGGGTCCGGGAAATAGTCTCGAGAAAAATCTTTTTCTTCCAGAGCCTCACACCGATTTCATCTTTGCAATAATTGGTGAAGAGCTTGGGCTATGGGGAGCCATAGGCGTGTTATCAATTTTCCTTCTCTTTTTTCAAAGAGGAATAAAAATAGCAAAAGAAACAACAGATCCTTTTGGTATTATGCTAGCCATAGGAATTGTATTAAGCATGATTCTGTATACATTTATTAATGTGGGATATGTAACTGGAATTCTTCCTGTAACAGGACTACCAATCCCCCTAATTAGCCATGGCGGGAGTAATCTCGTAATTACATTATCAAGTTTGGGAATTCTATTAAATATCAGTGAATCTAAAAGAAGTATTGGTGAAAAAATTTGGGGACACTCAACCTGATGAATAAAAGCACAAATATTATTATTTCAGGAGGAGGGACTGGAGGACATCTTTTCCCAGCGCTAGCCCTAGGGGATGAAATATTAAGGATTAATTCAAAAATCAATATCCATTATGTTGGATCGCTTTATGGGATTGAAAAAGATACACTTCCAAATAAAAAATTGACTTATACTCTTTTGCCTATAAGCGGATTACATAGGCAAATTAATTTTACATCAATTTACAAGAACCTTATCCTGCCCTATCGAATCATCAAATCAAAAAGGGTAGTAAAAAAATTATTTAATCTAATCAGTCCAAGATTAGTCATAGGAACAGGAGGCTATGCCTCTGCCCTGCCTTTAAGTGAAGGTATTAAAAGGAAAATTCCAACCATAATACAAGAACAAAATGCTTTCCCAGGAATTACAACAAGGTGGTTTTCAAATAATGTTTCCAAAATTTTTATAGCATTCAATGAGGCTCAAGAATTTATAGATAAAAAATGTATTTTAAGTGGAAACCCTGTAAGAGCAGAACTAAATAAAGGCAATCGTGAAGAATGCTTGGAGAAGTTTTCGTTGAATGTAAATAAAAAAATTATTTTAGTTTTTGGAGGAAGCCANGGGTCTCTTTATTTAAATAANTTAATAANAAAAATATTAGATGATTTANATAATTTAGATATTCAGTTAATTTGGCAAACTGGGCCAAAGCTTTACCAAAAATATAAAGATCATCAAAATGATTTGGTTAGAGTTATTCCATTTATTGATAATATGGCAAATGCATATGCGGCTTCTGATCTCGTGATGTCAAGATCGGGTGCAATTACCTGTTCAGAAATCACATATTGCGGAAAACCCTCAATTTTATTTCCTTTTAAAGCTTCTGCTGGAGATCATCANACAAAAAATGCTGAATCTCTTTCAAAAAAAGGTGCAGCAATAATGATTAAAGAAGATGAAGTTGATGATATCGATTTAATTCATACTATAAAAGATTTAATTAGTTCAAATGATAAATTAGAAAAGATGAGTAATGCNAGTTTAAATCTCAGTCTGCCAAATGCAGTAAAGCAAATTTCTCTTGAAGCNATAAGGTTAATGCAAAATGTTTAGAAAGGTGAATAGGGTTCATTTTGTTGGTATTGGAGGAATAGGTATGAGCGGAATTGCAGAATTATTGATAAACCAAGGATTTAATGTAAGCGGATCAGANATAAGCAAAACAGAAATAATTAAAAAGCTTGAAAAAAATGGTGCAAAAATAAAAATTGGTCATCATGAAGAAAATTTAAATAACTGCGAAGTTTTGGTCTATTCGAGCGCTATTNCAAAGGATAATCCTGAGCTTATTTATGCCCAAGATAATAAAATACCAACAATTAAAAGAGCTGAAATGCTAGCTGANCTAATTGCATTAAAAAATACTAGTATTGCTGTTGGTGGAACTCATGGTAAAACCTCTACATCCTCAATGATAGGAACGCTATTAGCCCATTCAGAATTAGATCCAACGCTAGTTGTTGGTGGTCTTGTCAAAAATTTAGATTCAAACTCTAAANTAGGCTCTAGCGAACTTGTTGTTGTAGAGGCAGATGAATACGATAAAAGCTTTTTACAATTAAAGCCTACGATTGCTGTAATCACAAATATAGAAAAAGAGCATATGGATTGTTATAAAGATATGAATGATCTTTATGATTCATTTTTGAAATTTGCTAATTCAGTTCCATTTTATGGATCAGTGATTNCCTGCAACGAGNCTAGTGGAATAAATAAAATAATTGATAAGATAAAAAGNCCAATTACAACATATGGGCTTTCTTCAAGTGCAGATATTAATGCAAGTGATATAATTTTTGATGAAATGAAATCAACCTATACTCTCAACCGATATAACAAAAACTGTGGTAAGGTTTTCCTGAATGTACCTGGNGAACATAATATATTGAACTCTTTGGCTTCTGCTGCAATTGGATTTGAATTAGGCCTTAGCAATGAAAAAGTTATTCAAGGATTGAAGGATTATCAGGGCGTAAGAAGAAGATTTGAAATTAAGGGTGAGGTTGGGGAGATAATGCTTGTTGATGACTATGCACACCATCCAACTGAAGTACTAGCTACTCTTAAAACAGCAAAGACTAGTTGGAGTAGACGAATAATTGCTGTCTTTCAACCNCATCTTTATTCTCGTACTCAAGAGTTTTATAAAGAATTTGCTGAGGCAATGATGAAAAGTGACATAGCTATTATTACAGATGTTTACCCAGCAAGAGAAAAACCAATTAGNGGAATAAGTGGCAAATTGGTTTTTGATGAATTAAAGAAGCTTGGTCATCAAAATGTATTCTATGAGCCTGAGNTAGATAATTTAACTCATCTAGTAAANGGCATTGCTAAACAAAAAGATTTAATTATAACTCTAGGCGCAGGAACCATATGGCGTTATGGAGAATCCATATTTAACCATTTGAAAAGTAAGGTTAATAATTAGCTAAATGATTAAAGATATAGAGCAGATAGTAAAAGGTACAATTTTATTTGATGAGCCAATGTCAAAACATACGTCATATGGAATTGGTGGACCAGCTAAAGCATACATTACCCCTAGCGACAAAAGNGACTTGAAGTCNGTATTGAAATTTTCAAAAGCAAATANTCTTCCAGTTTATTTTATTGGTTCAGGTTCAAATTTACTTGTNTCTGATGAAGGAATTGATGGTTTAGTCATAACTCTAGGCAAATCATTTAAAAGGCTAGAAATTGATAATAATAAAGTTTTTGCAGAAACTGGAGTAATGCTTGGNAANCTAGTTAAAGAGTGTGTAAGGAGAAATTTATCTGGCCTAGAAAGCTTAATTGGGGTTCCTGGTACCCTTGGAGGTGCTCTTATTATGAATGCTGGTGCTTTTGGTGGAGAAATTTCAAATTATCTAAAACATGTTAATGTGGTTACTATGTCTGGAGTTGAAAAAACATACTCTTTAGGAGAAATTAAATTTGATTATCGACAATCATCATTTCAGTCAAATGAAATTCTTACCGATGCTGAATTTGAATTCATTATGTCAGATAAAAAAACAGTATTAAAAAACAAACAAAAAGCAAGTGGNGGTAGAAAATCATCGCAACCACTTCGATTTCGTTCCGCGGGAAGCGTATTTAAAAATCCTAAAGAAGGAGCGGCTGGTTATTATATTGATAAAGCAGGATTAAAAGGCATGAAACAAGGTGATGCTGAAATTTCAACTAAGCATGCAAATTTTTTTGTTAATCATGGTAATGCAAAAGCTAGTGATGTGGTGCACTTAATTAGACAGGCAAAAAAATCTGTAAATGAAAAATTTGGAATATCACTTGAACTAGAAATAAAAACATTGGGGTTTTCTCCAGAGGTATTTGAAGTATGAAAATAANTAANGTCATNAGGCTNTCATTAAANAATTTAGAAATAATTGNTGNTAGTATANTGGTNGCANNATTAATACTTCTCTCCTTTCAATGGGCATCCTATAGAAAAGTTTTTGAAATGGATGCTTTATTAATAACCGGAGAAAATATTCTTGAAAAAAGTGATTATATTGAATTAGTTGGGGAAATTGAAAATCAATCAATAAAAGATATTGATCTTGCGGATCTTTCAGAGAGGTTAGAACAGAATGCTTTTGTAAAAGCCGCAAGAATTAGCAAGCATTATCCTAATTTAATTAAAGTAGATATAGTCGAACGNGAACCTATTGCAATACTTAACAATAAGGTTCAATTAATGATAGATGATGAAGCGGTGATTTTGCCAAATAATTCATTTACTGAAAATGCACTTATTCCAGTTTTATCTGGATTCAATCCAGCTAATGATCTTTATCCTGAAGGTCAAATTACATTTTCCATAAAAGTAAAAGAGGCGATAGGAATATTAAGTTTTATTCAAAAAAACTATGATGATTTTTATGATGAAATTTCCGAACTAACAATCAATAAAAATGATGAATATGTAATTATTCTTAGTGAACAGCCAACTAAAGTAATTCTTGGAAGAGATAATATTTCAAGAAAGATAAAAATNTTAAAAAACTTTGATAAAGCNTTAGGACAACGTCAGTTAACCAGTTATAGNTTGCTGGATGTGNGATACAGTAAACANCTAGTAGCTATGGAGTGGACATGATTCGTTCAAATNTCAATTCTGAAAAATATATTCAAGCTGGNCTTGATATAGGTTCAGATAAAATATGTTGCGCAATAGCAGAGGTAGATCTCAAATCAGATACTGTAAAGTTGCTCGGCATAGGAAACTCTCAAGCAACAAGTATCAATAGAGGTGCGATTACCCATCGAGATAACTTAATTGATGAGATTGAACATGCAATNAATGAAGCTCAAAGAATGTCAGGGGTAAATATAGAAAATATAGCTTTAGGCATTTCTGGAGAACATATAAGGGGAATAAATACTCAAGGGGCCATTGCTATAGGAGGACCTCAGGCCTCAAACGTGACATTACAGAATGAAATTACTTCAAATGATGTAAAAAAGGTCCTTGATTTAGCAAAAGCAATTTCGCTCCCAATTGATAGGGATATTTTGCATGTGCTTCCTCAGGAATACGTTATTGATACAATGAACTCAATTAAAGATCCAGTTGGTTTAACAGGTAGAAGACTAGAGGCTAAGGTCCATGTTATAACAGTGGCAACAACTGCAGCTACAAATTTAGTTAGCTGTGTTGAGGAGCTAGGGGTGCGAGTAGAAAATATTATTTATCAAGGACTAGCTTCAAGTGTCTCAACCTTAAATGAAGATGAAAAGAAACTAGGATCAGTATGCGTAGATATNGGAGCAAGCACAACAGATATAATTGTTTATTTTGAAGATGGAATTCAACATACAGCAACATTAGGAATTGGTGGGGCAAGCATAACAAATGATATAGCTGTAATGCTTCANGTTGGAATTGATGAAGCAGAAAAAATTAAAAGAACCTACGCTTCAGCTAAAGCATCAATGTCATCACCCGATCTTGAATTTGACCTTCCAGCTCAAAATGGAAATTTGAAAAGAAAAATTTCTGANCATCNATTATCNCAATATGTTGAAGCAAGGATGGTAGAAATTCTTCNATTAATCATGAAAGAAGTTTCTAGGGCGAATATTAGTGAAAAATTAACTTTTGGACTAATCATGACTGGTGGTGGTTCAGAATTAAAAAATCTATCAAGCTTGGCTCAGGAAGTAACAAANATGAGGGTCAGAATAGGTAAGCCTGAAAATATTAGTGGTTCAGTTGAAATTGCATCTGAGCCTTCCTTTGCTAGCGCAATAGGGCTCACAAAATGGAAATATGCTGAAGAAGATTTAATTATTAAAAGTGGGGGATTTGAGATTTCAAAAGCATTGGGAAAAGTAAAAACGCTATTTAAAGAATTATTTTAATTGAATAATAAACCACATACAAAAAGGAGTAATACTATGCTATTTGAATTTGATAGCTTAGCTGAGCAAAAAGCAAATCTAAAAGTAATTGGAGTTGGTGGTGCAGGCGGAAACGCTGTTAATCGCATGATACAGGCTGGCATGAAGGGTGTTGATTTCATGGTTATTAATACCGATGCCCAGGATCTGGAGAATAACGCAGCTGAAAATAAAATACAAATTGGTAANAATCTTACCCGAGGTCTAGGAGCCGGAGCAAAGGCTGAAATAGGCCGCGATGCCATCGAATCGGATAAGGATGCCGTTAAATCCTTAATTGAAGGTGCTGATATGGTATTTATCACAGCTGGAATGGGAGGCGGTACTGGAACAGGGGCCGCTCCAAGAATTGCCCAAATAGCCAGAGAAATGGGCGTTCTTACGGTTGGTATTGTAACATTGCCATTCAATTTTGAGGGACCTAAAAGAATGAATCGTGGTCTTGCTGGAATTACAGAGCTTAGAAAGGTCTGCGATACATTAATTTCAATCCCTAATCAGAAATTAATGTCTGTAGTAGATAAAAATACAACAGTTGTAGAAGCATTTAAATTGGCTGATTCTGTTCTTCATCACGCTTCTAAAGGTATTTCTGATCTGATCAATGTTCACGGACTAGTAAATCTTGACTTTGCAGATGTTGAAACAATTATGAAAAATATGGGTGAAGCAGTTATAGGGACAGGTACAGCAAAAGGAGAAGAAAGAGCTGTTTTAGCAGCACAACAAGCAATATCTAGCCCTCTATTGGATAACGCGTCAATTTCAGGTGCTCAAGGTGTTTTGGTTAATATTACAGGTGGATCAGATTTAGCTATAATGGAGGTTGATCAAGCAACAAACATCATTTTTGAAGAAGCTGGACAAGGTGCAAATATTATCTTTGGTGCTGTTATTGACCCTGATTTAAAAGATGAAATTATGGTTACAGTAATAGCAACTGGATTTAANCATAAAGTTGCACAAGATGATACATCTTCAAAAGCAATTGAATCTCATCTTGAAACACAGCAACAATATAAATCAGTAACGGAACAGGTAAATGTGCCGCTTCACGCACAAGAAGCTCAAGAAGAGCTAGTTTCAGAACAGCTACCTATAGAAAACCCTGAGCCTANAAAACTGTTTGATGATTTAAATCCCATCATGAAAGAGAATGACTTAGATGTTCCTGCATTCATAAGAAGACAGCAGGATTAATAATAAAATAGTATTACTTGCTTAGTTTTGCCCTTCTGATTTTAATTGGGAGGGCAAAAACTCCCAACGTATAGCTTAAGGATTATAAGATCTAGGGCTATTAAACTTTCTTTCCTTCGGCCTTCATTTTATTCAGTACTCTTCGTATGCCAATTTTATCAATCAACCGAAGGCCTTGCGTAGATACATTTAAAGTNATCCATCGATTTTCATCAGCTAGCCAGAAGCGCTTTTTTTGAAGGTTTATGTTAAATCGTCTTCGGGTTTTATTGTGCGCATGACTGACATTATTGCCAAACATAGGCTTTCTACCTGTTACGTCACATACTCTACTCATAATATTTATCTTATAATTATATCTTTTTATTAAATACCGAGGGCAAATGTAAAATTATATCTAACGATTTGAAAGAATTATTTAAGTAAAATTAATTATATTAAATTTTATCGTGAAAATTGGAAAAATATCTATTAATACACCAATTCTTTTAGCTCCAATGGCTGGTGTTACGGATTATCCGTTTAGAGTTCTTTGTAAAGAGCAAGGCGCTGGAATTGTCTATTCAGAGTTTGTTTCTGCTCATGGAATAATACGTGAAAATGTAAAAACCTTACAAATGATCAAATTTTCAGATTTTGAAAGACCAATTGGCGTTCAGATTTTTGGAGATACGCCAGAAGTAATGAGTAAAGCAGCTAAGTGTGTTTACGAAAAATTCTCACCAGACATNATTGATATAAACTATGGGTGTCCAGTCCCTAAAATAACAAAAAGAGGTGCTGGATCTGCGGCTTTAAAAGATCTATGCTTAATGGATGACATAACATTAGCTGTTGTTGAAGCAGTTCCTGAAGTCCCTGTTACTGTTAAAATGCGAGCAGGCTGGGATCAATCATCAATAGTTGCTCCTGAGGCTGGGGAAAGACTTGAAAAAATTGGCGTCAAAGCCATAGCGCTTCATCCTAGGACTACAAAACAAAGCTATTCTGGTAAAGCTAATTGGAAATTGATTAAATTATTAAAACAANCAGTCAATATTCCTGTNATTGGTAATGGNGACATAAAGAAACCGGATGATGTTCAAAAAATGTTTGATAAAACTGGGTGCGATGCTGTTATGATTGGGAGAGCAGCTCTTGGAAATCCATGGTTTTTCAAAGANGCNGTTGCATTATATCNTGGGGAGCAAACTCCCCCTCCCCCTTCAACTTCATTAAGAATAAAAGGCTGTCAAAAACATTTTGATAATATGGTTGCCTGGCATGGAGAAAGGACTGCAACAAATTTGATGCGAAAACACTTTGGATGGTATATTAGGGGATTTGAAGGCGCTAGTAGCTACAGAAAGTCATTGGTATCTGCGCCAGATAAACAAACAATGTTTTCTATACTAAATTCAATTGTTTGATTGAATAGTCAATTTTTCACCAATAAATTCGCTTCCAGATTTTATTCGTTTTTATTTAACTAGAGAAAGTGATGACATACTCATTTAANAAGCCTATTAATGAACCAGTGCGCGACTATGCCCCTGGATCAAATGAAAAAGATTCATTAAAACAGAAAATTAATGAATTAAAAACTCAGCATATTGAAGTGCCATTAATAATTAATGGAAAAGATTATAAAACAGATGATACCTCAAGCATTGATGTTCCTCATGACCATAGTGNTAAACTTGGCACATTCCATAATGCAAGCGATAAGGAAGTAGAGCTGGCAATTGAGTCTTGCATGCAAGCATGGGTTTTATGGTCTAAAACAGATCTTGAGGAAAGATGTGCNATCTTTAATCGNGCAGCTGATCTTCTTGCCAATAAATGGCGCGATACAATTAATGCTGCNACAATGTTGAATATGAGTAAAAATGTTTTTCAAGCAGAGATTGATGCAGCTTGTGAAATGATCGACTTTTTCCGTTTTAATTCATGGTATGCCTATGAGNTATCTACTCAACAACCAATGTATTCAACTGAGTTTGTAAAAAATTCTCTTGAGATGAGAGCTCTTGAAGGATTTATATTTGCAGTTTCACCTTTTAATTTTGCATCAATTGGTGGAAACCTCCCCTCCTCCCCCGCTTTAATGGGGAATGTTGCGTTATGGAAACCCGCTTCGAGCGCAGTATTACCTGCATATTATATCATGAAGTTATTGCAAGAGGCAGGCCTTCCAGATGGGGTAATTAATTTTATTCCAGGATCTGGAAGAAAAATTGGTCCAAAGGTCATGGATAATCCAAATCTAGCGGGAGTGCANTTTACGGGTTCTACAAATGTATTTAAAGGAATGTGGGAAACAGTTGGAAAAAATATCAACCAGTATAAATCCTACCCNAGAATTGTTGGCGAAACAGGAGGNAAAGATTTTTGCATTGCCCATGAATCTGCAAATACTGAAGTTCTTGTTACCGCTATGATAAGAGGTGCATTTGAATATCAAGGTCAAAAATGCTCTGCAATGTCTCGAGCATATATACCGTTGAATATTTGGCCGGCTGTTAAAGATCTTTTCATAAGTAAGGTAGAAAAAATTTCTGTTGGTGATCCTGAGGATTTTAGTCACTTTATGAATGCAGTTATTGATCGACCCGCCTTTGATTCGATAAGTGAATATATTGAATTTNCTAAATCCTCATCTGAGGCAGAAATAATTACGGGTGGTAACTGTGATGATTCCAAAGGATTCTTTATTGAGCCTACAACAATTCTTACTACCAATCCAAACTTTCGTACTATGTGTGAAGAAATATTTGGACCTGTGCTGACTATATATATTTATGATCCGTCTAATTGGTCTAATATATTAGATACGATAGATAATACCTCTGATTATGCATTAACNGGGTGTGTTATTTCTGAAGATAAAAGTGCTATATCAGATGCAAAAGACAGATTAAGCCATGCTGCTGGAAACTTCTATATTAATGATAAGCCAACCGGAGCTGTAGTTGGTCAACAGCCATTTGGGGGAAGCAGAGCATCTGGAACGAATGATAAAGCTGGTTCAATGTTCAATCTAATACGATGGGTATCTATGCGAACAATAAAAGAAACGTTAGATTCACCAAAAGATTATCGATATCCATTTATGGATGAGTCCTAANTGATTCAAGGAAATAAAAAATTATGAAAATACATGAATACCAGGGGAAAGAGATTTTTAGAAGTTTTTCAATACCTACTCCTAGGGGATACTTGATTGAAGATATTAATAATGCTGAAAATATCATTAAGAAGGCGCAAGNTGAATTCAACTCCGAGACTCTAGTAATAAAGGCTCAAATTCATGCAGGTGGCCGCGGAAAAGGTGGAGGCGTAAAAGTTTCTAAGNATCATGCATTAGCACTAAAAAATGTGAAAGAAATGCTTGGAATGCGTCTTGTAACGCATCAAACCAGCAAAAATGGTCAGAAAGTGCGAAAAATTTATGTGGAAGAAGCTTCTGATATTAAAAATGAGTATTATTGNGCAATAACTTTNGATAGAAACCTTGGAAAAGATGTTTTTATGGTTTCAACTGAAGGAGGCGTAGAAATTGAAAAGGTCGCAGAGGAAACACCTGAAAAAATCATCAAAACNTGGATAGACCCTCTTGTTGGAATGAAATCATACCAAGCTCGAAAACTTGCATTTGGGCTGAAGCTAGAAGGTGGCGCCTTTAAAGAATCTGNATCTCTATTTCAAAAACTTTATCAATGTTATATCAATACAGATGCTTCATTGGTTGAAATTAACCCACTAGTTCTAACATCAGATGAACGGATTATTGCTCTAGATGCAAAATTTAATTTTGATGGGAATGCGCTTTATAGGCAAAAAGAGATACTAAGCCTGCGAGATCTTAATGAAGAAGATGCCACTGAAGTAGAGGCAAGTAAATTTGATTTGAATTATATTAAATTGGATGGAAATGTAGGTTGTATGGTAAATGGCGCNGGATTAGCAATGGCAACTATGGATATCATCAAACTTGCTGGAGGTGATCCTGCAAATTTTCTGGATGTTGGAGGTGCTGCTAGCGCTGAAACTGTAAAGAATGGATTTAAGATTATTCTATCTGATAGTAATGTAAAAGCTATTTTAATTAATATTTTTGGTGGAATTGTNAGATGCGACAGGGTTGCAAATGGAGTNATAGACGCAGTAAAAGAACTAGGCCTTGAAGTTCCAGTTGTTGTAAGGCTTGAAGGAACTAATGCTGAAGAGGCAAAATCTATTCTTGATNAATCAGATCTTTCGATNATCGGAGCAGACGATATGAGAGATGCAGCAGAAAAAGTCGTAACGGTAGCTACTAAATCTTAGGAAATATTTATGTCAATTATTGTAAATAAAGACTCTAAAGTGATCGTTCAGGGTATTACTGGATCAGAGGGAAGTTTCCATGCGTCAGAAATGTTAGCTTANGGAACAAATATCGTAGGTGGTGTTACCCCTGGAAAAGGTGGTTCAAAAGCAATTGATGGTAAAGTATTGGTTTATAATTCTGTAGAGGAGGCAAAAAATGCCACGAATGCAGATGTATCTATAATTTTTGTACCTCCCCCCTTTGCAGCAGAAGCNATAATTGAAGCATCTGAGGCAGGAATAGAAGTAGTGGTGTGCATATCTGAAGGGATTCCTATTAGAGATATGACATTAGCTAAAAGAGTGGTCGATCAAAACAATACAAGATTAATTGGCCCCAACTGTCCAGGAATAATTACAGTAGAAGAATGCAAACTTGGTATTATGCCCGGATTTATTTGTAAAAAAGGCAATATTGGTGTCGTTTCAAAGTCAGGTACTTTAACCTATGAAGCTATTGGNCANCTTGTTGATGCAGGTTTAGGGCAAACGACCGCTATTGGTATTGGAGGAGACCCAATTATTGGTACTACCATGATTGATATACTAGATCTATTCGAAAAAGATAATGAGACAGAAGGNGTCGTATTGATAGGTGAAATTGGAGGTCAGATGGAAAATGATGCAGCTCGCTGGGTAAAAGAAAATATGTCTAAGCCAGTAGTTGGGTTTATTGCGGGCCAAACTGCTCCAGAAGGCAGGAGAATGGGCCACGCNGGAGCTATTGTGTCTGGCGGCGATGATACCGCTGAAGCTAAAATGAAAATTATGAAAGATTGTGGAATTATCGTTTGTGAATCAGTTGCAGAAATCGGTGAAAAGATGAAGAAAGCAATATAATAAGTTAATATTTGGAGAGGATTTTGAAAAATAAAACGTTTGCAATTATAAAACCAGATGCTNTTAATAATGGTCATGCTGGTAAAATAATTGATAGAATTATTAGTAATGATTTTAAAATTTTAGGATTAAAACTAATGCGAATGACCAAACCGCAAGCAGAGGGTTTTTATGAAATACACCATGNCAAGCCTTTCTTTGCAGAATTAACCGCATTTATGTCTTCAGGTCAATGCATAGTAATTGCGCTTGAAAAACCAGATGCTGTTAATCAATGGAGAGAATTAATTGGAGCTACTAACCCAGATGATGCTCTAGATGGAACTATTAGAAAAGACTTTGCTTCCTCTTTGGGAGAAAATGCAGTACATGGAGCTGATAGCGATGAAAATGCGCTTANAGAAATAGGTTTTTTCTTTAATAATACAGAATTAATAGCAAATCACTAACAGTTGCATTTGTCCTACTCAAATCTACAAATTCCTTGTTAGCGTTTATGTNATTTATGAACAAAAAAATATATTTATCATCTTTTCTCATTTTGATAGTCGGTTGCTCAAGAGAAAATCCTGTTGGATACGTTGGTCAGCCGGTAGAAGTGAAGATAGATCTTCCTGATGATAGTCAAGATTTAGAGTTTATTTGGGAATTAACAAGCATTCCTGATAATAGCTATTTAAATAACTCGNATATTCAAGCAGGAGATGATAGCTATTCTGTGAAATTCATTCCCGATGTTACTGGTGAATTCAGTTTAGAAGCATCTGTTTTTCAGTATAACGATGAAGTAGAAACTCAATCATTCATCTTNAATNTTGTTGAAGCAATTGTATCTNAAGAAACTAATATTGATGAAGATGATTATAGCGCATTAGATACCTTAGCAGTATCGGAATTACTTTCAGATAATGAAATGAATTGGTATGAAAACGATGATGTAGATCAATATCTTTCTTCTGCTAATCTAGACTCCTCATCTTCCAATGAATTAACAAAAACNGTTGAATCAAAAGAAAAAAAGGTCGCTCCTNNTCCTTCAAAAAAGAAAAAGAAAATGAAAAAACAATTCAATGGTCAATCGATTCCATTTGATTCCAATAGATTTACCATTCAAATTGCTTCAAAAAAACAGCTTGAAGATGCCAAAAAAGTTGCCGCTAAGTTAATTGAGGCGGGTTATGATGCCTATATACAAAAAGCCTTTTTTAAGGAAACTAACGAGGTTTGGTTTAGGATCAGAGTTGGCAGCTATGATAATCGCGATACAGCAACTGCGGTTGCAAAATCTCTTTCAAAATCTCGTCGGGAAAAAGCCTGGGTTGATTTTGTTAGATACGAAAATTAAAATCATTTCATTACTTAATAATTCAATTGGAACTCAATTATAACATAAAAGATATTCTTCGCGCGCCAAGGTTGGCGTTCAGTCTTACAAAAATCATAATATTTGCCCGCGCAAATATCGTAGGNTATTNTGTCTATTTTGTTGCGAATTACCTAGCATTATTTTTATCTGGNAAATCNATCCTTGATATTTGGAATAATCANGGTATNTATCCTTGTGCATATATCTATGAATTNCCTTGGTATGCATCAGTCTTATTTTGGCTAAGTACTGCNTATTGGNTTTTAGCTATTTACGGCTCAATTGCTTCTGCTTCAAAAACAACCTACCAAGAATTAAANGGTGATCATTTTTTTTCTGCTGGCGATGCGCATAAGTATCTTGAAAAAAATTGGCACCCAATAATCTTTGCGCCATTTTCAATTATTGCTATTCTTCTGTTCTACGTTCTTGTTGCATCTTGCTTTGCTTTAATTGGTAAAATACCATGGATTGGTGAATTTATTTTTGCTATTCCTTATATTATTCATCTTTTTGGGTCAGTCTTTGCTTTTTTTACCTTTTTTGTACTAATGGTTTCAGTAATTTATTCACCTATCATTGTTGGTACGCTTAAAGAAGACACAATGGGAACAGTATTCAATAGCTATATGATTTCGTGGAGATTCCCTATCCATATTGCATTATATCATCTTGTTTTATTTCCAATTATTTACCTATCGCAGCTTGTTTTAATGGTTTCGGTATTATCTGGATTTAAAATACTAAATTCAATCTTTGGTAGTGATTTTTTGATGGCAGAAAAATTAAATAATTTAGTTGGCCAAGCTGCATACAATGTTTGGCCAAAAGATCTTTTCTCTTCCATCCATGGTTCTTATTTAACTGGGTTTTATGATTTTTTCGTTCCTTTTTCTAATGGAAACTTGAGTGGAACTGAAACAGTTTCTAGCGTAATAGTTGGATTTTTCTTATTTGTAATTATTATTATTTGGTTTTCTTATTGCTTGTCATTGTTTACCGTTGGCGAGACATTAATTTTTAATATCTTTAAAAAAAGAGCGGGTACGGATTTACTTATGATTAATCACGAACAGGAAATTGAAAATATTAAGGAAAATATG
>PBCB01000036.1 GCA_002717765.1 Fidelibacterota bacterium | reverse complement strand
TAATGAGACTCTTAATAGAAAGTATAAAATCATTCCTTGCTAAAAGCCTGCTGCCGCATTTTGGGCATGATGATAGTAAGGTTATATATTCTATAAATTTTGATCGTTTCCAATTATGAGAACAGGATAGACACTTCATTTGTAATATTCTAAGTTAAAGTCGGAGCGACAGGATTTGAACCTGCGACCCCGTGCACCCCATGCACGTGCGCTACCGGGCTGCGCCACGCTCCGATTGATTATTTTTGTAATTCATCAAGGATCGATTGAAGATCTGTTCTAATCTTCATTAAAGTTTTCTTATTCATGCCTGGTTTATTTGTTTTAGTAGTTTTTGGCTCTTTTGCTATACTTGGAGGTTGTGATAGCATTTTACGAGCACCTTCAATCGTAAATTTTTCATTATAAAGTAAATTTTTTATTGCAAGAATGATGTCTATATCTTTTTGTCGATATGTACGATTTCCAGCTTTATTTTTATTAGGATTTAACTGCTTAAATTCTGTTTCCCAATATCTTAATACATACTGTTTTAATTCAGTTATTTTGCTTACTTCACCAATTGAATAGTAGAGCTTCTTAATAGAATTTGTTTTATTGTCCATAATTTATTGTCTTCAACTAATACTTTATATTAATGAACAAATAATCTATTATCAAATATTTTAGTAATAATTATTATTTAATTGGCTGTTGTAAAAATTGATCAATTCGCATCAAGGCATCTTTAAGAATTTTTTCTGATGGTAAAAATACCATTCGAAANTGACCTTTTCCATATTCTTTTGAAAAACCAGACCCATGNACTAACAATACATGTTTATCNTGTAGCAGTTTCAGTACAAACTCCTTATCTCTNTCTTTCCAATAATCATGAGTAATTCGAACAAACATATAAAATGCACCTTGAGGAGCTTGAACGGAAATTCCATCAATGGTATAGATTTGTTCTAAACATAAATCATTATGCTTTCTTACCGTTGTTAAATAATCCTGCATCCAGGAATCATCTCCTTTTAATCCAGCTAAATAGCCATATTGAGCAGGCGTAGAAGCGCATAGTCGTGATCTTAATAATCTCTCCAATCCATCTTTTATATCAGAAAGTTTATTGCTAGGGTCATGTAATGCCATGTATCCAATTCTCCAGCCTGGAGCATAATACACTTTAGACACACCATTGAGAGTGATAACTGGTACATTAGTTGACCTTGAAGCTGTACTATAGTGATTTCCATTAAAATTTAATCTATCATATATCTCATCAGAAATAATAGTGCAATTTTGCCATTTTGAGGCCAGATCAATTATTTTATCTAATTCCTCTTTACTGATAACATTACCCGTAGGNTTGTTAGGATTAATCAAAACCAATAATTTGACCCTGTCATTCATTTTAGATTCTAAATCTTCAAAATCTATAGACCAGTCGTTGTCCGGATCTAGGCGATATTCNACTGTTTTGCCACTAAATAGCTGCGGATATGCCATATATGGAGGATAATGAGGACCTGGAGCTAANACCTCATCATCTTTATTTAAAAAAGCTGCAAAAATTACCTGCAATGCCTCGGTTACTCCATGACATATGTACACATTATCAGCTGCGCAATTCCATCCACCATTTTGTTTATTATTTTCATCTTCTGCGATTGCGTCTCTTAATTCTGAAATTCCATAGGCTGGGGAGTAACCATTTTGTTGATCAATCAAAGCTTTATGGTAGGCATCAATCATATGGTTGGGTGTAGGTANGCCAGGATAGGCTAAAGGATCACCAATATTTAATTTTAAAATATCATGACCCTCAGCCTCTAATTTTGCTGCGGGAACAACTACATCTCTGATTGCATATTCAATTTGTGATGCACGAGAAGTAGCTGAAATTATATTGCTCATTGCTTTTGTATTATTTATCGACGCTTAAAGGGTTTTCCTCTACCACGATTACCGCGATTATTTCGTTTATTATCATCTCTATTTCTTGGTGGTCGCTCTACATANCCTTCAGGCTTATCAAGTAATGCTTTTCGGCTAAAATCTAAACGACCTTGGTCATCTACTTTGATTAATTTAACCCTGACGCTATCACCAGTTTTAACAACATCTTCGACTTTATCCACCCTGTTCCATTCTAGTTCAGAAATATGAATTAAACCTTCACGGCCTGGGGCAAATTCAACAAAGGCTCCAAAAGTCATAATGCGTGTGATAGTTCCATCAAATTCCATTCCAGCNTCAGGTTCTAATGTNATTCCTTTAATAATCTCTAGTGCTTCTTCGCAACGCTTCAGATCAAGACTTGCAACAGTAACTATTCCATCATCATCAACATTAACATCGCATTCGGTATCTGCAATTATCTTTTTGATAGTTTTGCCGCCAGGTCCAATTAAGCCGCCAATCTTTTCTTGGGCAATTTGTAATGATAATATTTTTGGT
Source organism: Fidelibacterota bacterium (assembly GCA_002717765.1). Next base: position 12,233 of record PBCB01000036.1, on the reverse strand, counting down.
GAATATGCAGACATTTCCATTGGTCCAGGAACAGCTTCATACATTATATCCAAAATATGATTTCTACCAACTCTCGCCTGTTCTAAGGCTTCTTCCATTAATTCAAAAGAAATTCCATCGATTTTTAGATCCAATTGAATAGCTGAAATACCATCTTTTGTTCCGGCTACTTTAAAATCCATATCTCCAAGATGNTCTTCAGCGCCAAGTATATCACTTAAAACTGCATNACGATCTCCATCTTTTATAAGACCCATTGCTATTCCTGCAACATGGCCTTTTGAAGGTGCGCCAGCATTCATCAATGCTAAGGAACCTCCGCATACTGATGCCATTGAAGACGAACCATTGGATTCAGTTATTTCAGAGACAATTCTAATTGTATATGGAAAATCTTCATAATCAGGTAATATTTGTTTAATAGCTCGNTCTGCTAGATTTCCATGGCCAACTTCCCTTCGACTTGTGAAGCCGATTCTTCCTACTTCCCCTACACAATATGGNGGAAAGTTGTAGTGNAGCATGAATTTCTTTTTATAATCATCATCCATACTATCTATGATCTGTTCATCTCTAGGNGTGCCCATCGTTAAAACGACTATTGCTTGGGTTTCTCCTCTAGTAAATAATGCGGATCCATGTGTTCTTGCAAAAACACCAGTATCTATAGAAATAGGTCTGATATCGGTTGTAGATCTTCCATCAGATCTAACCTTATCTGTTAAAATTTGTTCTCGAAAAGCAGATTTTAACNGTTCATCAACATATGATTTGATTTCCTTTTCAGATTCTGGATGGCTTTCAACAAAAGATTCTTGCGCTTCCTTTTGTAANNTAGATATAGCCTCTTCTCTATCAGTTTTATCAGCTACCTTAATCGCTTCATCTATTTTACTTGAAACTAAATCTAAAACTTGATTTTTTAGCTCTTCATTTTCANTATCCTCAGGAACTGCTCTTTTATTAATTTTCAGTTCTTCTGCTAATTTCTTTTGAAGGTCAATCATTTCTTTGATTGGCTGATGAGCAAACTTCATCGCATCTAAAAACTCTTTTTCAGATATTAATTCAGCTTCACCTTCAACCATTACAATAGTTTGCTCATTACCTGAAACTACAATTTCCATATCGGAATCTTCCATTTGATCGCGTGTAGGATTAACTACAAATTCACCATCAATACGCCCTACNCTAACTGTAGATATAGGTCCATTCCATGGAATATCTGATATCATGAGAGCCGNTGATGCACCAATNCCTGCTAAAACATCGGACATATTCTGCCCATCGCTTGACATCGCCGTTATAATTACTTGNGTTTCATATTTAAATGATTTTGGAAANAGAGGACGAATTGGTCTATCCGTTAGCCTGCTCGTTAATATTTCATGCTCAGATGGTCTAGCTTCGCGCTTGAAGAAACCTCCCGGTATTTTACCACCCGCGTAATGACGTTCTCTATATTCTACTTGCAATGGGAAAAAATCTATATCTTCACGCATTTCTTTAGCTGAATTTACTGCTACTAACACCGATGTTTCNCCGTGAGTAACAATAACAGATCCAGCTGATTGTCTGGCAACATGCCCTGTCTCAATTGAGAGCGTACTCCCATTGAGGTTCATTTCTACTTTTTTCATTTATAACCTTCTTGGATAATTAATTACGACGAATGGATAATTCCTGAGTCACGTTCAAATATGACTCTGGATTAATGCGTCTAAGATATTTTAACAATTTTTTGCGTTGAGAAACAAGCATAACCAANCCTCTTCTAGAGTGATGATCTTTCTTGTNATCTTTTGCATGCTCAGTGAGCAATCGTATTCTTTCTGTTAAAAGTGCAATTTGCACTTCTGATGATCCGGTATCGTTTTCATTTTTACCGAATTTTTTTACAATGTCTTGTTTTTCTTTATTTGTAATTGACATTATTTCTCCTAATTATACTTCTGTATCAATCTCATACAGATTTCTTTATCTTTTTCTAATTGTTCTATTAATTCTTTAGGGCTAGAGAATTTCTTTTCATCTCTGACCCTCTCTAAAAATTCTACAGTAATTATTTCACTATAGATATCGTCAACCTTATTCTGAAAAAAATGAACTTCCATCACAAAATCAGTTTCATCAAAGGTAGGACGTACTCCTAAATTACACATACCATACACACTATTACCATTAATCCTTCCGCGAATACAATATACCCCATTTGCTGGAATTAATTGATTTTTTTCTATCGGCACAAAGTTGGCTGTGGGAAATCCAAGATCCTTTCCTCTGCCAGAACCTGCAACTACTCTAGCCTCAAACCCAAAGACCCAACCTAATTCAAACGAAGCTCTTCTAACAAATCCATTTTGAATTAATTGGCGAATATGTGTACTAGATATAATCATTTCTTGATCAGAGATCGGCTCTACAACTTCTACTTCAAAATCACTATCAATGGATAAGTTTTTTAAAAAATCAGGTGATCCCTGACGGTTGAAACCAAAATGATGATCATATCCAACTATAATTTTTGATGCATTAAGACGTTTTANAATTGTGTTTTTTAAAAAATCAATCGCAGTAATCTTAGAGAAATCCTTATCAAAAGGAATTACAACGACTGCATTTAAATTAAATGATTGAAGAAAATCTAGCTTTCTATCTATGTGCATTAATATGGGTAATTTTGCTTCAGGTTGTAAAATATGTCTTGGATGAGGATCAAATGTAATTAGAATAGATTTGCTATTATTTAATTCTGAATTAAAAATTACTTTTTTTATAATTTCTTGATGCCCTCTATGACAACCATCATACGTACCAATAGTCACTATTGAATCTTCCATATTAGGTATGCGATCTAATTGTCTATAGATTTCCATTCAGACTCAAATTTATCTATAGATAGTGCATCTGATATATTATAATCACCTATGCTTGTTCTCACTAGCTTTATTAAATATCCTATTGTACCTATCTTTTTTGCAATATCAGAAGCTAAAACCCGAATATATGTACCCTTAGAGCACGTTACAGAAAAATCAATTAATTGATCAGAAAAATTATTTAATTTTATATCATAAATAGTACTAATCAATTTTTTTCGATCTATTTCAATGTTCTTTCTAGCTAATTTATATAAACGGGTTCCATTAACTTTTTTAGCAGAAAACATAGGTGGTTTATGAATATATTTACCTTTAAAGCTATGTAATAGTTTATTCAAATTATCTTTATCAATTGACGGTATAGATTTAGTATCAATTATCTCACCTTCAGTATCTAATGTATTGGTTTCAGATCCTAGTTGAATAACAGCTTGATATGATTTTTTTTCATCGGAAACTTGTGTGAGCAACTTAGTTTCTCTGCCTGTACCAATTATTAATACACCTTCTGCAAATGGATCAAGAGTTCCTCCATGACCCACTTTCTTTTCTCTAGTTATGGATCTAACTTTTTTTACAAGGTCAAAACTTGTCCAACCTATAGGTTTATACATATTATAAATCAATTTTGATCTTTTTGATCTAGCTTATTAAACAATTTATCAATTCTTTCAACATGAGATATTGAATCATCATAATAAAATTTTAATTCTGGTGTAAATTTGATTGTCAATTGTTGGCCTAAATATTTTCTGAATGCTTTTGATTTTTTATTCAATTCTATAGTTGTTTTTTCTATCGTTTTTTTATTATTTACAACCCCAAAGAATATTTTAGCATGTTTTAAATCTGGAGATATAATAACCTTTGTAAACGTAATAAACCCTAATTCAGTTAAATCAATGTACTGAGTTTGGATCTGGCCTAAAATGTTTTGGATTTCATTCGCGACCCGATCGGTTCTATCAAAGGGTCGATTTGACTTCAATTAAGTTCCAATGTTCTCTTAATAGATTTGATTTCATAACAAACAATAATATCACCTTCTTTGAATTTTGAAAATTCATCGACACCAATACCACATTCATATCCTTCTTTCATTTCCTTCGCATCATCTTTTATGTGTTTCAATGAAACTATTTCACCCTCACTAATTTCTTCATCATCTCTGATTACTCTGGCCCTTGCATTTCTTTTTACTAGACCTTCAGTGACTTTAGATCCTGCAATAAAGCCAATTTTTGGTATTTTGAAAACTTCTTGAACTACAGCTTTTCCTAATACCTCTTCAACTTTTTCAGGTTCTAATAGACCTTCTAAAGCTAATGTTACCTCTTCAACGGCTTGATATATAATGCTATATGTTCTGATATCAACACCTTCTTGCTGGGCCTGTAATTTAGCATTGGCAGATACTTGTACTTGAAATCCAATTATTACAGCTTTGGAAGCCGCAGCTAGAAGCACATCTGACTCAGAAATTATTCCAACTGATTTATGTATTATCTGTACGCCAACTTCATCATTTGATATTTTACTTAACTGTTCTGATAATGCTTCAATAGATCCATCTACGTCACCCTTAATAATAATAGGTAAGTTTTTAATAGCACCTTCTTTGATTAGGGCTGACATTGCATCTAAAGATTGAGCGGTAATTTTCTTTAAATCTATTTCTCTTTTTAAGCGCTGTCTATCAGAAACAATTCTTTTTATTTCTCTTTCATTTTTAACAACGGCAAATATATCAGCCGACTGTGGAACTTGATCAAATCCTAAAATTTGGATAGGCATTGATGGTGTAGCGGTTTTAATACGTTGCCCTCTTTCATTCATCATTGCTCGTACTTTTCCTGAAATATTATTACATATAAATGGGTCGCCAACATTTAATGTTCCTTTTTGAATTAGAACGGTAGCTATAGGCCCATGTCCTTTATCAAGCTTTGAATCAACAACCGTTCCACGCGCATAAGTATCTTTATTAGATTTAAGTTCAAGCATTTCGCATTCTATAATCATAGAAGAAAGAAGATCTTCAATACCATCACCAGTTTTAGCTGAAATAGGTATGGCTTGAACCTTGCCGCCCCAATCTTCAACTAAAACATTATGTTCAGATAACTCACGCTTAATTCTTTCTAAGTCAATATCTGGAAGATCTGTTTTATTTATAGCAATTACTAAAGGTACATTTGCAGCTTTAGCATGATCTATAGCTTCAATAGTTTGAGGCATAACTCCATCATTTGCTGCCACAACTAACACTACCATATCGGTGACCTGAGCTCCTCTTGCTCGCATAGCTGTAAATGCTTCATGTCCAGGTGTGTCTAAAAAGGTCACAATATTACCATCTTTAAGAGCTACTTGATATGCTCCAATATGTTGAGTAATCCCCCCAGATTCACCTGCAACAACATTACTTTCTCTAATAAAATCTAATAATGAAGTTTTACCATGGTCAACGTGACCCATAACTGTAACAACTGGAGGCCTTTCAATAGCATTTTTCTTATCTTCATCTGTATCTTCAAAATCAAATAATTCTTCACCTATATCTTCAAGCTTTTCAGCTTTAAAGCCAAATTCTTCTGCTAATAATTCAATAATATCCCAATCAAGCCTTTGATTAATAGTTGCTAAAATTCCTAAACCCATACATTTTTGAATTATTGAATTTGATGGAACTTCAAATATTTTTGATAATTCATCTACATTAGAAAATTCTGCAATACTTAAAGGTTTAACCTCCCCTATTGCATCATCATCTATATCTCCGCCCTTATCTTTTTTATAAACCTTCTTTTTCGATTTAGTTTCAAGGCTAGCCTTAATCTTTTTTACTGTAGCAGTAGTAGATTTTAATTTTTTTGCATCTACTTGTTTTGATTTTGAAGGTCGATTTGTTGTGCCTTTGCCAACTTGAGATTCAATATCAGACAATTCAACTTTTCTAAAAGTTTTTTTACTAGATTTCAATGCCTTTTTCTTATCTAAATCTTTCTGTTTCTGTTTTTTTGAATCCGTAATTTTTTTATTTTCAATCTCTAATTCTTGATTACGTAGTTTTTCTTTTTCCGATTGTTCTTTATCGAAAGCATCTCGCTTAGCTTGATCTTCTCGAGCTTTATTATCTTCTTTCTCTTTTTTCTTTTCTTTCTCTTCTAACTCTCTTTGTTTTTCAAGAGATAATAAATTTAGTTTTTTATTAGCTTTTTGCTGTTCGAGNATTCTAGTATCNTGAATTTCACGTCGAACTTGTTCTTTTCTATATCTTTCTACTGATTCTTTATCTTTATGAAATTCAGATAAAACNAATTTATATACATCTTCATCAATAGGAGCCATATGACTAGCTACAACTATACCTTTACCTTCTAAAAAAGATAAAATTTCAGTATGTGAAATATTTAATTCTTTTGCTATATGAAATATTCTTCGCTTTGCCATAAGTAATTTATTTATTTTTCTTCCTCTTCAGGTGTTTCTTCTTCAGTTACTTCCTCTTCAGGTGTTTCTTCTTCAGTTACTTCCTCTTCAGGTGTTTCTTCTTCAGTTACTTCTTCATTTTGATTTTTTTCAATAAACTTCTGAACATTATCATAAATATCTTCTAATATATCTTCATCGATTTTATCAATATCTAGAAGATTTTCTTCGCTTGAATTAAGTAAATCAGATACTGTAGAAATATCATGATCATTTAATACTTTAGCGACAGATTTTTTTACATTTTCAATCTCAGATAGAAGCGTTTCTTGTTCCACTTGTTTTCGTTCATATTCCTTCTTTCCAAATGCATCAATTTTATAGTCAGTTACATTTGCCGCTAAATTGACATTTACACCCCCGCGGCCAATAGCTAGCTCTAATTCATCATCATCAAAAATGGCAATGCAGTATTTTCGATCATCATCAATGTAAAGATCAAGAGGCTTCGCTGGTGATAAGGCTCTACTGATTAGCACTTCAGATTGTTCACTAAAGTTAATTATGTCAATTTTTTCATTATTTAATTCACGCACAATGGCTTGAATTCTACTTCCTCTCATACCAACACATGCACCCACAGGGTCTATCCTTCTATCATGAGATTTAACGATTATTTTTGCTCGTTCACCAGGATATCTAGCGATAGAGTTGATTTCAATAATTCCATCTTCAATCTCCGGTACTTCCATCTCAAACATTTTATATAAAAAATGATTATCACTTCTAGATACTACAATATCAGGTCCTCTTGAAGTAATTTCCACTGATTTTATTACAGCACGAACTGAATCACCCCTACGATATCTTTCTGAGCGTATCTGCTCTTTTTTTGGCATTCTAAGCTCTGCTTGGTCTATATTGACAAATACATTATCCCTTTGAACCTGATGGACTGTTCCAATAATTATTTCTCCAACACGATTAGCATAATCTTCATATATGTATTTTTTCTCTACATCTTGAAGTTTTTGAGAGAAAAACTGTTTTGCCATATATATCATTCTTCTTCCAAAAATCATAGGGTCAATAATCTCTATATATGAATCGCCAATATCAAGATCATTAGCCATTTCACTATCAATTTTAGCTATTTCATCTAAAGTTATTTCCATAACTGGATCTTCAACGTCTTCAACAATATCTTTCTCAACATAAATTTCAAATTCACCCTTGTCAAGATTCACAATTACGCTACAATTGCTAGCATCGCCCCTTTCTCGTTCTACGAGATGTAAGAATAGGGATTCTATAATTGATCCAAGCTCAGATCTTTCAACATTTTTTTCTCTGGCAATCTCTGAAAAAACTTCAATTAGCTCTCTATTTACCAAAACTCCTCCTAAAAAAACTAAAACTTAACAATAACTTTTGCTTTCTCAATTTGATCATATGTCAAATTTATTTTCTCACCATCTGGAAGAATTCCCTCCAATCCAACATCATCACAAAAAGAAAGTTCTATTTTTAGATTATCTAAATTATCAGAGGTGATAATTTTTAATGTTCGACCAAGATTCTTTTTATACTGAAAAGGATGCAATAAGTCAGCACCTATACCCGGGGATGATATTTCCAATTGTATACCATCAGGGAATGTTTCATTAATAACATTTAATTTTTNTATTNTTTTTGCCAATGATGATGTTGTATTCAAATCAATACNATTTATTCCATCAATAATTATTTTCAACTTTCCCGAATTAGAAAAATCGTTATAATCAATAATGACAAGATCATCTGGAATTAAATCTTCAATTGTATTTTTTATAGTATCCATAGGTCTAATTAAAAGAAAAGTGGGCCAGTAGCCCACTTTTCANTANTANAAATTACAATTATATTTCAACTTCAACAATGGTAAATAAAAAACTATTTTTTCATCATAAGACCAATAACATAATCAACTTTTTGCATAATCTCAGCGTCATCAGAATGAGCTGAGCGGAGATCTTTTATTAACTCATTTGTTTTATCATAATCACTATCTTTAAGATATAATTCAATTAATTTTAAATTATTGTANGCCNTNAGTTTATTTGTATTTGANTGATTTACAGCTTTTAATTGATATTTAATCGCATTTTTTATATCNTTTTTATATACNTATATATTAGAAATAGCTTCGTTTGCTGAGGTTACTAAAAATGTATTTTTTCCTTTTTTTGAATAAGCTAGAAAAAGAGGCAATGAAGAATCATAATCATTGTTCGAAAAATGCATTTGTCCAAGATAAAAACCCCCTGCCCTGCCAGCTTCAGTGGAGCCATATTCATCTACTAGTTCTTGGAGTTGAATTTTAGCATTTTGCATATCNCCATTATCTAAATATAGAGTTGCTTTNGTCAATAAATATTGAGCTTCTTCGCGATTATTTTGAAAACTTTGAGATAAAAAAACCATTACGGCTATTAAAAGTCCTATCCCGCCACCAATACGCGTTAATAATTGCATATTTTCCTTAATAAATGCTCGTAGTTGGAAAACTGATTCAATAAATGAATCTTTTTTAATCTCATCTCTAGTAATTTTTCTTTTTGGTTTTAACATTAATTATCCTTTTTTAAGTACCCCCGACTGGAGTCGAACCAGTATCTAATCCTTAGGAGGGATTTATTCTATCCATTGAACTACAGGGGCATGATAAAAATTATGAATATTAATTATTCTTTTCTTGAACTAAATCCCTATTCATTAANTCAGTGACNATCTTTTTTGGATCNTCATTATTAAATAAAATTTTATATACGGCATTTGAAATTGGCATATCGACATCGTACTTAATTGATANATCATTTATAACCTTCGCAGTATTAACACCTTCTGCGATCATTTCCATAGAATTCAATACTTCATCTAAAGTCTTTCCTTCACCAATTGATTCGCCAACATATCTATTTCTGCTATGTTTGCTTAAGCAAGTTGCAATTAGATCACCTACACCGCTTAATCCAGAAAATGTGGAAGCTGATGCACCCATTTTTTCACCTAACCTAATTATTTCAGCCATTCCTCTNGTNATCAGAGCAGCTTTTGCATTATCGCCAAAACCTATTCCATCNCAAATTCCTGTAGCTATAGCTATTACATTCTTTAATGATCCACCTAGCTCAACTCCAATAATATCNTTATTTGTATATACACGTAATATATCAGATGAAAAAATAGACTGAATTTTCTCAGCCAATTTTATATGTTTTGAAGCTGAAACCAATGTGGTTGGCTGTTCATTGATTACTTCTTCAGCATGACTTGGCCCATATAACGATACAATATTGTCAAAATTGGTTATAGTAACTTCCTCGGAAATCACTTCGCTCATTCTTAATAATGATTTTGCTTCAAGTCCTTTTGCAGTGTTAACTATAATTTGATTATCTTTTAAATAAGGATTTATTTTAGCAANAATATCCCTGACAGANCTAGATGGCGTAGCTATTACAACTATTTCTGAATCAGATAATGAATTCTCAAGATTGTAATCAAAATTAATATTAGAGTTAAAAGTAAAGTTTAGAAGATTTGGGTGAATACGGGTTGTATTAAAATTTAATAGTTTATCCTTATTATAGTGCCACATGGTGACCAAATGGGNNTTATTTGATAAAGATTGAGCAATGGCGCTGCCNCATGTGCCACATCCTAGTACTAATATTTTATTCATGCATCTATTCTGAATACATTGAATCTATTTCAGAAGACCAATTATCGTTAATTTGTTTTCTGCGAATTTTTAATGTTGGGGTTAGCTCCCCATCATCAATAGTAAAATCTCTTGGTAGTATTACNAACTTTTTGATTTGCTCAGGATTTGAAAATTCATTATTCAACCTTTGAACTTCACGCTCAACTTCTGAAAAAATATCTTTATTTTCAGTAAAATCTGAAAGCGTAAAAGAATTCTCCTCAAGCATTTTTATTTGAAGAGCTGGATCTTTTGGAATTTTTTGTGCATCTATTTTTACTTTATCCCTTAAAATAACTCCAACATCTAGGGATAATAGTGCAGAGCAATATTTTTTATTATCGCCAACTAAAAAGCATTGTGAAACCAAAGGTATGGATTTCATTGTTTCTTCAATCACTAATGGGGCAATATTTTTACCAGCGGAGCTTACATAAATCTCTTTTTTCCTTCCTGTAATATATACGTATCCATCCTCATCTACTTTTCCAACATCGCCAGTATGAAACCATTCACCTACTATNTCTTTCGCTGTAGCTTCNGNGTTATTATAATATCCCTTCATAATNTGATCACCTTTAACAAGTAATTCTCCATCATCAGCTACTTTTATCTCAGTATTTGGNAATGGCTTACCAACTGAACCAATTTTATTATTATTTGCGTAATTTAAAGTTGCTCCAGCTGTAGTTTCAGTTAAACCCCAACCCTCAAATAACGGAATACCTAGAAATTGAAATAATTTTAAAATATCTGGATTTATGGGTGCGGCGCCTGTTATTGCAAATTTTAGATTACTGAATCCAGCTGCTTCTTTAAGTTTTTTCTTAAATATTGATGATAGGCCTGGTATTTTAAGTCCAATCTTTAAGATCGCCTTTGAGTCAATAGCTGATTTTAGATTCGAATAAACTTTTTCATAAATTCGGGGAACGGAAATAAAAAGGTGCGGTTGGATTTCTTTTGCATAGTCTACTGTATTTAAAGGGCTGTCTACGATATGCATATGCATAGCCCTTTTTACCCAAAAATGACAGTCAACTAATTGGCCAAATACATGAGCTCCTGGTAACCAAGACACATATAATTCACCTTGGTTAAATTTTAACATTTCTGATGTTGATGAAAGCGCAAAGGACCAATTATCAAATGATAATTCTACTCCCTTTGGATTTCCTGTTGTTCCAGAAGTATAGATTAAAGAACAGGTATCATTTTTATCTATTTTATTGCATCGATCCATAACTGCATCTGAATTGATATCTTTCCCTTTTTCAATAAATTTATCCCAAGAAATTATTTTTTGATGATTTAATTTTTCTACCCCATTCATTGTTACAACTAATTCTACATTATCTAAATTATCCAGAACTTGTAATAATCTATAGTTTGGCATTTTATCGTTTTCATCTCCATCGTTTGGGTTATTTCCTAGGAAGACGATTTTAGATTCTGAATTACCCACAATCCACTCAACTTCACTAGATGAGCAAGTATGATAAACACCTACAGAAACACCATTTATTAATTGTACGGCTGAATAACAGGCGCTCCATTCTCTCCTATTATAACTATAAATACTTACCTTGTCGTTTTTTTCAACACCATAGGCTAATAAGGATTTAGCTATAGATTCAGTTATATTGTAGAATTGGTCCCAAGAGTCTGTTTGCCATTTTCCATCGGAATCTTTAATAGATAGAGCAGGCTCAGTTGGGTATTTTTTTGCATTTTCTAATAAAATTTGAGGTGTGATCATAATCATCTCCTAATATTTGATTGTACACATTCAACCAAAACTTGAAATTCAACTTATAAGAATATAGTTTAATTTAAATCATTAATCAATTCTCAGTACTTGACTTCAGAGTAAAAATCCTAATAATTTATTTAACAAACTCTATAGAATATATGCCGGGGTGGCGGAATTGGTAGACGCGCGCGACTCAAACTCGCGTATCGCAAGGTGTGGGGGTTCGAGTCCCCCCTCCGGCACTTAAATATTTTGCAAATTTTAGTAAAATATCCAAAAAATAAAATAATATAAAAAACTTGCATTTTTAATCGTTAAACTTTTACTTTAACCCATCAAGGTGCTGGCTTGGTACCTTTGGTATGTGGAAGGGGTAGGCGTTCACTCGGTTCCGAGGTCTTTGTGAACACTACCCCATTTT
>PBCB01000035.1 GCA_002717765.1 Fidelibacterota bacterium | reverse complement strand
AAGGGGTGGCCATGGCTCGAGGGGAAGGGGTTCGAGGGCTCGGGGGTCCTTGGTACGTGGGCCCCTTGGGACCCTAGGCCGATGGAGCTCTGCCTATCGGTCAATGGGGAGATCCGGCAACTGGCATCGACGGAGTTGATGGTTCACTCGTTCGAGTCGATAATGGGCCATCTTGAGGGGTGGTACGGTCTAAGTCCGGGCGACCTGATCTGGACGGGGACCCCGAAGGGCGTGGGAGCCATGAAAGAGGGTGACTTGATCGAGGCGTGGATGAAGAACTCACAAGGTGATATAATCAGCCATTTACATGGAGAATGCGTGGTTTAGTCCCATTTGTTGCCCACACCAAGAAACTGATTTCTAAGTCATGGACCTAGGCAGTTTCTAGGTCGGATTGAAAAGAACGATACGTATCGGCAATCATGGCGGGCTTGTTAGAGTCAGACTCATACATGATTAGGCAAAAGGTGCTGAAGCTCCTAGGCGAGGAGTTTCACATCTATTCAGATGGCTCGATGCAGAATATGATTGGTTATTCCAAGCAGAAGGCGCTGAAACTGAAAGAAGATATTAGAGTCTATTCTGATGAGCAGAAAACGGTAGAGTTGTTGAGAATAAAACAATCAGGTATGTTGGATTTCAAGGGCAATTTCGAGATTATCGATGGCCCCTCGGGTCAAAATATCGCCTCGATCAAGAGGAAGGCACTCATGTCAATCGGTAAGGATTCGTACAAGGTAATCGATACCAAAGGCAGAGAGGTTGGAGAAATCACAGAGGATAGTCTTGGACTTGCACTAGTCCGTCGGTTTGTCCCATTTGCCACTTACCTGATGCCGCAAAAATTCGTTATGAAAATTGGTGGAGCATCCGGTAAGGTGGTTTATTCTCAGACCATGAATCCGATGGTTCACAAGTTAATGGTTAGCGGAGTCAGCAGTTCGGGTATCGATCCAAGGATTGCTGCAGCTGGGGCTATTCTACTAATTGCGATTGAAGGTAAGCAGACACAGGCCGGCTGATTTCGAATTGGATTCAAATGGCGATAAACATGAAGAGTCTGGCTGAGAAGCTGATTCCGTTCTGGCCCAAAGACAGAAGTAGCCAGTAATGATAACCTTGAGGTGCGATATCCTCTCGCGACTTCATGGAGTCAGGCACACGTAGGATAGTGAACACTCAGCTCATCGATCACGATGGGGTAGTGAGAGGAGGCGACTTCCTCCTTCATGCCGACGGCTCTTACAGTCCGAGCAATGGTGACGAGGATGTTCTGGAGGCTATCGACGGAAGCGACCTCCTCATCACCAGGTCCCTGCAGAACTGGCACACTCACCTGCCAATGACTCTCAATAGGAGCATGGGCGAGGGGCTTGGCCTCATGGAATGGCTGGAGACCAGCATATTCCCCAGCGAGAGGAACCTAACGCCAGAGCTCGCAGCCATAGGAACCAGGGCATCCGTGGCGGAGATGATCGCTGGAGGAACCACTTTCGCCTGCGACATGTACCACTTCCCGGGATCCATAGCCCCCGTTGTGGCTGATTCGGGAATGAGGGGGATAATCTGCGGGCCCACGACTGACTGGCCCCCTCCAGAGGACGGTGGCAGCGACAGCGGGAAGGCCCTCAGTGAGCTAGAGTCGCTGATCAGATCAGGTCCCCTTGGCTCCGGCAGGGTGGAGATAGGGATTGCGACCCATGCGGTTTACACCTGCACCGAGGAGGTACTCAGGAAGGCCAGTGAGATGTCCAGTGACCTCGGTGCGAGGCTGAGCATACACACCTCGGAGACTAGGAGCGAGGTGGCTGAGTGCCACGCTAGGACTGGGATGTACCCAATTGAGTACCTTGACTCCATCGACTACTTCACCGAGGGGACCATCTGTGCCCATTGCGGTTGGGTCACAAAGAAGGAGATGCGGATACTCGCCGGGCATGGTGCGCACGCGGTCCACTGCCCGGTCTCAAACCAGAAGCTCGCTTGCGGGGGCACTATGTCTTACCCCGCCATGATCGAGGCCGGCGTTGACGTCCGACTCGGGACCGATGGCGCGGCGAGCAACAACGGCCTGGACATGAGAGCAGAGGCAAAGGCTGCCAGCCTGGTTCAGAGACACGACCACTGGGATGCTAGCATACTCGACCCGGTGGAGACCTGGCAGCTTGCGACCAAGGACTCCATGGACTGGGTGACTTGGGACTTGGACAATATCAGGATGAGNCCCCGTGGAAGAGACAGCAGGAGGATCCTGTCGAACCTNATTTACTCCGGGACGAGTTGCATGGACGTCTTCGTCGACGGTTTCGGAATCCGCAGGGGCGGGGTCACCAAGACGATTGACGAGTCAATTGCATCTCGGGAACTAGAGGATGCAGCTCAGGAATACTACGCCGATCTGTGAGTCGGCCTAGGTCCTCATCCTCAGTGCCTCGATCTCCGAGTCTGCAGCACCTAGTGATGAGAGGCATGACTGTATTTCTCCCTTGGAGAGCGAGTCCTCCGCTTCAGCAAGAAGCCTCTCGGATTTCGCCCTCCCCTCGTCAGTCGGCCCTATTCCGGACGAGTCCAGCTTGGCCCTCATTGATCCCCACTCCTTGTTCAGGAAGTCAAGAAGCTCCTGGGCATCGTCCCTCTCCGACTCGAAGTCCCTCAGATCTCTAGTCAGTTCGCCCAAGCTAGCCGAAGCCCCCTCCCAGTCCCCNGAGTCNGCCAGTNGTGAGATGGAGCCCAGCCTCTCTTCCCAGTCTCCTCCACTGGGGAACCTGGTTGACAGCTGCTTCCTCTGCCGCAGGGCCCTCTGTACCTCCTTCATCGAGTCCGAGGTCCCCCTTATGTCTCTGGAGATGCTCTCTGACATCCCCTTCGAGAGGGAGAAGTCGCCTGATTCGAAAGCCTGCTTGGCTTCCCCTAAGCGCGCCTCGTAGTCTGTGGTGATGTCGCTACCGGCCGCGTTAGATGCCTGCTCTGCTTCCTTCAGTGCCCTAGCGGCTTCCTGCTCGAGGGAGTTCAGGCTCTCCAAGTGTCCGGGTATAGTTGAGGCGATTTGTATGGCATCCAGGGGCTCCTCAGCATCCATGGCCTCCCTCGCGGCCACCAATAGCCCCCTTACCGAGTCGGCTGCTTGGCCCGTGTGCTCCGACAGGGCCTTCTCGCCCTCCAATATCGAGTCCATGGCTGGCTTCCAGTGGTCTATCACCACCTGTGCCTTCGACTTGGCCATCCTGTACAGGAGTTCGGCCTCCCTCAGGGAGCCGTGCTCTGCCTCCCTTTCCCCTTGCTCGAAGGCCCTTCGTGGACCCTCTGCAGACATAGTCACGGCCTCGGCTGTTTCCACCGAGGACAGGGAGTCATTCCTGATGTCGCCGAGATCGACCGACATCGCGATTATCTTCTCTGACTCCCTCATGGCCTCCTCGATTAGCATGAGTCCCTTTTCTGGGTCCTGCCAACCGACATCCCTCGCGTTCTTGATCAATGAGGCGGCCTGNTCCAGTCCCGAGTTCTCCGTCCTGAGGTGCATCATCCTGTTTTCTGCATCCTCNAGGGTCTGTGCGAACTGCTTCCTTTCATCGTGAGCTTCGTCTCTTGAAGACAAATCTGGATATATCGAAGCGAGGGAGGACATGATTACCACCGCCCAGAGAATGTTGGGAGCATCGGACGCGGCCATGACGGCTATCGCGATGGCTATGCCCGCAATACCCGTGAGCCCACGAAACCTACGTGCAGAAATAGAGTAGTCGAAGGTGGTGGTTGCCGATGACCGCAGAACGATTGCTACGAACAATAAGATTGCTGATGCTATTATGTCGTCCTGAGAGGATAGGTCCAATCCAGCCATAGCCAATATCCCGGGCCATGCTATGTTGGATGCGGTGCCTATCCTAGTGCGTTCCACAGGACCGTAGTCTATCAGGTCGGATAGGAGTATGGCTGAGAGGAATAGTGCGGCGACCGGTCCTGATCTAGTGATNAGCTCCGCCTCTCCCTGAACTGCGGGCCAGAGCCACCACCCGCCTCCGAAAACCAGTATAAGAAGGCCCAAGAGAGCGAACTTCTCCACCCTGACNCTGTGCTCGTTGATTACCCTCTGGGGGTAGTCGGGAAGCAGTACCATGACAGTTGAGCGCCCGCCTCTCTCAAGAGGTTCGCGGATGATTGACTGCCATCAGGGCCCAGTTGCGTCTCGTCCCCAGAGGCGGTTAGCCCCCCATATTGCAAGAGTGAGGATGACCAGGACCAGTAGGAAGGCCTGCGTCGAGCTGCTGATGGAGGATACGACCTTGGACTTCGCGTGGATGGCATCATCGAAGTCGAGAACGCCGGCGTCATCGTCCATGGAGCTCACCCATTCGAAGTAGAGGTCGTAGCTCCCGGTTCCATCCAAGTACACATTCAACTCGGAGCTGAACACCCCCGTCGACCCGGAAGTAGCTCCGGGGACTGTTACGTACCCGGTGCAATTGGAGGTATAGCAGAGCCTTCCTGATGCTGAAGTGGCTCCCAGATTCTGCATCGTCACGATGAAGGTTACAGTCTGGCCCTCTACTTGATCTCCGATAACGTTCTGCTGCAGTACCTCGATGTCGACACCCATGGCAGGAGCCACGGCTAGGTAGAACGAGATTGTCCCCCTGTTCCCTGAAGAGTCCAATGACTCTATTTCGAATAGGTGGTTGCCTGATTCCATGAGGGGCATCTGAACCTTCTCTGCGTCTTCCCAAGAGGCATTATCCACAATCTTCTCGCCTTCGAGAGACACTGTCCAAACCAGGTCATCGATGGAGTCTATGTCATCGAATGACTCCGTTAGTGACAGTATAACTTCGTCGCCCTCCCTCGCTGGGTTGTCGGGGGAGATTGGAACCGACTCAGCGAGTATCTCGGGGATTATTGTCGGGGGGGAAGCGTCCAGCACTAGGATAGTCCAAATTCTGGATTCGTTGTTGCCAGCCTCGTCAGTGACCGTCATGGCCAATTCCCAGACGCTCCTCTCCTTCGACTCGTGACGCTCGCTCAAGTTCAGGTGCATGCCATTCACCTGGCTCCCCTGGGAGAACCTGTCCGTGAATCCAAGTTCGTCATTGGAGAAGTGCCTCCATCCCTGGGACTTGTTGGATGTCACGTCTATCGAGACGGGTTGAATGAAGTCGTCAGTGGCTGTGACGTTCATCGTCAGCATACTGTCCGACCTGACTCGTATATTGCTCTGCGATTCATCATGGATTACCTCTGAGCCATTAGACTGAATCTCGGTGAAATGGGCATACCAGACAGGGGCGGCACCGTCGATTACCGTGTTCTCGTACCAGAAAACCGAGGACGAGAAGCTGTCTGTGCAAGTCACTGTCGCTGAGAGGACGTCTCCAGCTGAGTACCCCAACTCAGAGGGGACTATCGTCTGCTCAGTCTCCCTTGACTCGAGCATGAAGGTCCCATTGTTGGCAAATTCCCAAATTATTGAGGGCGTCTCCAGAGCACTGTCCGTGCATGATGCTGAGTATGTTGTTGGCAAGTCCAATGGCATTGTCACGGTCCCAGTTGCACCGGCCCTCTCGGCTGAAATGATGGGTGCTTGATTCTCGTCGATTGAGATCCTGATGTCGGTGTATACCGGGGACTGGCCCCTGTACACTGTGAATTCACTTGGTGTTCCCTCGACTATTGGCTGCATGGCACTGTATCTGAACTCCCACGGGTGTGGGAGAGATATCGTCAGAGGAACCTCCTCGATCACTGATCCTGTCCTTGGCAGGTCCAGAAGCCTCGTCGCCCTCGAGTCGGCTTGCGCGACGAGGTCCGCTGACTCGTTCCATCCCCAAGTTCCGTTTTCCATGTCCACGGAGCCCGTGATCGGAGGGAATACCTCGACGGAGGCTCCTTCATAGGAAGACATCGACTGATAGTCGAATGAGCAGCATCCACCTGATTCGGAATCGGTCCATGCCCTCGATGACTCGACCAAGTTAACGAAAGCCGATATCTCTGCATTGTCCAGAAACCCGTTGGAGTTTCCCAGATGGAGGTCAATCTGCTGCCTGAGCCCCAAGGACTGGTTTTGCAGAAGGTCTGTTCCGTATGCCTCTTGCAAGGTGATGCTGGCTGTCCATGATGCGTTAAACTGGGTCCCTTGGGCGATTTCGCCCGTAATAGTGAGGAAGGACTCACCCTCGATATCACTGTCCTGAGGTGGCAATGGCTCGAAGTCGCCTATTTCCAGGGGAGTTACGTTCGTGTAGTCTACATCCATCATCGCCTCCTTGATGACGTTCTCCCTGACGCTCTTCCAATTTCCATCGGGCCGTGTATTGGTGAACATAACGAAGACCACCGATTCACCGGAATCAGTGACGTCCCTGCGGAAGTTTGTGGATGATCCGGCGAAAGACCCCCAATGGTTCCACGTATCTGCTGGATCTCCCACTATCCCAATTCCTCTGCCGTACCAATGACCGGATGGGTTGCCGATGAAATAATCAAACGGATTTTCGAAGATGTCGCTTTGGATGGACTCATCGATGTGCGAGATGAACCTCGCATAGTCAGAGGCGCTTGCAATCCACCCTCCGCCACCATCTTTCTCCTCAACGACGAAGGCTCCACAGTCGGGGTCAGGAGATGTTGGGAAGATAGGGTCGCCGTCCTCATCCTGACCCGATGGGAAGTGGCACCAACCAGTGCCGTCGTCGAAGTATGATACCTCCCCGAATGCTCTCTGCTCGGGCATTGTCATTCCTATCGACATGCTATCTATGCCCATGGGCGTAAGGACGTTCTCGACAATGTAGTCCTCGTATTCCATCCCGGTCTGTGCCTCGATTATCTTCCCAAGAATCTGGTAACCTACATTGGAATACACGTAATCGGTTCCGGGTTCGTATTCCAGTGGCCTCCGTAGCCACTCAGAGAGGATTCTGTCCATAGTAATAGGGGCTAGGTTCCCATTGTCGTAGTCATCAATCAGCGATTGCTTGTCGATGCACTGGTCGTTCTGCCATGAGCCAACCCAGTTCCTCCAATGTCGGTATGTTGGGTCTATGCTGGGGTCGAAGCCTGCACGGTGATTCAGCAGTAGTGAGACGTTTATGTCGTCTATGGAATACGATGTGGCATGGTTTGGGTAGTTGCATCCCTCTAGCTCGGCAGGGAGGAGCTGCGGCACTAAATCCACCATCTTGTCATCCAGGGAAATCACCCCATCCTCGATGAGTGTCAGGATTCCTGCGGAAGTTACCGCCTTGGAGAGACTGGCGATCCTGAACTTCGAGTCGACGTCTACTGGGGTGGACCAATAGTTCCCATCGGAGTCTGTGCCATTAGCGGCTATCCCGTACCCCTTGTTGAAGACTAGGGAGCCGTTGTACATCACTGCAACTTGGGCACCGGGGATGTCCCAATCTGCGAGCAGGTCGGAAACATCGGTGTCGAGACCCAAAAACGGGTCATTCAGAGATACCGGGTCATCGTTAGCGGAGGTGATTGTCGGGAACGTGGAAATCAGCATTATCGATGTGATGACCATGGCCATGGACTTGGAACCCATCTGACTAACCCCTGTGGACTATTGTGGAGCCATCCTCATCAATCTCGAGGGGGATTGTAACCAAACCCAGTTTTTCCAGCCCGGACCTTACCTCGATGCCGCCGTGTACCAGGAAGAAGCCGCCGCCTCCCGCGCCGAGGAGTTTCGAGCCCGTCGCGCCGGTTTGCATTATCTGGTCGTGGATTTGCTCTATCTCGTCGCCGCTGACACTGGAGGATATACCTCTCTTGAGATCCCATGTCTCCCTCAATAGCTCACCGAGCCCCATGAGGTCGCCCCCTTCGAGGAGGTCTCGTGCTACATCCGCGTGCCTCCTGATTTCACGGAGTCTGGATGTCTTGTCATTGGGATCCTCGGGGGTCTCGCTTAGTACCTCGCTTGCGCTCCTTGTAATTCCAGTGAAAACCAGTGTGAACTCCTCCGAAATCCTGGCTGTCGCCTCTTCGGTTATTTCCAATGGGGCTACGTTGGTTCCTTCGGAGCCGAACGAGATGCTGTTTACCCCCCCATAAGCCGCCGCATACTGATCCTGCCTTCCAATTGGCTGGCCTAGGATATCTATCTCTATCTCACAGGCCTCCTCAGCTAATTGGCGCGGGGACGGGGATCGTCCTGCATACGCATGCAGAGCGTTGAGAAGTCCGACAGTGACCGAAGATGACGACCCCAGTCCGGTCCCTCTGGAGGGAATGTCCGCAATGGTCGTAATCTCGACCCCCGAAGTCACCCCCGTCATCCTCATCGACTCTCGAACTAGCTCGTGCTCGATGTCCTCGAAGTTCTCCACTAGCTCCATCTTTGAGTAGGAGACCCTGACCATATCGTCGAATCGTCGGTTCACTGTGACGTGTATGTGGCGATCCAATGCGGCTGATGTGACCATCCCCCCTGTGCTCTCGGAGTTTGAGAACCAGTCTAGGTCTGTTCCGCCTCCGCAGAACGAGACGCGGAGCGGCGTCCGGCTGATTATCATCAATACTGGGGGTGGCGCACCCCACATCAAGCCGACGGTATCGTGTCAGGTTAGCAAAAAGGCCGAGGACAACACATATGACCGAGAGTCTGCCGGCTCGGAGGGAGAAAGATGTCCGACGTCGTGACAATGGATGATCTTACCAACAAAGAAATCGTGTCTATTCTCGATGACGCGGAAAGACTCGTGCCCGTAGCCAAGGGCGATGTTCACCTGCCTCTTCTAGAGGGGAAAGTCCTAGCAAACATGTTCTTCGAGAACTCGACGAGGACAAGGATGTCATTCGAGGCTGCCATGAAGAGGCTTGGCGGTTCCGTGCTGAACTTCACATCCGTGGGAACGTCTGTGGCCAAGGGAGAGACGCTTTTCGATACCATGCAGATGGTCGACGGCTATGCTGACGTAGCAGTGATCAGGCACCCACAGCAAGGCGCGGCCCAATACAGCGCGGATGCCGTTGGAATCCCAATACTAAATGCTGGGGATGGAGCAGGTAACCACCCCACTCAGACGATGCTCGACCTTTTCACCATCAGGGAGGCACACGGAACTCTCGAGGGTCTGAATGTGGTGCTCGTCGGGGATCTTAGGTATGGCAGGACCGTTCACAGCCTTTCTCATGCCCTAGTTAGGTTTGGTGCGACTCTGAACCTAGTCTCACCAGAGAGCCTCAAGATGCCGGAGGAGATCGTATCCGATCTCCGGGAGCACGGGGCGGATGTCACCGAGACCGTCGACCTGAACGCGGCGCTGCCGGATGCAGACGTCATCTACATGACGAGGATCCAGAAGGAGAGGTTCCCCGATGATGACGAATATGCCAAGGTGGCGGGGATCTACATGCTGGACTCATCGGACATGACTAGCGCCAAGAACGGGATGATTGTGATGCACCCCCTCCCAAGAGTTAGCGAGCTTCACCCGAGCCTCGATTCGACCGAGAATGCAAGATACTTCCAGCAGGCGTTCAACGGGGTACCAACGAGGATGGCCCTGCTATGCAGGTGCCTGGGCGTCAAAGTGCCAAAGAAGGTGAAGTAATGAGCGAGATGAGGAGAGTCACTGCAATCTGCAATGGCACTGTGATAGATCACATCCCAGCTGGCCATGCACTCCAAGTGATCAGGATGCTAAGGATAGACACAAACAAATCGAATCCCGTCTCCCTGGTGATGAACGTGCCCAGCGACAAGTTAGGGAGGAAGGACGTCCTGAAGATCGAGGACCTGGAGCTGAGCCAGGAGGAGCTAGACAGGCTCGCCCTGATTTCCCCACACGCCAGCGTCGCGATAATCAGGAACTACGGGGTAGCCGAGAAGAGGGTCATGGAGCTAGCGGACGAGCTGGTGAACGTGGCCAGCTGCACATTCTCAAACTGCATCACGCAGAACTCCCGGGAGCCCCTCCCCCAGAAGCTCAGGGTAGTGAGTAGGGAGCCCATGGAAGTCAGGTGCTACTACTGTGGGCGTGGCCAGGACCTTGACGAGATCGTTGAGAACATACTCTGACTCAATGGCCGTGCTCGATTAGTCCAGCAGCATCGGCACCGAATAGGATAACGACCAATATTAGAACTCCAATTAGGACGTTGATCATAGCCTCCCTACCTGACACAGCATTATGGATATCAGGCAGCGTGTCCACGGTGGCCACATACAGGAAGGTGCCTCCTGAGAACAGCATCGCGAGCGCTATCATCTGCTCATCGAAATCCTGGAGAACGAAGAATGATACCACAATCATTACAGGAGTTGCAATTGAGAACAAAACAACGTCCCTGATGGAGTCGTTCCTGTCCTCTCTCTCATGCAATGAGAACACGCCGAGGCTGAATGCCGCCGGGACCTTGTGAATGAGAACCGCTAGTGCGACCAGCGCAGTCACAGCCTCGGAGCTCCCTGCTGCTGCAGACCCTATCGCAAGTCCATCGGCGGCAGAGTGCATGGAAAGACCGAGGACGATTATCCAAGGGGCGGCCCTGTGATGAACGTGCTCGTGACCGTGCTCCTCCTCGTGCTCGTGATGCTCCTCATGAACGGCGTGGCCTACCCCTGAGCCCTCCATTACGAGCATCAAAACGAATCCGGCTAGCACGGCCCCTCCGATAATAAGGCTCTCAAGCGCGCTCTCTTCTTCATCTCCATGTTCCTCTTCATGAGCATGGGAAGTGATGATTTCCTCGATCTCCTCGATTCCGGTGGTAGCATTGATTTCCTCTGATTCGACTTCCTCTATCACGTGCTCTATGCTCTCGGAAAGAGAGTCTCCGGATTCCTCGTCATGCTCGTCACCAGATTCCTCGTCATGCTCGTCATGGCCGCCTAGTAACTCCTCGATCTCTTCGATGGCTTCAGAAGGATTGATGTCCCCATGCTCTAGTTCCAGGATTACTAGGGCCACTGATCCAGCCAGTGCATCCTCATCGACGTGCTCATCATGGCCGTGCTCATCATGGCCCCCCGTAGCCAGTTCAAACCCCTCTGGAATTACCACAAGTAAGGCAGAAGCCAGAAGTATCCCTGAAGCTATTCCTGTTATCCTTCGCATAGTGTCGCGGTTTTCCTTGATATTGCTGAATATGGGGGCCAGCCCCCCTACTAGAGCTAGAATTAGTGTCAACGCGATAAGTTCGACTGGCAGGCTTGCTTCGGTCATGGGGTTAGGGAACCATTATTACATATTTAACAAATGTTATTAATTCCAGTGTCTTAGCATGGGATATGAGTCGTATCCTCTCATTCAGCACGGACAAGGAATTTGCACTAAGACTGGACCAATTAATCTCACAAACGGGATACAGTAATCGAAGCATGTTCCTCAGAGATGCTAGTATTCACTTTGCTGAGGCCACCCTCCGAGGTGATCTCGATACTATGGAAGAGGAAGTAGAGATTGAGGGAACCGCAGTAATCTACTACCAGCATGATGTTGAGAATAAACTCACTGAAATGAGGCACTCTGACTCGATAATAGTGTCATCTTACCATCACAACTGCCTTACTGAGAGCCATACGTGCGTAGACACCATGCAGATTCGAGGAAGGGCGGGAAACATTCGTGAGATGGTCGAGAAGCTGAAGAATACTCATGACGTTGACAGGGTGGAATTTGTTGCCGCCCCTCTCCGCGAAGTTGGGTGCTGCTGACTCTCAGGGGTGAAAAAGGAACGCGGCAGCCAGTACGGCGTATGCCCCAAGGAGCATGGCCCCCTCAAGCCAATTGGACTTCCCATCGGAAGCTATCACATTGACGATGAGCACCGCAAGGAAGGCCGATACCGTCTCCAGCATTCCGAACTCGAATGTCAGTGGAACCCCGAGGAGCCAAGAGATGACTACCATGAGGGGGGCGACGAACACTGCGATCTGTGTAGAGGAGCCCATCGAAATGGCGAAGGAGAGGTCCATCTTGTCCTTCCCAGCGACGGTGACCGCGGTGAAGTGCTCAGCAGCATTGCCGAAGAACGGCAGGAGAATCACTCCGATGAACAGGTGTGGCATCCCCAGTTCGGCTGCTGCTTCCTCCACTGATGCCACCAGCACCTCTGCCATTATGGAAACTAGAATTGTGGCCAATACCAGCAGTATTACTGCGTCTCTCTGACTCATAGAGGGCTCCTCGTGGTGATTGGCGTCGGTCGCGAAGAGATGGACGTGGGTCCTGAACTGGAATAGTAGGAAGAGGCCGTATAGCGTCAGGAGAACCAATGCCGCGATGTGGCTGAGGTTCTCAACTCCCGTCGCTCCCTCATCACCTGGAACTGTCATGTGGAAGACGGAGGGCACCACAAGTACGATCATGGACAGCAGGAGTAACGACCCGTTGGAGCTTACCTGGGTCTCCGAGAATTTCTGCTCGGTGTGATGTATGCCCCCCCACACGAAAGCGAGGCCCATCACTAGAAGCAGGTTCCCCAGAATGCTCCCGATTAGGCTGGCCTGTACCAAGTGGATCATCGTTGACTCCGTGGCCGAACCAGCTCCTGCTTGGTATGCCGCGATGATCGCCAGTAGGGCTATGATCATCTCGGCGGCGTTTCCGAAGGTGGCGTTGAGGAGCCCCCCGAGGGACTCGGACGTCCTGAGCGCGATTTCCTCGGTGGCCCTCCCCATCAGGAAGGCGAGGGGCATGATGGCAACAAGGGAGCAGAAGAACGCCATGGTCGCGTCATGCGCGAATAAATCGAAGTAGAGGGCTAGGGGACCTGCGACGATGAGTGCGTTCAGCTTATTCTCTCTGGGGTCCATGGCACCCAGCCATCCAACGGTCTCTGACATGTCTCCTCAAGGTCGGCTGGGCATATGAGTGGTCAATGTTACGGCTAATCCGCGTAGCGTTCATTGCTTCCAACGCGTGCGGGCATGCCATGGAGGATGGTTTTCGGGTCGCTATTACCGGAACTCCTGGCGTGGGGAAGACGTCCGTCGGCGGGTTCCTGGAAGCAGTCGGTTTCACAGTTGTATCTGTTGAGGATCTGGCTGAGGAGCATGGTTGCATAGGCGATGAGGACCCAGAAGACGGGGCTAGGCCAATAGACGTCGAGAAGTTGAAGGGCTTGCTATCTGCAGTTTGGGCGGCCCCCCCGACCGGCATGATGGCGATAGACGGTCACCTTTCCCACGCCCTCCCTGTTGACGCTGTCGTGGTCCTCAGATGCTCACCTGAAGTCCTGAAGCGAAGGCTCCATGAGCGTGGCTACTCGGAAAGCAAAATCAATTCGAATTACGAGTGGGAACTTATGGGCGGTTCATGGAATGATTCGGATGAGAGAGTTCCATGGACAGAGTTCGACACTACGGCGAGTGAGATAGTGTCCATAGTTGAGGAGATAGAGGAGTGGGCATCAGATGGCTTCAAGCCAAAGAGTCTGGGCTCGACAATAGATTGGGTTGCGCGGATGGAGGAGTCGTGATGTTTGAGAAGATGCGTGCAAAATGGACGAAGGCGATTCATCCCCTGGTTTTGAAGATGGGCGATCTGGACCCCAGCGTTCTGACTTGGGCTAGCCTAGTACTGGCACTTGGGGCATTCTACCTTCTCTCAGGAGCGGGTGCCGACAGCGCTGGAGCGATGTCGATACTTGGAGGGGTCATTCTGATTCTGGTAGCGGGTATACTGGATGCGCTCGATGGAGCGCTTGCGAGACACCAAGGTGTCGATGGCCCCTACGGAGATTTCCTTGATCACACGATAGACAGGGTCGTTGATGTCGGCCTCCTGGTAGCTCTTGGGATGAACGCGGCCTTTGTCAGCGATCCTCGCTCTGGACTGCTGGCTGGACTGTTGACCCTCTTCGGATCGTACATGGGCACACAGGCACAGTCAGTTGGCCTGGGCAGGATATACGGCGGTTTCTCAAGAGCTGACAGAATGGTTCTCACGCTACTTGGACTGATAGCCGCAGCATGGCAAGCACAGACCGGGACGATGGGTATCGCTTACTCGAGTATCCATGAGATGGCACAATGGGCACTACTGGGTAACGACGAGTTGAATGGCGTCACCTTCGCTCTGGCAATTTCTGCCTGGGGAGGGCTCTATACATTCATTGTGAGGTTCGTCAAGACCAGGGAGCAGCTTCTTTGACGGTCCCTTGGGGGTCGTTACTAAACCCCCACGAAGTGCCTCTCCACTGGGGTAATGGTTATCCTCTGTTCGAGTCGGCTCGTGTCCGTGAAGCACCTCATCAACAGAGTATTGGAGCTTGAGGACGAGGGGGATGTCCCCACGGGACCCCTCGATACCGAGAGTGATCCAGAGCTTCAGAACCTCCTGATGTCATTGCAGCCAAAGATCAGGGTATTCGGTTGTGGAGGGTGTGGATCCAACACAGTCGCCCGTCTGGAACACGAGAATCTTTTCGATGAGGAGTATGTACGAGGAATAGCAGTCAATACTGATGCACAGCACCTGTTGCGAGTGGCCGTTAGCAACAAGGTTGTGATTGGGAGGTCGGCGCGAGGCAGGGGCGCTGGCGGAGACCCAGAGAAGGGGGAACAAGCAGCCTACGAGTCAGAGCGCTCGTTGAAGACCGAGATTGAGAATTGTGATCTGGCCTTCATCACAGCTGGGCTCGGCGGGGGTACCGGCACAGGGAGCGCGCACGTCATAGCACGTCTTGCGCGCTCCGCCGGTGCCCTCACAATTGCTGTTGTCAGCTATCCCTTCCTTTCCGAAGGCGCACTACGCAGGCAGAACGCAGAATGGGGTCTGGAAAGACTCAGGGAAGTATGCGACACCGTGGTGGTTCTTCCCAATGAGCGACTCCTGGAAGTTGAGGGGGTCAGAGACCTCCCTCTGGATGCCGCTTTCCGGGTTGCCGACGAGCTTCTGATGAGGAGCATCAAAGGCGTCTCGGAGATGATTGCCAAGGAGGGCATTGTCAATCTGGACTTCCAAGACCTCAGGTCTGTGATGGAGAACGGTGGTGGCGTCGCGATGATTGGCCTGGGAGAGGCGGAAGGCGAGGACATGGCAGTCAAGGCTACAGAGGAAGCTCTGCAATCACCTCTGCTGGACATAGACATCTCAGATGCGAGGGGCGCTCTGGTCAACGTCGTTGGAGGCTCAACTCTATCACTAGGGGATGCGGAATCTTGTGCCAAGATAATTCGAGACAGGATCAACCCGTACGCCCGAATCATCTGGGGGGCGACAACGGACCCCAGCATGGGAGATGGAATACGAGTCCTGCTGGTTCTTACTGGTGTGAAGAGCGAGCAAATTCACGGAGCGGCATTGCACACACAGATGCGTAACCTGCGAAGTAGAACTGTTGAGTTTGTGGGATGATGTGCTCGCGAGCCCCTTAGGGCTCGTCCGGCGTGCTTAAATGAGGCCCTCCGGTCGGCAGACCGCTTCGAGGTTGAGACATGGCTATCGAGAGTTCCAATGTAGGTCCCATTGAAGAGACCGTGCAGGGCTGGCAAGATGGCATAGAAGGACGTGTCAAAAGCCTCCAAACCGGTTCCTATGCTAGGATTCTGAAGATGGCCAGGAAGCCTTCGAAGCAGGAGTTCAGACAGACCGTCATTGTTTGTGGCATAGGGATGTTCGTTCTGGGCTTCATAGGATTCGCTATGCTATGGGCAATGGATACTGCTCTACCCAAGTTCTTCGCATGGCTGATTAACTAGGTGAAAATATGTCTGATGCATTTGTTGCTTACATCCGCCATGGCGAAAAGGTCCTATTGATGCAGAGAGCGGACGAAGTGGCCGATTTCCCCGGTGCATGGGATGGTGTATACGGAGTCGGTGATTCCGATGACTTGGACTCTGTTGCTGCGAGAATCTCAGAGACTACCGGGATCGGTGCAGAGAGCCTGACTTTCGTTAGATCGGGTGATGCAAGGGGGCTCGAATTCGGCAATAGGCTCAATGATGTGACTCCATTGCTTTTCCTGAGTGACAGTGAGACTGTCGAGGCTCGTGGGCTTTACAAGAACTTCAGCTGGGTCGACCCCGGATACATCAACTGGGTAGAGCCTGAAGACACGTCAGACAGCAGGTCTTCGAGATACATGGTTCCACAACTGGGCAATATGTATGGGGACGTCGCATCTTTCCTTTACATTCTGAAGACCAGCATGGGGCAGGAGCAGAACGTTGCCAAGGAGATTCGTGCTCGCCTATCCGGAACAGGTTCACTAAAGGACATCCAGGACAAGATCTTCGGCGTTCTCAGTCCAAGTTACCTCAAGGGATTCGTATTCATCGAGGCTACTGCACTTCACCACGTCGAGAAACTGATAGGGAGAGTAGGCGTTTCCGCTACCCCGATGAAGAACTGCCGCAAGGTTCTGGACGGTGAGTCACCACTACGTGACATTCTCCCATACCTAGAGCCCAAGGCGGCTACTGCGGGAATTGAGGAAGGTAACATCGTAGAAATTCGGGGCGGTGCATTCAAGTCAGCCACTGCTAGAGTGATAGGGGTTAGCGAGAGTAAAGAGGAGGTTACTGTGGAGCTGTTCGAAGCGGCTGTTCCAGTGGCTCTTAACATCAGAGCTGACCAAGTTAGAGTCACTCAGAGAGTGGAGTGAGGATAAAGACGGTTCCCTGGTGGTTACATCACGCTCAAATAGGGAGAGTAGGTCGCCGGGGCGCACCAAGGGGGTAATGAGAGATGTCAGCACGTAACGAGACACCTCACAAGATCATCCAATCCATGGGCAAGCAGAAGTGCGATGGCTCATGGGAGGAAGCATCCGAGAATCTTACCATGGACCAAGTCAAGAAGCTGGCTGAGGATCAATCAGACAGGCTCACTGGTGCTAATCTGTACGCGAAGTGCCGTGAAATCATGGGCACGTGTGTTTCCATGAGAGTTAACGTCGAGGGCATGCCCCCGAAGGAAGCTCTCGCTGCTATGAGCAAGGGGGACTTCGCTGAGCATTTCGCATAATGCTTCACGAGTTGCGGGAGAGGGAAACCTCGTTGACCGCAGAGGTGATTTGAATGAAGGAAAACATACAGAACGCTATCCAACAGGCTCTAGATGAGTCTACTGAGCGTAACTTCGTCGAATCTCTGGAGATTGCATTCACCCTGAGGGACGTTGACCTGAAGAACCCAACCAACAGGATCCAAGAGGAAGTAAGACTCCCCTCTGGCAGAGGCAAGCCAGTCAGGATTGCTATGTTCGCGGGCGGGGAGATGTCGACCAAGGCAAAGGCGGCTGGAATAGACGTCATCGATCCTACACAGATAGAGGACATTGGTGGAAACAGGCAGCAGGCCAGAAAGATGGCAAACAAGTACGATTTCTTCCTGTCCGAGATTCCCCACATGGGAACGGTCGGTAGGTTCCTTGGTGTTGTCCTTGGACCCAGAGGTAAGATGCCAAGGCCCGTTCCACCGAACGTTGACCCTGGGATGATTGCGGCTGGTCTCAAGGACACTGCGATTGTAAGATCAAGGGACAAGGTTACCTTCCACACCGCCGTGGGCTCAAGGGAACAGGGAATCAGTGAGCTCACAGCAAATGCAATGGCGATATGGACCAGGGTCGTTGGAAGGTTGGAAAGGGGCGCTGGGAATATCAGGTCATGCTACGTCAAGACTTCAATGGGCCCCTCAATCAAGGTCGAGGTGGTTCTGTGATTCCAAAGATTGCAGGTTGGAAGCCCGATCGCGTTTCCGAACTATCGGAGATTGTCAGCAGAGACGGTATTGTTGGAGTCGTGGATGTCGCTGGTGTTCCAGCGAAGAACATGCTGGACATGAGAGCCTCGCTCAGAGGTATGCTTACCATGACCATGGCCAAGAAGAGTCTGATCAGGATTGCATGGAAGGATGCGGGACTGACAGAAGATGACTTGGAGACCCTTCTAGAAGGAGCCATTCAACCATGCGTCGTACACACGGACTCACTGAACTGCTACGAATTGTTCGATGAGCTGGAGAAGACGAGGCAGGGAAGAGCTGCAAAGGAAGGAGAGTTGGCCCCAGACGACATCATCGTTGAGGAGGGACCAACGGAGTTTGGCCCTGGGCCAATAGTCGGGGAGTTCAACGCTGTGGGAATCCCTGCTAAGATAGACAAGGGCGCAGTTGCAATCCAAAAGACCGTGACAGTTGTCAACAAGGGGGATCCTATCGAGGGAGACCTTGGACTAATGCTCTCCAAGTTGGGCATCAACCCAATTGAAATTGGCTTGATACTGATTGGGGTACTGGATGATGGCGATGTTCTTTCGGCGTCTGACCTGGATCTCGACACTGATGGCCTGAGGAATGACATATTGGTAGCCAATTCTGGTGCATACAATCTGGCATGCAACATACGGTGGTTCTCACCGATAACCATGCCTGCTCTACTTTCCAAGGCTAGCAGCGAGGCCCTCTCTGTTGCGATAGAGGCTGGCATCGTCAATGATGAGACTGCTTCCTTGTTCATATCACGTGCAAACGCACGCGCTCTGGCCATTGCTGGCCAATTAGATTCCTCAGCGCTCGATGACGAGCTCGCAGCCGCGCTTGGCGCTGCTGCAGTATCGAATGCTGCCGCCACGGCCTCCGAAGTGGCGGAAGACGAAGCCGAAGCACCGGCTGAAGTCCAGGTGGAGGAAGAGGAGGAAGGCGGGTTCGATGGACTCGGCGACCTCTTCGGTTGAAAAAGAAGGTGAAAAAATGGAATATGTGTATGCTGCAATGTTACTGCACTCGGCCGATAAGGAGATTGACGAAAAGGGCGTAAGCGCTGTGCTGACCGCTGCTGGAGTGGACGCTGATAGCGCCCGCGTTAAGGCGATGGTTGCATCGTTGGGATCTGTGGATATCGGAGAGGCGATGGCCACTGCCGTAGCCGCACCAGTTGCCTCGGCCGCTCCTGCGGCAGCTTCAGGAGGGGCATCAGACGATGCTCCAGCAGAAGCAGCTGCAGAGGAAGAGCCAGAGGACGATGGTGGTGGCTTCGAGGGCCTCGGCTCGCTCTTCGGGTGAAGTGCCAGTTGAATCAGAGTCGCGAAGGCGCTATGGGCGGTAGCCTATAGGCGAAGCCATATGGTTTCACTCCGAGTTCTTGAGATACCGGTCTCAATCACTCCCGCGGATGCTTTGAGGTCATTCAGAACCGTTTGTGAATCCCGGGGTTGGGAGATGTACAGAGTTGAGGAGACTCGTGTGGTGAATCGCTGGGCGATAATAATGCCACTAACCAGATCTGCAAGGGTTCTGGGAATGATCGTCGACGAGGAGGAGGTTGATGGGCTATCTCTCAGATCCTGGAGTTTCGTGCCAGGTTCAGCTGGCAGTGTGTCTATGGTTTCCTTTGACATTCCAGATAGCATTGGGTCTGAAGAATGGAGAGATTTTCTCAGAGAGTGGTGCTCATTGCTCCCAAGATGCCCATGGAAATGGACATTCTGGGAGCGTTCAGTGATTGGTTACTTCATTCCTGAGTTCCGAAGATCAAGGGCTCTTTTCAGGAAAGAGGGGATTGAAATCTCATCTTGGACAGGTTCTTCCCAAGTAGAGTAATTGGTTCTTGAGCAAACCGGTGATAGAGGACTTGAAAGAGAGGGCGTTGACCGGAGTTTGAGGGAAATGGAGATTCAAGACCTCTTCGACACGCCGAGAAAAATTGGTATGTTCGCAGGTAGCGTTGCTTTTCTGATTCTTTTTCCTGCTTATTTTGCTTGGATGCCATTGGTCGATGAAGGGATGGTTTCCGGCGGCTCCGGTAGCTCTGGAGACTGGGAAGTGGGCTTCGTCGAGACTCCGATAGTGCTGCAGGAGGCTCAGGTTATGGGGGACGGTGATACTCACGACACCTTCTTCGATGTCGCCTCGGAGATGAACATCGGCTACATCGAGTTGGATGTAGACTGCGATGATAATGACGATCCGGGGCCTGGTTTCACCGATAGTGCGGAGGGAACCAGTGATGTTAGTGGCGCTATCGGTGATTTTGAGGACCAAAGTGGGGATGGAATGTGCTCCGGAGGGGATTCTGGATTCACCCTCAGGTGGGATGTGACAGCGAACTATTCTGGAGCGAATTACACCGCCTCAGGAATTAGCGAGTCGGCGATTAGGGCGATTTGGAATGATGGTGGCCTAGGCAGAGGAACTTGGGCTGCCACGATTACTGCCGATATCAGCTCGCCGCCCTCCCCGCTGGGGTCAATAGTCGACTCGGATGAGGAGTACGAGATCACATGGACTGCGATGACCTACGAGTTGGTCATTCGACCTGCAGTAGAAGTGGGAACGTGATCAAGTCTTGGAGTAGATGCTGATTATGTCTCCATCTTGGACCTCGTAATCTGCTCCTATCACCCTTGAGCTCCTCGCATCAACGGCTCTGATGAATCCGTCACCCAGATCGGAGTGTACCTCATAGGCCAATCCCTTGGCTGTGGTGCCCTCTGAAATAAGGAGCGCGTCGGGAAGTACATTTCCATCTCCATCTGTCCAATGCGTCTCATCCTGGACGGGGTATGCTACCCTTCTGGACAGCTTTCCAAAAACTACCTCGCTCAATAATCCGATCAGGCCGCCTCCTTGCCACTCCTCAAGAGACTGGGCTATCGATTTCAGGGCCTTCTCCTGTTTCTCTGTCAAATCCGTCTTTCCCTTTTCGGTGATCTCGAAAAACGGCTCTCCTGGGTTGTTACTAATCAGTCCGGCTATCGATGCCCTTCTCAATGCCAGCTCCGCTTCCGCGCTTGTTAGGACCAGTGAGCCCCCTGCCTCGTTAACCATCAGAGATAGCTCTTCCAAGGATCCTTCGACGGCTCTGTCCGCTTTGTTGGCTGCTATGGAGATTGGAAATAAGTCGTTCCTGATGGAAGAAGCGAGTGTGGAGAGGTGTTCTGACTTCCACTCCCATGGCGGGCCTGCCCCCGGATGTTTGGAAATTACTTCAGAAATTGCTTGGGAGACGTGTCTTTCTTTGGCCCCTATTCCAGTTAGTTGTTCCAGGATGTAATTCGATAGCGCTTTGTCACCCTCTGCCTGAACCCTCCTGGTTCCTCTGTGCCAACCAGCATCCAATATCCCAATAATCCAACATTCTATCTCTTCTAGGAGGAATTTGTGCTCCTCGATTGGAGCCGAGCCGCCCGAACCAACGGGATTCCCTTCCATATCCGTGGAGCCCGAAACGTCGATGACCTGAATCAGGGCATCGCACCTAGCCAAGTCTGAGAGGAACTGGTTTCCCCTGCCTCTTCCTTCGTGTGCCCCTGGGACTAGTCCTGCTACATCAATCAGTGTTACTGGGACTAGTCTTGTGTGATTACTGCATCTGCCTGTGTTAGGGACGCAAATACTACCCAACCTTGGGTCATCCGGGGATGGTGCATCAAGTCTGCCTGCGCCCTCCTTCTTGGATCGCAGTTCCTTGCAGGCGCAGCTATCAGGAAGCGGGAGCCAAGCGACTCCCACATTCGGATCTATAGTGGTGAAAGGATAATTTGCGATTTCGACGAGCGACTCAGTCAGGGCTGAAAACATAGTTGATTTGCCGACGTTCGGCTTTCCAACTAGGCCAATCCGCATGTCATCCCCATATCTCAGCAGAGGTCGTATTCCCTCAAGTTGACGGTGTCAGAGCTCTGTTGCCGAGCCGGACTCTTCGCTTTGTGAAACTGGGGTTACCTCGGTGTCCAGTGTGGCTCCACTTGCTAGGATCCTCCTGACGGAAGTGGAGGATGCCAGCTCGTATGTGTGAGGTGAAAGGGTTGTTGAAGATTCGACTTCTTCGGCTAACTTCTCCCCTCTGAATTGGCCGCTTATGACGTTGGTGCAGTGGAAAATTGACCCCAAGACAGTACCATAGAAAGTCACGGAGCCAAGTATCCTCAGTTCCTCAGTTATCGAGGATGGGTTTTCTGCGAGAGCCTCCACCAGAGCCATGTCATTGAGGTCGGCCATTATTGTAAATGTGAGTCCGGCAATGGCACCGCCCGACATAAGCCAGAATGCTGCTCTCGAACGGCTGACTGACAAGACCTTCCTACCACTAACCTGCGGAAGGACATAGAGAGATGTGCCAAGAGACAGGGGTATCAAAACCGCCCACAAACCAAGGAGGTCGAGTGTCTCTGATATCGCCGATAGCTCGCCAACGCCACCAAGAGCATCGGTCTGAACAAAAAGAGCCCCTATGGCTATTGGCACCAGCAGCAAGGCACCCATGTTCATCTCTGCGATTCCGGGGGAGTCTGCATTTTCGACGAAGGCGTCCTTGCCTCTGAGAGTGACCAATAGATTTGAGCTGTAGGCAATGATTGGGATTGCCGCGAGTGCCATTAGGAATGACCCGGAAATGTGATCCTGTGTGGAGGAGCTGATTTCTGATGCCTGGAGTCCAAGCATATCGGCAGCCATTGTCGTGTCTGTTGATCCAAGGGGGTTTATCGCGATTAGAGCGCCGAAGAGAGTGAATCCGACGAGGGTCCTCGACCACAAGGGATTGCCGCTCGCCATGCTCGAGGCGTAGAGCGAGACACCGGCTATTCCGCAGAAGAGGAACGTTCCTCCAATCATGTGGTACACTAGCCACTGTCCGACGCCGGTTTCATATGCGCCGCTTAGGATTACCGACAAAACGGCAATGGGATCCCCGATTAGCCCGAAGATGATTAGCCATCCTGGAACTGCGATAGGTCGTGTAGCATTGGAAATGGTCAGTAATTGATTCATGATGATTGCCAGCAAGGCCAGAGACTGCAATGCTGTTCCGATGACCATTACGTCAACTCCGAGAATCTCCTTTGAGTGGGCGCCAATGACCAAGATCAATACTGAGAGGGTCCAGAGCCCAGAAACTAGTGTTGCGTTTGACTCGCTGGCGAGGTTCGTACCCGAGAGGGCTGGGATGACGTGAAGTCCAGCCCCGATAATCATCATCGCTGCTGCGCCGAAAACCCCTGCAAACCTGCCTGCGTAGAGGAGTTCCTGGGAGTCGGGCGAGTACCCCCATGCGCCTAGGCTGTGTAGTGCGGTTGGGTCGTGGGATAGCCAGAGGCCCTCGAAGGTGAGAATCGATGCTACCATTGTCCATATCATGCCGTGCATTATCCAGGTTCTGGATGCTGAGCCCGGCTTGCCTTGAACAAAGTCGATTGCGGGTCCGAGTGCTTTCTCAAGCATGAACATGCCCATTCCTTTGGCCACATCGTTGAATATCGACAGGCCCCTCTTCATCAGGATGAATGAGATGATCATCAACAACCAAAATATCGCCAGAGTTGGAATAATTGCA
Organism: Fidelibacterota bacterium; assembly: GCA_002717765.1. The sequence goes on along the minus strand of PBCB01000035.1, from coordinate 3,317 downwards.
TTCATGGTATCACCTCACTCGCTGGTCGCCTCTGTTAGCATCGTGCCGATGATGGCGAATACTCCAAGCATCGCACCTAGAAGGAAGAACCAGATGCCGGAGTCGAATACTCCCTCAAACATAGGCAGAAGCTCGGACACCACTGGCATCTCTCTCCCTGGGTAAAGAACCCCATAGAGTACGAGGAATGAGAGCGCTGAAACCACTCCGAGCACTAAAACGACCGAGGAAGACTCAGGCTCTTTCTCCCCTTGAATGAACTCTGAGATTTGGCTGGGGCCTTGGTCTGACATTGGGAATCACCTCGCTACGAGCTGCAGGAGCGGGCCGAACCAGCAGAGATTGACCCTTAAGCATTGGGCGAGGGACGTAGTCCCTCGTACTTATGGCGCCCTAAGTGCGTCTATCCTGTTTCCCCTTCTGTCACTGCCAGAGCCGAGCGGAGTTGGCAGGCTGCTGTCGGAGATTAGCTCTGAGTGCCAGGATGATTTGCATTCGCAATCCAGCCCATTGAATTCCTCCATTTTTCCTGAAACCGAGTATCTCTCTATGGCTGCGACAACATCTGAATCGCACTTGCCGCAATTGTGGGAGCCACGGATTTTACCACCTGCAGTGGGGTGTACGATGACTCTGCAGTCCGCCTCTGAAATCGAGTCGTGAGAAACGGCGATCATCTCAACCAGCGACCAAAGCCAAGGTGGCCTGTACTCCCTGTTCCTGAACAGCCTGTCGACTATTGTTCTCTTCTGGATGTTCATTGGGTTGATTGACACCTCATCCGAGAGGGGGGCGACCTCGGATATCCATTTTGAAGTGTGGAGGAGGGCATCTGCCTCAGACATGAATGGGGGTTTGAATAGAAGATATGTCTTCACCCTTAGTCCGTTATTCCTCAATGATTCGACTGCTCTGTTCCATTGCTTAGTTGAGAATCCTTTGTTAGCATGGAATCGGAGTACTGTGTCGTCATATGCCTCGAGCCCTATTGCTACCGTGCACCCGGGGTGCCTCTCAGCAACCCAAGCAAGTTTCTCGGGAGTACACATCTGAGCCTGTGCCTCGATTACCAGATGGAGGTCCATTTCGTGTGTCTCCCTTAGTACTGCTTCTTGCCACTCAGGGGGGTTCTCCCTGTCCTCGAAAAATGTCCCGGATGTGTAAATCTTGATCATTTGACAACCTTCGAAGTTGTTGGTGCGGCGCTTTGCCTCCTCCCATTGGTTGAACATGTCCTCTGAAGTTACGTCGTCCCTAACGTCGTTGAAGTAACCGCAGAAAGTGCAACCCGATTTCCACCACCACGCACAACCCTTGGTTCTGAGAATTACTGTAACTGCCTGACAAGGGGTGCCGTCGGGAAGATTCTCGGGGGTTTTGTAGACCGTGACAGGCTTGCTAGCATCCCAAGACTCCCTTATGGACACCGATTCAGGGGTGTTCTCAGGTGCCTTCACCAGATGGTGAACCTTGACTGACTTGGAGCCATCGCCCATCAGCCCGCAAGCCTGACCCATGGACACCCCCCGAGGGGGTTCTTATTGAGATTGGCGACAGTTTCGTAGGCGGACTAATCGCTAATTCTTGGGCGACACTAAAGACTCGATAACATGTCCGAAGCACGTGTCTGGCAATCCGAATGCGGGAGTGGGCAACTCAGATATTGTTGCTCAGCTTCTGAGAGAAATGGATCCTGACTCCAAGAAGGCTCTCCAAGGTTGGTACTGGTTCGATTGGGCGAACCAGGCTTTCGCGTTAACTGTCATCACCGTAGTGGTGCCGACTCTCCTCTCGAATATGTTCAATCTAGCGAATGGGGGGAGTGCTGACTATGCTGGGATGACCTTCACCGGGGACAGCTTCTATGCAGTGGTTCTTGGAGTGTCGAGTGTCTTTGTTGCTATAGTCAGCCCTATCCTAGGTGCCATTGCTGACAGGATGCCAATAAAAAAGAGGATACTGAAGATTTACACAATCGTAGGCATACTATTCACGGGGCTAATGGGATTGGCCCCTCACATGGATGATGGCTCATCGTACAAGTTCCTAGCAATTTGCCTAATCATGGGTAACATAGGTTTTGCTGGGGGGCATGCAATATACTCAGCATTCCTTCCGTACCTAGGTGACAAGAGGCTGATGGATCACATATCGAGTTGGGGTTATGCATACGGTTTCCTCGGAGGCTCTTCCCTTCTCACCATCCATCTAATTGTTGGCCTAAAGCTAGGATTCAATGATCCCTTTGTCCAGTCTTTCGTTTTCGTGACTAGCGCTCTCTGGTGGCTGGGGTTCTCGTTTCCTATCTTCAGGCACACTCCTGAACCAGAGATACCGAACCCGACCGAGTATGCCTCTTTCGGAGAGGCGGTGATCGATGGGATCAGAGAGATCAGGAATACATTCTCCGAGATCAGGAGGTACAGGATTCTGACTCTATTCATGATTGGATATCTTCTCTTCTACGACGGTATCAACGCCATAGGTGGGCTTGCAGCGGCTTATGCGGATTCAGTTCTCAGGATTGACATCAGCATGAACTTCGTTCTTCTTCTCTCGGCCAACATAGCTGCGATTCCGATGACCATAATTGGAGGTAAGTTAGCTAGCAAATACAGCAACAAGAACATTCTGGGGGCCGCACTTACAATTTTCTGCGTCATCTCTGTACTTGGTGTTGGGTTCGCCCCTCTGGAGCTCGGAGATGATCACGAGAGGTATGACTTCCAGTACGACTGGGACGAAGATGAGGGGGCGTACCGTCTTTCCACCTTGTACGACAGGGGGGTTGATGGTTGGGTCAGTGAGTCGGGAGAGGGGGATGAGGAGTTCCGAACCGCCTTCCTGTATTATCTCAAGTCGGGAGGCGATGAGCGTACTCTTCTGAATATAGAGGAGGCCACGGATCTCTCATCCGGAATGTCGGTAATGACCAGTCACAGATTCTCATTCTCATTCCTCGGGGGAGATTTGGGTGGTGAGTCCTCAGTGGGGGACGAACACCCGACTGTGATCGAAGGCGGCCCCATAGACTGGTGGCCGAATTTCCTCAGGGACAACCTTTGGGAGCCCGCTGGACTTGGGATTAACAAACAATGGATAATCCTGGGAATGTCCTTTGGGATGGTGATGGGGGTTGCAGGGGCCCTCTCAAGAAGCCTCTTCAGCATGCTAATACCCGCCTCCAAGACGACTGAGTTCTTCGGGTTCTTCGCCTTCATTGGTAAGGCCGTCTCGGTACTAGGTCCGATCGTTTATGCTGTTGTCGCGGCCTCCATGGATAGCAGGATGGGGCTTCTCAGCGTGGTTATTCCGAT
>PBCB01000034.1 GCA_002717765.1 Fidelibacterota bacterium | reverse complement strand
GTTTTTAGTAGAGATCAGAATGGGAAGTATATTCGTAAGGTTTCTGATAAGAATAGAATTTATTATGAATATAGTTTAGATGATGAAATAGGTGAGCAAAGATATTCCCCAGGACAAAATATAAATGCCCCAAAAGGACAAAATCTTTTGCAATTTAATTCTAGAACCAGCTATAAAGAGAACTCCTCATTTTTTATTGAGTCAGCATTTTCCTTAAATAATAATAATATTTATCGACAGACTAATAATAGCATAAATGGGTCTGCGGTTCGATTAGGTATTGACCAAAAGGAGATTAAACTTGGAAAGTTAGGTGTTGCACTTAATTTTGAACACCGGATGAATTCAAAGGATTTTCATTCACTAGGAAGAGATCGATCTGTAGATTTTAATGAGTCATGGGATATAGACCCTACGATGGAAAAAAAAGATTTATCAATTAGCAGGCTTGGAGCAACTATCATTTCAGATAAAACTGAAGCGGGGATTAGTTTATTTGAAATGGATAATTCAGATGGCAATCGATCTAGAGAAGAAATCAAAATAAGCCATCATTCTAATTTGATTAAAAGCGGCAAAATGAGATTTAATAGAATCAGATCTAGTCAAAATTTTAATCAAATCAATTCAAAATTAGTTTTTTTTAAAGGCTCCATCAATCCGTTCATTGATATAAAACATGAGTTTAGGCATAGGGGNTATAAGTTCAATGATCTTTTGATTGGGTTAGATATTTCAAAGGGCACAAGGTCGCTTTCATTTGGAATCGGGGACCGTAAAGATTGGCATATGGATAATAAAACCTCAAGCATGCAGATATCCCAAGAATCTCAATTTTTCCAGTTTGACTATAGTTCATTTAATCCAAAAGGCTGGAAGCAGGAAGTAATNTATAGATCTAGAAGTCAGCTAAATAAACTGACTAANAACAAACTATCATTTGGCTCTGCTAGAGCTGCAATAAATTATCGAAATAATCAATCACCACTTCGTTTAGATATGGTATTGAATACGCAAAGCTCAATAAATGAATTTCGTTCTGTTGTATATGATTCTGTAGGTATTGGCAGGGGAAGTTTTAGGTATGATCCTTTACTCAATGAATATATAAGAGATGAGAACGGGGCATTTATTGCAAATACGATTTTACTTGGTAATTTTCAAAGTGGTACTAACATTAATTCAATTGCTCGACTATCAGTTGATTTTTCAAAATGGAAGNTTGAAAAGCTAAAGATTTTTAAATATAGATTTTCTATTAACTCTAATTATCATGGGCCTCAAAAAAATATCAATCAAGCTTTGAATAGCCATACTGCACAATTGCTCATGTTTCAGCATAGAAATGAGTGGATATATCAAAAAGATAAAAAATCTATTNGACATAGGTTGCGAGTTCAATCAAATATTAATTATAGCGGAATGGATATAAGGGGATGGGTAGATAAAAGGTCAAATGTTTACGGAATAGATAGTCAAATTCCGTTAAAAGATAATTATTATCTGACTTATGATCTGGATATACATTCCAATTCTACTTCAACAAATAATCGACTACAGGTTTCAAGAGAAGTTGAAGGTTTTTANCATGAGCTTGGTGTAAAAAAGTCTTTTCCAAAAAACATTCAATATGAAATTAAAACTGCTTATTACTTAGACAATACTGTTTCCACCCTTTTTNATAGGGACGTAGATGCATTTGGCTTAAAAGCTAATTTTATTAAGTTTTTTGATAATAANGGCAGAGTGGATTGTANGATAGATTATTTTGATGCAAATGGATTTTCAGGAATGCCATCAGAAGCCCTAAAAGGCATTTCTAGCAATAAAACATTGCGTGCGACTATATCATCATCGCTGATGATCGATCAGTCTATATCGGCAAATTCTTCGATTATTTACATCAATGATGAGCGTTACGATAGTTTTTTTCAAATTACAGGAGAGTTACGTGCGCATTTTTAATATAATAATCATATTGTTTTTTTATAATTCTATCATAGCCCAAACTAATGANCAGGAAGCTTTTGATCGGCTCGAAAGTAGTGGAAGATGGGGAGATTATTATATTATTCAGCCAAACAATCAATTTCAATTGATTAAAAAAGATATTAAGGTTGATTCAGTTCATTTTATAGGTGANCAAACAATCAGCCAACTGGCTTTAAATAAATTGTTTAACAATTTAATCAATTCCCCATCAAGAGATATTGCACTATCAAGATTTCAAGCAATCCAAGATGCGCATGCATTTTTATCTGAGAANACTTCTATGTCGTTTGCTCGCTATAATAANGAAAATATCGCAGCTTTGGTTAATATTAGAACTGATTTTAAAAGTCACGTAGGAGGTATTTTAGGGTCAACTAAAGATAAGAATGGAGATTGGAAGTTAAATGGCGAACTGGATTTTAATCTAGAGAATATATTTAAGAATAGTTCTTCATTCAGATTATTATGGCGACAACCTACATCTCTTTTTCGTTTACTTTCTTTTGAAGTAAANAGTCCAATTATTNNGGGTCAGCTTTTTGGTATCAATATGAACTTTAATCAAGAGTTTTCGGATAAGAATTACCTATTAGAAACGCTTTCAGCATATATTACTGCGATTGGCCCTTTTGGAAGATGGAAAATTGGAAGCAAATATGAGACGACTAATGATTTCCAATTTTCNCAGCGCTCAAAATCNCGNTTGGTTGCATTTGCTGTAGAGGGAGATAGAAGAAATGCTCGATGGCTACCTTATTCTGGTAGCTATTGGGGTACAAGAATTGATATTGGAAACTATATTGATAAACTAGGCAGTGCTATTGAATTGAATTCACAAGCTCATTTTGGCATTTATAAACCTATTTTATCAAGTATCCTTTCTTTTAAAATTCAAGGATTCTTAAATCATATTGACAGCCGGGAACTTATTAGTGCAAAGCAAGTCAAATTTGGAGGATCAAATACACTGAGAGGATATAATGAAAATCAATTTTCTGCTGATTGGGTTTTCCTNCAAACATTCGAATGGATTTCAGGNAATTTANATCAATCCCAATTTTTTGTATTTATTGATAATGTTNTTGTTGAAGAATTAAAGATAAAACCTAGTTCTGGGTTCGGCGTACGGGTTTTTGATAGTACATTCTACTATGATATTTCAGTAGGTTTTCCTACTGGTGGATTAAAAGATGGAAAGATTCATTTAAAGTTTAATACTCGTTTATAATTAAGAGTAATTTTCAATCTATTAAAAACAAAATAACAAAATGTTTAGACNCTTTATTTTACTATTAATTTTTTTATTTTCTGCTTGTCAGGATACTAAACCGCGGGCTCAGGGTGGTGACAATGAAATTATTCTTGTTAGCTCTAAAACCGATAAAAGTGCNATAGAGTCAATATTATCTAGAATATTTAGCGANACACTNTTCACTCCACAACCAGAGCCACATTTTAAAATTATTTGGGTAGAGCCAGANCGCTTCAAAGATGTAAAGAATTATGTAAATGTCATTATTGGGGCGATAGGCAATTATCCTTCAAATAATGGATCCAAATTGATAAAAAATATATTATCTGAAAATCAATATAATTCATCAATGTCTGGAGATAATCACCTTATTTTTTCTAAAGATATATATGCGCGTGACCAAAATTTTTTGATAATNAATGGCCCTTCTTATGAGAAAATTTATAATCTCTCTGAAGAGCAAGGCCCATGGTTAAAAAAACAGTTTGACGAATTATTCATCAAAAGACAAAGTGNATATTTGTTTGATGAATCCACACTCCAAGAAGAGCTGCAGGATAAGCTAATTAATAAGTATGGATGGAACATTAAAATACCTTGGGGGTATACTGTTATCAGAGATAGCGCANAACAACAGCTCTTTTGGATTGGCAGGGATCTACCATTTAGGTGGCTTGCAGTTCAATGGGAGCAAGGGTTATTATTTTCAGATTCGATTTCTGTAGCAAGCTATGCCCAGGTTTTTCCAGAAAAATATTTCGAACATATTCGATATTCNGATTATAAGTTTAAAGCTGAACCTTCATCTTTTGGTGATTTTGGATCATGGAAAATCACCGGTTTATGGGAAAGCATTGAAGATGCGCAAGGTGGTCCATTTATTTCGCATCTTTTTTATGATCCAAATANTGATAGAACATTTTTTATCCATTCAATGATATTCCATCCCGGAAGGGATAAATATCTACTACTTAGACAGGTTGATATTGTAGCAAANACTTTCAAGACAAAAGAATNATTATCAAAATGAAAACAATATTAGTAACAGGANCATATGGCCAANTAGGAGTGGTATGNACTAAATACTTAAAGAAATNCTTTAATATATATNGCACTGGCCGAAGCGCTAAAGATGAGATGTATCAGCTCGATATTTCCAATAAGNAATCAGTTGAAAAAGCATTAGCAAGGTTTCAACCAGATATAATACTAAATTTGGCNGCCATGACTGATGTNGATGGTTGTGAAAATGAACCCAAAATGGCTGAGAAATATAATGCAGATGGAATAAAAAATCTTTGCGATGACTTNGATGGTCATATTATTCAAATTTCTACNGATTATGTATTTGATGGGGAAAAAGGTCCCTACACTGAAAAGGATCCAACCAATCCTATCTCTGTTTATGGTCGCACAAAATTGATGGCGGAAGAATTCCTGATCAATAATAATCTCAATTATACAATTATTCGTACAAATGTTCTTTATGGATATGATAAAAATACCAAAGCAAGCTTTCTTAAATGGGTCGTTAATTCACTTCNGGATTCAAGAAGTATAAAAGTAGTCAAGGACCAGTGGAATAATCCCACATCTACNCATTCNTTAGCTAGNTTTATATTAAATATTGCCTCATCTAAAACCTATGGCTTGTATCATTATGCCGATGAAGGCCTTATGAATCGTTACGAATTTGCACAATTGATTGCAAAAATTTTTGAATTGGACCAATCATTGATTCAACCGATTTTATCATCTGAATTAAACCAATTAGCCCNACGCCCAATGCTGAGTGGATTAAAAACTCAAAAGATCGAAGAACAGCTTGGAATAAAACCACCTTCTGTTGAAACTTGTCTTCTAGAATTTCGTAAGATATTGAATCTATGAAGACGATTATAATTTCACCAACCTANAATGAAAGCAAAAACATCTCAACTTTAGTTAGAACAGTTTTTGATAGAAACCCGGGTATTCATTTACTGATTGTTGATGANAGTTCCCCTGATGGGACGGGGCAAATTGTACGAGATTTGCAAAAAACTCACCCAAACCTTTACCTAGAGACAAGAAAAGTTAAAGATGGGCTAGGAAAAGCATATGTGTTTGGATTTCAATGGGCTTTAAAGCGTAAATATGATACAATTATCCAAATGGATGCAGATATGTCGCATCACCCTAAGGAAATACCAGCAATGATTGAATTATTAAAAAATAATGATTTAGTGATAGGCAGTAGATATGTTAATGGAATTAGCGTTGTTAATTGGCCACTAAAAAGACTATTCTTAAGCTATGGGGCAAGTGTTTATTCTCGGATAATAACAAGTATGCCGATTAAGGATGCGACTGGTGGGTATAAGGCTTGGAGAGCTAGTACATTAAAATCAATTAAATTAAATGATGTTCGCTCTTCGGGATATTCATTTCAAATAGAAATGAATTTTCGTGCATGGCACAAAGGTTATAAATTAGCAGAACATCCAATTATTTTTATAGATAGAACAGTTGGCGAATCAAAGATGAGTAAAGCCATAATGTTTGAAGCCGTTTGGATGGTTTGGAGACTTAGGNTTTGGAAAATATTTCGCAGGAATAAATAATAAATACAAAAAATAAAAAGATTTAGATTCACTATTAATTTATTAAGAATAAAATGCCAAACTACTATCTAGACTTTGAACAGCCTTTAAAAGAAATAGATCAAAAAATACTTGAGCTAGAGTCCGATCCTAATTCTAAAAGCTCATCAAGTGAACTTTCTAGTTTAATTTCTGAAAGAAAAACACGTTTAGAGGAAATTTTTTCTAATTTAACGCGTTGGCAAAAAGTGCAGCTAGCTAGACACCCACAGCGTCCATTATCTATGGATTATATTAAGTCCTTATCACCTGATTTTATAGAGATTCATGGTGACCGATATTTTGGAGATGATTCAGCAGTAGTATGTGGTTTCGGTTCAATAGAAGATACCAAAGTTGTTTACATTGGTCAGCAAAAAGGAAAAAATACCAAANAAAATATTTCTCGAAACTTTGGCATGATGCGACCTGAAGGGTATAGAAAAGCGCTTCGGGTTATGAAANTAGCTGAAAAATTTAATCTCCCAATTATTTCATTNATTGATACACCGGGCGCCTATCCTGGTATTGGCGCTGAAGAAAGAGGTCAAGGAGAAGCAATCGCTCGAAATTTATTTGAAATGTCTCGCTTAAAAACACCTATCGTTGCAGTTGTGATTGGCGAGGGTGCTAGTGGAGGTGCTCTTGGGATTGGTATTTGCGATAGAATGCTAATGCTAGAAAATACATGGTATTCAGTAATCAGCCCTGAAGGATGCGCATCTATTCTATGGCGCGATGCAGCAAAAGCACCTGAAGCTGCTGACGCTATGAAGGTTACCCCTGAAGATCTTTTAGAAATGGGGATTTGTGATGAAATAATAAAAGAGCCTATTGGAGGGGCTCATAGAGAGCTTGACCAAACTGTTTTATTATTAAAATCTTCCATAATAAATGAAATAGATACGCTCCGATCAGTTGATCCTAGTGCTTTTTTAGATCAACGCATCAAGCGTTATGAAAAAATGGGAAAAATATCAGAAGAAAAATGATATCTCATATTTTTCATGTTAAAGTTTATTATAAAGATATAGATCAAATGGGNATNGTCTACTATTCAAGATATTTTGAATTTTTTGAATTAGCTAGAACGGAATTGCTTGATAGTATTGGTTTTGCTGTAAAGGATATTGAAAAGGATGGTTTTTTCCTGCCTGTTATTTCAGCATCTTGTGACTATAAGAAAAGTGCTCACTTTGAAGATCAATTATCGATTGAATCACGAATTACCCAGATGCCNTCTGCGCGGCTTCAAATAGATTATAATNTTTTAAATGAAAATGATAATTCAATAGTTGCAACCGGTAAAACAGTTCATGGGTTTATAGATGAAAATGGTAAACCTAAGAAGCCTCCTAAATCTTTATTACAAAAAATTGAATCATTATTAGTCTAATGAAAAATAAAGGATATTGCTATGGCTGGTCATAGTAAATGGGCAAATATTAAACACAAGAAGGCTGCTCAGGATGCTAAAAGAGGGAAGGTTTTTACTAAAATAATTAAGGAATTAATGGTCGCCGCTAAGAATGGTGGTAGCGATCCAGAGTCTAACCCTCGATTACGTCAAGCCATATCAACCGCAAAAGCGGCTAATATGCCAAACGATACAATCATACGAAATATTCAAAAAGGCGCTGGTGAGCTTGAAGGTGTTAATTATGAAGAGCATTCTTATGAGGGCTATGGACCNGAAGGCGTAGCGATTATAATGGAAGTAATGACAGATAATAAAAATCGGACTGTTGCTGAAATAAGGCATTTAATGAGCAAGTATGGTGGTAATCTTGGTGAAAATGGATCGGTATCATGGATGTTTGAAAAATTAGGTCAAATAATCATTGAATCTAGTTCAGTTGATGAAGAAAAGTTATTTAATGATGCGCTTGATTCAGGAGCTGAAGATTTTACTAAAGATGAATCAGTTTTTTTAATTACTTCCAAGCCAACATTAACGGCTGATATAGCCGAGAAGCTTGAGCATAAAGGTTATAATATAATCTCTTCAAAAATTGAAATGGTTCCAAAAAATATTGTAGATATAAATGATTCAGAATCTTCAAAATTAATAACTTTGATGGAACAGCTTGAAGAGCATGATGATGTTCAAAATATCGCATCAAATTTTCAAATAAATTTTTCAAACACTAATTCATAANCGCTTGATCAGCATNCAAAGAATAATTAGNGTTGATCCAGGTCTCAATAATACTGGATTTGGAATCCTTGATTACAAAGGNAGTCAGATCAAAGTTATTGCTTATGGATTAGTTACACCACCNGCAAAGGAATCAATTCCAAATAGACTTGAGTATTTAAATAGTCATATGAATGATTTAATTGATAAATTCAACCCACAATCCATGGCAATTGAAGATTCATTTTATAGTCAAAACGTTAAATCCGCCATCCTTTTGGGGCAAGCCAGAGGCGTTTTATTGCTTTCAGCTGCATCAAAAGGAATACCTTCAATGGTTTATGCGCCAAAAAAAGTAAAGCAGTCTGTTACCGGCAGTGGATCAGCTACTAAAAAACAGGTAAAATATATGGTTGAAAAAATTCTTAATATAGATAAACCAATAAAATCTCTCGATATTACTGATGCCCTTGCAATTGGCCTATGTCATATTAATCAAAATAAATATCTATGAGTTTGGTTGAATCAATTTCAGGNAAATTAACGGCAAAAAGCCCCACAAANGCNCAGGTGCAGATCGGNGGTATTGTTTANAACCTAAATATATCTATTTCCACCTATGAAAAATTGCCAGAACTCAATGAAAGCGTAACGCTATTAACTCATCTTCACGTTAAAGAAGACCTATTGAATTTATATGGCTTTATAAAACATTCAGAAAGGTCCCTTTTCTTAAATTTGAATACAATAAGCGGTATTGGTCCGAGATCTGCTATGAATATACTATCTGGAACTACCCCAAATGAGTTTAAGCAAAAAATTATAGAAAGCGATGTTAAGTCACTTACAGTTATTCCAGGGATTGGTGCAAAAACAGCAAAAAGAATCATTATTGAGCTTAAAGAAAAATTTTCTATAGATAATAAAAAAGATGAAACTCTTGGCTTTACTGATGAAGCAGACTCAGTTATTGTAAAAGATGCAACAAATGCCCTAAAGTCATTGGGTTATAATTCTAAACAAATTTCAAATGCTTTATCAGAATTACAAAAAGAATCAANAATTCCTGAAAAATTGGAAGATATGATTCGAGAAGTATTAAAGCACATGTCTTAATTTCAATGAAATATGCAAATCAATTACAAANNCTAGGTACCGAAACAGCGTTTGCTGTATCTGCGCAAGCTAAGGAATGGGCGGATAAAGGTAATAAAGTATATCCTTTTCACTTGGGAGATATTAATCTCCCCACTCCTGAAAATATTGTACAGGCAACAATTAAGAGTATTAATGATGGCTTAACAGGCTATTGCCCTTCAGAAGGTATTTTTCCTTTAAGAGAAGCTTTGGCTCAGGATGTTGGGNCTAAGAGAGNGGTAAATTATGAACCAGATAATGTAGCAATACAGCCTGGCGGTAAGCCAACCATAGGAAAATTCATTTCTTCGATTATGGATCCTGGCGATGAGATATTATATCCAAATCCTGGTTACCCAATTTATGAATCTCAGATTGAATACCAGGGAGGTANAGCTGTNCCNTATTCATTTGTTCAGACAGANTCTGGCTTTGATATTGATATTCAAAAGCTAACCGATTCTATAACAGATAGAACTGTTGCGNTGATTTATAATAATTATCAAAACCCCATATCTGCTGAATCATCAAAAAAAGAAATGGAAGCTGTAGCAAAAATAGCGATCGAGCATGATCTTTGGGTGCTTTCTGATGAAGCTTACTTTGAGATTGTTTATGATGGAGATGCAAGCTCAATTGTTTCTCTTCCGGGGATGAAGGAGAGAACAGTTATACTCTATACTTTTTCTAAGAAGTTCGCTATGACAGGATGGAGAGTTGGTGGATCAATCGGNCCTAAGGAAATAATTAAAAGAATTGCTAAATTAAATGTAAACGCTGAATCATGCACCACTCATTTTATTCAAAATGCTATGGTTGAAGCTCTGAANGGTGATCAGAGTGCATCAAAAAAAATATTAAATACCCTTAAAGACCGTAGAGATGCTACCGTTAAAGGTCTTAACGCCATTAATGGCGTTAATATAACTGCGCCCCGCACTACTTTTTATCTTTTTCCTAATGTAACTAAAATAATGGAAAGAAAAGGGCTTCATAAAATTGAAGATCTTCAAATTGGCGCTCTTAGGAATGCAAACGTATCTTTTTGTACTCGCGAACATTTTGGAAGAGCTCAAGCAGATGAGCATGACTATTATATTAGACTAGCTTATTCTGGAATATCTGTTGANGATATCAATGAGGGTTTAGTTAAGCTTAAAGATTTTTTTGAATCCCAATGAAAAAAACACCTTTGCACTCTGAACATATAAAGCTTGGGGCAAAGCTCGTTGATTTTGCAGGTTATGAGATGCCTGTACAGTATTCGGGTATTGTTGATGAGCATTTAGCTGTTAGAAAGTCATGTGGAATTTTTGATGTTAGTCATATGGGGGAGTTTTTTGTTTCCGGTAATGGAGCAATAGATTTTTTAAATCAAATTACCATCAATGATGTAGCTACATTAGATGTTTGGCAGGCTCAATATTCTGCAATGTGTTTTGAAGATGGTGGTATTGTAGATGATATATTGGTTTATAGATATCCAGATNATTTTATGCTTGTTGTTAATTGTTCCAATATAGAAAAGAATTTTGATTGGATNATTACGCATAAGCCAGAAAATGTGACAGTTGCAGATGTAAGCAACCTAATTGGACTGATTGCTATTCAAGGTCCTAGGTCTCGCGACATATTAAATAATTATACAGATATTGATTTAGATAAAATGGAATATTATCATTTTTCTATTGCAAATATTAATGGATATCCNGCAACTNTATCTAGGACTGGATATACAGGTGAACTTGGGTTTGAAATTTANGCAGATAATGTATCTACTGAAAGAATATGGAAGTTNCTNTTTTCTGATTCAAAAGATAAAATTACNCCTGCCGGACTTGGATCCAGAGATACNCTCAGAATGGAAATGAAATATGTTCTTTATGGTAATGATATNAATCAAAACATTAACCCCATTGAGTCTGGGTTGGGNTGGATTACGAAAATGAATAAAAAAGATTTTATTGGAAANAAAACGTTAAATAAAATTAAAATNAATCCAACTCACTCGCTTGTTGCTATCGAAATGATTGATAGGGGGATTCCTCGCAAAGGATATCCGATTATAAAAGATTCACTAAATATTGGCTACATAACAAGCGGTACGCAGTCACCTTCGCTTCAAAAAGGTATTGGTCTAGCATTTATTGATACCATCTATTCTGAAATAGGCAACGAACTATTAATAGATGTAAGGAATAGGCATTTAAAGTGCAGGGTTGTTGAATCTCCTTTCTATAAAACTGGAACAGTGTTGGACTGATAAGATATGCAAGAAAAACGTTTAGAAATATTAGGAATTCTTATTACAACTATCTCAGTATTGAGCCTATTAAGTTTTATTGGATATAATCCTAATGAAGATCCTGGAATTTCACCAAATGTTAAAGTTGAAAACCCAATGGGGATACTTGGAGTTTGGTTATCTTATTTTTTTATTAAACTTGGTTTTGGTTATAGTTCCTTCTTTATCCCTNTATTATCTGGCGTATGGGGTATTTGGTTTTTCATGCATAAGGATTTTGATTCTATTGGCAGACNATCCTTATATATACTTGGCGCGGTAATACTTGCTTCTATTAGTTTTGGTTATATTCAAATTGTNTACTATGGTTTAGATAATTTATCTTTTCCTTTAAGCGGAATGACTGGTGGATTGATAGCAATTTTATTTTATGATTTCCTTGGNAATATCGGATCATTATTTCTCATTATTTCGCTATGGCTGGTTTTAATCAGAAGCTATTTTGGTTATAGTTTTTACAAGCCAATAAAAAATATTTATTCAAAGTTTGAAAAGAAGCGAGCTGATAAAAAATTGGTTTCAGATAACCTATTAGCGGAGCAAGAAAAAAAGGAACATACTCAAAACCTGCTTACCAAGATTGATGAACAACGAAACAAAGATTTGCCCCTAGATCCTCCAGATACAAATTCAAGCAAAATACCGGATGAAGTTCAAGATGAAGATCCGGAACCTGAGCCTATTGAATATGATGAGACAGATAATGTAGATGATATACTAGATGATGAAAATATAGATGCTATGAAAGATGGGGAGGAGAANATTGAAGTCGAAGAGATGATTCAAGAAGAAGAGATTGATCTAGATACCGTTGAAGAAAGAAAACTTCCCAAAAAAGAGTTTCAATTACCTTCTCCTGAACTATTGACAAACCCAGTAAGCATTCAAGGTGGAATTAGTAAAGATGAACTTGTTGAGCGTGCAAATTTTCTTCAACAATCACTTGAGACCTTTGGNGTTATTGGAAAAGTGGTCAATGTTAGCCCGGGCCCTGTTATTACCTTNTTTGAAGTTGANCCTGCNGAAGGAGTAAGGGTTAATAAGTTTGTAGCATTATCAGATGATTTGGCTCGAGTGATGGAGGCAAGTCGGGTTCGAGTCATAGCTCCAATTCCAGGCAAATCATCGGTGGGTATAGAAATTCCTAACCGCAATCCTGATATGGTATATTTTAAATCTGTGATTAATTCAGAAAAATTTGCCAAATCAGAATCAAAATTGACCCTAGCAATAGGTAAATCTACCAATGGCGAGATTGCCACTTTAGACCTAGCTCAAATGCCACATCTTCTTATAGCTGGTACTACTGGATCTGGAAAATCAGTCTGCATGAATACCATCCTTGCAAGCGTGCTCTACCAGGCTACCCCTGATGAAGTAAAATTTGTGATTGTTGATCCAAAAAAAGTTGAAATGGCGGTCTATCGTAGTCTTTCTAAATATCATTTGCTCAAAATTGAAGATATAGATGAGCCAATAATTACCACTCCAGAGAATGCAGTGATTGCCCTTCGCGCTGTTGAAAAAGAGATGGGCAAAAGATACGATGTTCTTGCTGAAGCTGGGGTCAGAAATATTGCAGAATACAATCAAAAAATTGTAAGTAGTAAAGATGGAAAAATTATGCCATTCATTGTGGTATTAATTGATGAGCTAGCTGATCTAATGATGTTAAATGCGAAAGAAGTTGAAGCTCCAATCGCCAGACTAACACAGTTAGCGAGGGCTGTAGGTATTCATTTAGTTGTTGCTACTCAGCGACCATCAGTTGATGTGATTACCGGAGTTATCAAAGCTAATTTCCCTTCAAGAATAGCATTCCAGGTAGCCACTAAAATTGATTCCAGAACCATTATAGATAGTCCAGGCGCAGAGAAATTAATTGGAAAAGGGGATATGTTGTATTTGGGTTATGGCTCATCTGAACCCAGTAGGTTGCATAATGCATTCTTAAGCTTAGATGAAATCCAAGCTTTAATGGCGCATATTGAGGGTCAAACGGAGGCAGATGATTTAGTTTTGGAAAGTCCACGCGAAACAATGGGCGCAGGTGGACTGGTTACTGAAAATGGAAGCGGAGGATTTGATGCTCTCTTTGATGAAGCTGTTAAGTTGGTGGTAATGCATCAGCAAGGATCTATTTCACTAATTCAAAGAAGATTAAAAGTTGGATATTCAAGGGCAGCAAGGCTAATTGATGAGATGGAACAAGCTGGAATTGTTGGTTCATTTACTGGCAGCAAGGCACGTGAAGTGTTAGTTGATGAATCCTACTTAGATTCCCTTGATTAAAGAAAGATGTTTTCGAGAATATCACTCTATTTACTATTTTCAGTTTGTATTTCTTATGGTCAAAGTAATAGTTGGTATCAAAAGTTTTTAAGCGCTTTAAATAGCAAGGCGGGAGTTACATTTACCGCTCAAATCATGCAAAAGGAATTTGAGCTTAGCTCTGAATCCATAGCAAAAATAGAAATTGTCAATAAGACACATTTTATTATTGATATGAATCAAGAAACAATTTTTATTTCTGGAGATACAATCAAGACCTATAATAAGCTTACCAAACAGCTTATTATTGATAAAATAATAAATGATGATATTGGGATTTTTTCTCTTCTTACGGGCAATATAGAAAATATTGTATTTAAAAAATCAATTGTTTCGAATGAGAAAATCAAAATTATTTTTAAGATTCCTGAACTTGGGTATGATGGTCAGATTGATATCTTAAAATCAGGTGAACCCAAGCGAATGAATCTTAGCTATGCAAAAGATCAATACATTAATATTTTAATTAATAATTTTCAAACTGGCAATTTAACGATGTATAAAAATTTTCAACCCAATCCAAAAGAGATTATCAATCTTCATGAATAGATTGATAAAGTTATTTATTGGTTTTTCTTTAAGTTTTGTTGGTCTGTATTTCTCTTTTAGAAATATAGATTTCATACAAATTAAAAAAAGTTTTGAGTCGATTGATTTTCTATATCTTTTAGCTGCAACAATTTTATTGATTTTTTATACTCTAATTAGAGCATTTAGATGGAGACTACTGCTTTTCTCTGTCAAGTCTGTAAAAATA
>PBCB01000033.1 GCA_002717765.1 Fidelibacterota bacterium | reverse complement strand
AAATATTAAAGTTATTAGCCTCAAGCATTTGTTGATCATTATTACCTCTTTTTATCTGTGTTTCTCACAACTAGGTTGACCGGAATCAGTGTCTTTTTTGCGGCACCACCCAATTTAACTTGACCCTTAATCATTCTTATTAGATAATCAACTGCCTCAGCAGTTAATTGATCTACATCAGTATTAATTGTTGTGAGTTTTGGATAGAAAATTTTACTAAATAATATATTATCATATCCAATAATAAAATAATTTCCAGGGATTTTAACTTTTTTTTCTAGCGCAGCATGAATGAACCCCACCGCCATTTGATCATTGCTTGCAAAGATGCCAATTTTATCAATCCTTCGTTTATAAATATCATGAAATGCCCTTTCTCCTGATTCAAAAGAATAGTCCCCTTTGTAATTCCACAATACGTTTTTCCCATTCTTATTAATAGTATCATAAAATCCATTCTTTCGAAGCTCTGCCTCCCATTTTTCTTCTGGACCATGAATGGCACCAAATTTTTTTATTCGTGATTGAATAAATTGATTTGCAGCTAGCGACCCACCTTGATAGGAATCAAAAGTAAAAGTATCAAAGACCGGTTCATAAACTGGCGCAATAGATATAATGGGATATCCCATTAAACTTCTTTTAATTATGTTATATCCAAAAGAATCAAGAGTTGGCAAGAATAGAATGAATCCATCATGGGTTTGAGACAGATACAATAACTGTTTTTTAATTGATTTATTATATCTTAGAGAATGAATGGTAAGAGAATAACTGCGTTCAGAACATATCTTATCAAAGCTTGCGTACAGGTAGGCATAGAATTCTTCTGAAAAGTGCTGGGTAATAAGCGCAATGTCTAGAATACGATTAGATGACGGTGAAGCCCCTCGATATTTGCTGTATCCTATCTCGCGCGCAGCAGAAAGAATCTTTTTCGCACTTTCAGAATCACCACTAATCTTATTTGATAGTACTCGCGAAACCGTTGATAATGAATAGCCGGTTAAATTTGATATTTCTTTTAATCCTATTGACATTTTAATCAAAAAAGTATTTGCTTATTTTATGCAAAAAATTTGCATAATAAAAGAATGTTATTTGCGTACTATAATTTTTTTTGATATTTTGCATTACCCTGAACACAATTTGATAATTAATTGATAGAGGTTTCTTATGAAAAAAACGGTAATATTTTTCTTCACAAGTCTTTTTGCATTATCATTATCCTTTTCACAGATAGTGATTAATGAAATTCACTACAACCCTTCTACTTCGCAAGGCACAGACTATCATTATGAGTTTGTAGAATTATTTAATGCCGGTCAATCTGATGTTGATTTAACCGGTTATGTATTTATGTTAGAAGATGATGACAGAACATACCAGAAAAAAACTACTTTGGGTTCTTTCAAAATAGCCGCTGGGTCATATGCTATCATTTCTACCGATACCTCTGATGAAGCTGGGTATACTGGATATAAGAATTTATCCGTACCAGTTTATCGTTTAAATGAAGGAAAAGCTGGTGCAGCTGCACGCACTATGTTAATTAATGGTGGTGCAAAGATCTCTCTATTAAATGGAACAACCACTATTGATGCCGTTGACTATTATTCACACCGATATGTTTCTGGTGGAAATGATGATGCTTCAAATGGGGGTGGCAAAAGGGACGAGTTAAAAGATTTTGCTAAAGATAATCAAGGCGGTGGAACTTATAGGGATGAATGGGGTCCAAGCACTGCTGATAATGGGACTCCTGGCGCCCAAAATTCAATCTTCAATGGGACTGCTTGGTCATCAACTGGCGGCGGCGGAACTGGTGGTGGTTCTACTGGACCTGTACGTACACATGCAGCAGGAACTTGGACAGGTGATACTGCCCCCATGATCAATTCCATGGATGCCGCATCTACGGATACAGCGTACTGGCAATACTTTGGTTGGGGACCATCTGCTGGACCAGCTGCCGGTGGCGATTCACTTGGCGGTCATTATGAGGTGAATAGTGGCGCAGTTCAAGACTCTGGATTTGTAAATGTTTCTTACTCAACAGATGTAAAAGCTGAAGGGTCAGGCTCTATGAAGCTTGATGTTAGCGTACATGGAACAGAAGGTTGGGGTGGTTATTCAAAGATTCAACATATGCACCCCGATACCGCAAATGGTTTTTATGACTGGTCAAAGTATGACACGGTTTCTTTCCAATACCATGTGCCAACGGATGCTGCACCAAAAAGTATTATTGAGCTACGTTTTAATGTACTGGAGTATAGTAACGTAGTAGACCCAACCTATGAACCAAAAGATGGTGACGGTGGAAAAACACTGGGTGAATTTTATTATTCATTTACAGTCCCTAGATTAGGCGATGCGACATCTGATTGGGTAACAGTGGATATTCCATTAACAGAAGACCCAAACAACTGGGATAATAAAAATGGATTCAACCGCACGGGTTGGGCTGGAATTTCTGGCAATACAACCTTTGATACCGATCGGATCAAAGGCTATACCTTTGAATTCTCAGGTAATGCCACAGATCGCTCGGTTTCAACAGCAACGGTTTATATTGACAACCTAACTTTAAAAGGTAGAAAGACCACCCCATTTGTCTACTTCAATGGAAAAGCGTCACCCGCTGATATGGGCTCTCCTTTCGGCTGGGGAGATGGAAGCGCCTCCACATTGGAAGTTGTATCTGGCGCGGGTACTTCAACTGAAACCAATGCACTTAAATGGACCATGGGTGGTGATGGCTGGGGCGTCACAGGCGCTGGCTGGAACATCAATCCAAATCATGACATGAGCTATGAATGGATGAAGGATACCGTACAGTTCAAATATAAGACCGCAAAGTTTTCTGGAGATAATATTCGCCTTCAGTATGAAGCGGGTAGCGGTAAACTTGTCAAAGAAGTCAGCATCACAGCTGATGATGCATGGCATACGGTACAAGTTCCTTTGAAAGATTTTGTCTATGGCGATAACACGACATCCGGTTTTGATACTACAAAAGTCAAGGTCTTCCAATTTATTGCGCAAGGCAAGGGCTATGCAGGCGAGACAATGATGATCACCGAAGCCTGGACCGGTAAGCCTTCATTTGATTTTGTATCACCAGCAGTTGCTGAGAATGTGGATGCAATCCCAGGTACGTATACTAATGCCGTGGTTTGGGATGATGTAGTAGGTGAATTTGGAGAAACGTATAGCGTCTATGCTAGTCGCACTGCATTTAGCACTACCCACTCTGACTCTTTACAAGGCGCTGATGTTGTTGCAATGGGTATAGTAGAGGGCACACAAGAAGCGTACCATGATCTTACGATTCCGCTTTCAGATCGCCCTGCAGCTTGGTATTATGCTGTGGTAGTAACCGACGCCGCTGGAAACAAGAGTAAAGTGGCTGCGATGAGCGCACCAGTGAATAATGTTGCAAGAGGCATACCAACAATTTCAATGACACCACCAGCTAATTTTAAAGCTGACGGTGACCTTTCGGAATGGCTATCTAGCGGTATTATTCCGCTTGAGATGGGCGTATCAACAAATTCAATGGGAACACCAAAAGTATGGTCAACCGTTGATAATGATGACGATGCATATATAAAACTATATATTGCTGTGGGTGGCGGAACATTATATATGGCAGCAGATGTGACCGATGATGTATTCAATGTTGGTGCTGGCAATTGGTGGGAGCAAGATGCGATGGAAGTGTTTATGGGTCTGTATGATCAAAGAGGGCCAAAGCATGCTGGTGCTGGAAGAGGCGCTGAGCCAGATTATAAATTCGCATTCTTAGGTGATAGCGCATTTGNAGAGTTTGGAACATCCACCGGGTTAAGCGATAAGAGCTATGTCACATACGCTAACTCTGGAGTCAATGGTTCTCCCAATGCTGTAATTGAATTCAGTATTCAACTTGATTCACTAGCAAAGATTAATACAGACTCAGTGTTTGTTGCAAAAGAAGGAATGAGAATTCCAATCGAACCAGCATGGCACGATAATGATGGTTCNGGTTGGGAGGGCAATCTCTTCATGTCTAAGAACAANAATGACAATGCATGGCAAACACCATCAGTCTGGTCGCATACCTATGTTGGCAGGAAAGATGGAGATATCTTAAGCACTGAAGATGATATGATTGCATCGAGTTTTGCACTTGAGAGAAATTATCCAAATCCATTTAANCCGACAACNACGATAGAATATTCATTAGGACTTGCTGGGCCAACCAGATTAATGATTTATGATGTATTGGGTCGTGAACTGGTAAGGCTAGTTGATGAATATAGACCTGCCGGAACCCATAAGGTGATGTGGAATGCTTCTAGTATGCCATCCGGTGTGTACTTCTATCGCCTAGAGTCCTCGAGCTTTACGCGAACACAAAAAATGATCCTAATGAAATAGGATTATTGATTTAATAAAATAGGGGCGAGGAATCTCGTCCCTATTTTTTTTATATTCATATTGAAAAACCAAGTCAATAAATGCGATTCATTTTACAATTATCATTAAATATAATTTTTACTATGGGTTTAATGGCCCAAACTACAGGTAAAATTTCTGGCATCATTAAAGATGGCGATACCAATGAGCCATTAATTGCCGCAAACGTCATTGTCAAAGATACCAATTTAGGTACCGCTAGTGACCTTGAAGGGTATTATTCAATTGTGAATATTAAGCCAGGTGTTTACACATTAGTCGTTGACATGATTGGCTATAAACAATTGGTATTTGAAAACGTTCGGGTATCCGTAAATAGAACGACTACAATTGATGCGGTTTTAACAGCTACGGTAATTCAAGGTGAAACTGTTACGGTTGAGGTGGATGCTATCACTACAAAGAAAGACCAAACTTCTACTATAAAAAATATTTCAACCGATCAAATTGAGAAATTAGCAGTAGAGGATCTTGGCGCAATTGTTGGTATGCAAGCTGGTGTTGTGGAAGGCCATTTTCGTGGTGGCAGAATGACTGAAGTAACGTATCTAGTGGATGGAATTAAAGTGGATGAGGTATTTGGAGGTTCATCATCCATGCTTAGTATTGAACCCGACGTCATTCAAGATCTTGAGGTGATTACAGGTACCTTTAATGCTGAATATGGAAATGCGATGAGTGGGGTTGTTAATGCGGTCACTAAAGATGGATCTAATAGGTATGGTGGATCTTTTTCTACAGGGTTTGGTGAATATGTAACTGGAAATTCACACATCTTCTTAGGTCTTGATCAATTAGTATTTAACCGCAACCAAGATTATAAATTTCAACTGAGTGGACCAATTATCAAAGATAAGGTCTTCTTCTTTTTAAATATTCGCGATCAAAGCAATCGCAATCACCTAAATGGAATCAGACGATATAATGTCACTGATATCAGTAATTATTATAGCGACAATCCGTTGCTATGGGCCACGCAAAATACGGGTGATTCTAGTTATGTGAGTATGAACCGGTGGTATGGTAGCAGTGTACTTGGCAAGCTTTCTTTTCAGGTGCTTGACGGGATTCGATTCTCAACATTATTCTCAACAGATCAAGACGAAGTTCATGGATATGACCATGGATTTAAATATAATCCCGATGGGATGGCAGCCGGATATGGTAAAACCAATTTCTTTTCCTTCCAATGGAATCATCTATTATCTACTAATCTATTTTATGATCTGAAGCTCTCTACTACTGAAAATTATTCGGGTGGCTATTTATATAAAGACCCATTAGATAGTAATTATGTTCATGACAAATATTTAGAAAGTTTTGGACCTGGGTTTTATACGGGAGGACAGCAAAAACATCATGATGAAAGAACGGTGAATAGCGTTAACTCAAAATTTGATCTGAATTGGATTGTAAATAAAAATCATAGTATTAAAACGGGATTGAACTTTACCAGTTATAATATTGATAATGCATGGCATCAGATTAGAAACAAATATTTTGGGACTGCTGAAGAAGCCGATCTATACGAACCACATATATTGGGCGATTCCACCTTATATGCCGATGTGTACACAGTAAAACCTAATGAAATGTCTGCGTTCATTCAGGACAAAATGGAATTTGAGGAAATGGTAATTAATCTTGGCTTAAGATACGATACCTTTAATCCTAATTCGCCTATTCCTTCCGATAGACGTAATCCGGCGAATCAACTTTCTTTGCCAGACAGCATGACTTCTAGTTATCCTAATGCTAAACCGCAAACCCAAATTAGCCCGAGATTTGGATTGGCATACCAACTTGGTGATGCAGCAGTTCTCCATTTTAGCTATGGTCATTTTTTCCAAATGCCTCCTATGTATTCCTTATTTCAGAACCATTCATTTTTGATTGCGCCCAATGATTATTCTACCGTGATGGGAAATGCGGGATTAAAAGCTGAAAAGACGGTAACTTATGAAATTGGATTATGGCAACAGCTCTTTCCTGGGGCAGGCTTGGAAGTTTCTCTTTTTTACCGCGATATTTATAATTTACTAAGCACCAGAATAATTAGTACGTACAATCAAATTGAATACGGTTTGTATAGCAATAAAGATTATGGAAATGCTAGAGGACTTGAAATCAAATTTGATCTGCAGTCTGGGCCTATTTCATCATGGATAAATTATACACTCCAATATACAAGGGGAAATGCTGATAATCCCCAACAAGCATTTTCACGATCTGGAGCAAGCATGGATCCTGTAAATAGATTTATTCCAATGAGCTGGGATCAACGACATACATTTAATGCTACTCTAGCCTACAATACTGCAAATTATGGAGCTTCGATTACTGGTTATTATAATTCAGGCTCACCCTATACATTTTCCCCAATTGAAGAAAGCAGACTTTCGCGTATAAATCTCTATCCAAATAATGATTATCGCCCTGCAAAATATAATGCAGATCTAATGGCATACTACAATATGCCAATCTATAAAGATTACAAGATCAACTTTCGCTTAGCTGTATATAATTTATTTGATAGATTGAATGAGAATTGGGTCAATGGCGGTACGGGTCGTGCTTATACTGCAGTGATCAAGGAAACGGATTTAGCGGGTCATCGAAGTGATTTCAATGATTATGAAGATCGTATCAAGAACCCATCCATGTTTGCAACTCCTAGAATGGTAAAGTTTTCCATGGGAGTTAATTTTTAAATGCTAAAACACCTCTGTATTTTATTATTAACTATTCCATTGCTATTTGCCCAAAGCAAAAAATATGAAGGACCTGAAGACCCTGCAGGTGATATAGCAGCAGAGCGCGAAGGTTATATGACTGGAAATAGAGTCTTCCTCTATTTTAGAAATACAACAGAACTTTCAGATTGGCCAAAATCAAATGTATCTAGATGGCCCAATAATCTAGATGGTCTTAAAATGGTAGATGGGATTGGGCTTCTTGTTGGTGCCAAGGTTTATATCAAAGATGACCCAACGACCAGAATTGATAGTACCGTTGTAACAGATAGAAGCATTATCGATAACGCAGATGATCTTCATGAGCTTTATTTTCTTCAAACAAGCTACCGCGAAGAAATGGATGTCAATCCAGCAGGAACTTTTGAATATGGATTTTATCCAGCTTTTGGATATTTTAATGAGACCGGTGAATACCCTGCGATGAGCAATAGACCAAGTTCATGGCCAACAAATGGATGGCCATCTATTGGTCGTGAAACTAAATGGCCGGGCGAGTGGGACGGCAGGTTCGGACGTGGAATTATTTATGCAGATATGGAAACCTATTTTGTTGTTAATGATGCACAAGACCAAGAATACCTAGAGCTTCCTGATCGGGTACGTTATTATCCTAGAAAAGGAAAAACGATTGGTGAAATTAATAAGCAAGTAACCATTGGAGCTGGAAACCCATGGGGTGGCCTTGGGCTGCGGGTTGAGGCTAGGGGATTTCAATGGAACAACCCCCAAGCACGAGATGCAATATTCTGGGAGTATAGTATTGCCAATATTTCTGATTATGATTTGACGGAGGTCGCATTTGGCTATTGGGTTGATAATGCGATTGGTGATGATGGAAGTGATGAGTTAGCATTTTTTGACACGGATTTAGATATGTCCTATTCATGGGATATTAATGGGATTGGTAAGGGTGGCCTACCTACGGGCACTATGGGATTTGCTTATCTAGAAAGTCCAGGTGTTCCTTATGATAATGAAGATAATGATAAAGATGGGCTATTGAATGAAAAAAGAGATAATGTAGCCGTAAACAAAATTGGCCCCACTGATGGGATTCATAACCTCCAAGATTTTCTATCGTTCTATAGATTAAAAGAAGAGGATCTTAAAGAGCATTGGGATGCAGATGAGGATCAAGATTGGGAAGATGGTGAAGATTTAAATAATGATGGAATTTATTCTGAATCGGAGTTTTTTGGTGATGACATTGGATTGGATGGGGTTGCACCTGGAGAGTTGAATTATACAGGGCCCGATGAAGGCGAAGGTAATCACAAGCCAGATTATAAAGAAGGTATAGGTTCTGAACCAAATTTTGCCGTAACAGATGTTTCTGAATCTGATATGATTGGACTGACCTCATTTCGATTATTCCCTGTTCCCAGTCATTCACAATCAAATCAGACCTGGTGGTTTAAAAATGATCAAGCGATGTGGGAATTGATTGGAGAAAATGTTTTAGAAGAGTACATTGAAAATATTTCAAACCTTATTGAGATTTTTGCATCCGGACCCTTCCCGCTTTATCGCGGAAGATCAGAAAGAATTTCAATGGCTGAACTACACTCCTTCGATCCATTAGAAGGTTTAAACTCTTCTGATCATACAGCGCCTTCTCTTTATGAATTAAAAAAGATTGTTCAGGTCATTTATGAAAAAGACTACCGATTTGCTCAGCCACCTAAAATGCCTACCCTTACCGCTACGCCCGCCGATGGGAAAGTCATCCTCACTTGGGATAATGTTTCAGATACCAAAACGCGCGATCCATTTTTAGGAAATATTAATGACTTTGAAGGGTACAAAGTATTTAGGGCAACCGATAAATATTTCTCAGATGCAGAAGTAATCACTGATGGTTATGGTACGCCGACATTCATGAAGCCTATTTTTCAGTGCGATATCAAAGATGGAAAATTTGGCTTCACTGATTTTGGATTGATTAATGGCGTAGCCTATAATCTTGGAACCGATAATGGAATCTCGCACGTATTTGTTGATAATACCGTAATGAATGGCCGTACCTATTACTATGGTTTAGTTGCCTATGATTATGGGGCTCCAAACATTGGTCCTGGCATCGCCCCATCTGAGAATAATGTCGTTGTAGAATTAAACGAAGCAGAGGAAGTCCGATCGATAGGTAAGAATGTTGCGATTGTTACACCCACTAAACCTGCGGCAGGATATCAGTCTCCAGATATAACAATTAATGAGAGCAATCTATCAGGCGGAGGAACGGTTGAACCTGTGCTGTTGGCACAGGCGAGTATTCGTCCTAATAATCAATATCTTGTAGAATTTGAAGTGGATACGGTCTCTCAACTTGCATCATATGAATATGGAATTTTATATACAACGAGCGGAATCAATGTCTATAATTCCTCTACATCAGAACTGGTTTATTCTGAAAACGCACAAAAATATGTCGGTAGTAATCTGCTTTATTTAGATTCGCTAAGCGCTTGGACACTCAATCCTGATATAGTAGTCAAATCCGATGTTTTTGATGGTATTCAACTAAGAATTGATCAACCATTTACAGAACCATCATATGATTATGCAAATTCTGGATGGGTTCAAGGTAGCGGGATCATGCGAATCTTTCCTACACCTAGAGAGTCTAAATATATGCCTTGGGATTATGATATTATTTTCACTGCTGATCCTGCGCGCTACTCAACAGTTGCCACATCTAAATTGAATATAAGAGATGAGGAAGATAAGCGGATTGCAACCAATCAGATCTTATTGGGTCAAAATTTCAATTTTTATGTCAAAAATAATACAATCCAAAAAAGCGATGGAGATTATGAAATTATGGATATGGTTGTTTATGATGTAAACAAAAATGGACAATATGATAAGTATGAAGATCGCATAGTTGTAGGTGGGGTTAGTAAGGACAAAAAATGGGGTGGAACAGCTTTTATTATCGATTTCTCACTGGCCTCTGATGCGACCTACCCAAAAAGCGATGATGTTTTCCGCGTGAAATTTATCAGGCCATTTTGGAAAACAGATAATATAATATTTACCATCAATTCATATGATGAATTGAATGCCGATTCATTAAAAAATACGATGAAAGATATTCGAGTGGTTCCTAATCCATACGTTGCTACAAATGTGATGGAGCCTGCTGTTTCCAATCAATTTCTGAATCAACGCAGACGTTTATTATTTACAAATATTCCCGCACAAGCCAGGATTAAAATATTTACTGTAAGCGGGATTTTAGTGGATGAAATAACTGTGAACAACTCACCCCAGGATGGAACGGTCCATTGGGATATGCTCACAAGAGAAGGGCTAGAGATTGCTGCTGGTATGTATTTATACCATGTAGAATCACTTGAAACAGGTGACAAAAAACTTGGAAAGTTTGCGGTGATCAAATGATAAGAAGATCCCTACTCTATTTATTGCTGATTAGTTCAACAATTTTCTCGCAAACTATCAATCGGTACGGATCGACTGCAGCTAATTTTTTGGAAATTGGCGTTGGTAGTTCCAATGCTGCGATGGGGGATGCAGGGGTAACTATAGCGGAGGGTCCATCAGCAGTGTATTGGAATCCTGCTGCGATAGCATTTATTAATAAAAATGAGAATTCATTTATGCTCCAACCTTGGGTCCTTGATATTAATATGATGTTTGTAGGATCAACAATCCACGTTAATAGGGTAGGTACTTTTGCATTAAGCCTAACCCATATGGGTTATGGTGATATGGAAGTTACTTCGATGTCTCAACAAGAAGGTACCGGCGAAAATTTTTCAGCCAATGAATATAGTGCGGGCTTAACTTTTTCTAGAAAAATTGTTCAATGGTTTTCTTTTGGAGCTACTGCAAAAGTAATTTCATCAAAAATATGGCACTCTACTGCGAATGCATTTGCTCTTGATGTGGGTTCAATTGTTAATACAGAATTTCTTTCGCCAACAGGAAAAAAAGAAGACGGAATGCGAATTGGTATGAGCATTTCAAATTATGGTACACGGATGAAGTATGATGGGATTGATTTATTAAACCCTATTGATATTTCCCCTTATGAAGATGGAAACTTTGCGGATGTTGCAGGGCAATTTCGCCCTCAAGGCTGGGAGCTCCCCTTGCTATTTAGAATAGGTGTAGGTGTAAAGCCGATTTATACCGATGTGCACCGCATGGTAGTTGCTGTGGATGCTGTCCACCCCAATAACAATTCTGAATATATCAATGTTGGTGGCCAATATGAGCTACGTATGGCTGGACAAGGAAGTTTATATTTAAGATCTGGATACAAATCACTATTCATGAAGGATTCCCAATTTGGCCCTACTTATGGCGGAGGAGTTAAAATCAATTTAATGAACAATCAAGTTGTTCAGTTGGATTATTCTAGAAGAACGGCAGGATTATTAGGAGACTTGAGTTCATACACCATTAGCGTTGGATTTTAGTTTTTTCTTTTGCCGCTAATTCGCCTACTTCCATTACTCTTTATTATTGGATGCGCAAAGGATAGTTTATCGCAAACACCAGATGATGTCCTTGCAAAGGTTGGCAATCGCATTATTACTTCAAAAGATTTTTTACAGCGCGCTGAATACACTATCCGCCCTGATTATTGTAAGGGCAATTTGTACTTACATAAAAAAATAATATTAAATAATCTAATCGCAGAAAAGTTGCTGGCTATTGAAATAGAAGCGTCAGGAGTAAATACAATTAATTCAGGAGCAGCTGCGTTTATTCAAGGACGCAAAGAGCAATCGATGAGACAGCTTTTATATTACAACGAAGGCTATTCAAAGTCATCTCTTGACCGGGAGGAGATCCGCCATTATTATAAAATGGCAAGTAGAACATATAATATTAGTCATTTTTCATTCCCTGGAGGGCAATTTTTAGATTCGGTGAAAAGTGCGTTGAATGATAACATTCCATTTGAAGATATCTATAGGTCTAATTTTGGAGATAATATCCCAACCCGTCAGGTTAAATGGGAAGAACCCAATAATGCAATAATTAATCAAGCTTTATTTAATCGCCCAGTAAGTAAAAATCAAATCGTTGGCCCATTTCAATTGGATGATGGTTCATTTTTCCTAATGAAGATCAATGGTTGGACCGATCGGATGGCTATGACCGATAAAGCAATCACTGAACGACGTGAACAGGTAGTGAATACGTTAAAAGAAAGAAAAGGCCTAAAAGTATATAAAGCATTTGTAGCTGAAGTGATGCAAGGGAAAGAGATTGCATTCAATCGTGATGTATTAGAGCCATACGCTAAGGCGCTTGGTGAAAGATTCTTTAGGTCGCGACAAGAAAAAGAATCTGCAATCTCAAGCGCACTATTTAATAGTGGAGAGTTTTTGACGGTTGAGGATTTAAGGCCGCTTGATAACGACTTTTCTGATCTTCCCCTTTTTGAGGTGAATGGCAATGCCTGGAAAATCAAAAAATTTGAAAAAGAACTATTGTCGCACCCTTTGGTATTTAGAAAGAAAAAAATGAATGCTAAAGAATTTCCTGAGCAGTTTAAGCTAGCGATCATTGATTTTATTCAGGATAAATTTCTGACAATCAAAGCTTATGATATGGAATTAGATAAATCTTTTGAGGTGGCTCAAAGTGAAATGATTTGGAAAGATAGCTTTCTTGCCTATCAATCTTCAAAGCTTTACGATCAAAATTCAACCTTACAAGATCGTCATATCAATATGAAGCCGATTATTGATAAATTGCAGGACAAGTATGATAAGAGTATTTACATTAATACTGATTTATTTGAACAAATCAAAATTTCCAATGTTGATATGTTTGTGACGCAGAGCAATGTACCCTACCCAGTAATGGTACCAAATTTTCCATCTTATACAGATGATAGCTATCTTAATTATGGCTCAAAACTCAATTAAATATTTATTAGCCTTTTATTGCCTGATTTCTTTATCGTTTGGTCAAAAATATTTTGGCGGTGAACTTAGGACTAAAGAATCCTATCTATATGGCAGATTTGAAGCGAGATTCAAATCTGCACAAGGTGATGGATTGGTCTCATCATTTTTCACCTACCAGGATGAATTAATCAATGGGTCTCATATTTGGAATGAGATTGACTTTGAGGTATTAGGCCGATGGGAAAATATTGTTAGCATGAATACGATAACGCCCGGACAGTCAAGTCACCTCAGAGAAAATTATATTGAGAACTTTAATCCTCACATTGAATACCATGATTACGCATTTGAATGGACACCAACTTATGTAGCATGGTTTGTTGATGGCGTAGAATACTATAGGCAAGATCTGCCAAAGCATAATTATATATCTACATTAAAATACGCTCAAAAGATTATGATGAATCTTTGGGTGCCTGTCTATGAGGATTGGGTTGGGAAATGGAATGAGGACATTATTCCCCGTTTTGCCTATTATGATTACGCTGCCTATTATGAATATGTGCCTGGATCCGGTGATTATGGTTCAGATAACGCATTCAAATTAAAATGGAAGGATGAATTCAATAGCTTTGACTCTGATAGATGGGAAAAGGCTACGCATACATTTTCAGGTAATCGTGTAAAATTTGAACCTCAAAATGTTGTTTATCGGGATGGAAAAATGATTCTGTGTTTAACATATAATAATGCGTTTGGATATCAAGATAATATTGGACCCAAAGGGCTATACGGCTACAGATCTGATAATTTGATTTCACTAAAATTTTCAGAAGAGCTTGACTCAACCAGTGCATTCAATAGAGCAAGCTATACGATTAATGATGTTCAAATAAATAAGATTATACTTGATCCGAATCAAAGGACTGTACATCTATCTGCAAATGGGATGGATGAAAACAAAACATATAGAATTTCCCTATCGGGTATTAAAGATATTTTTGGAAATAGTCAAACCAATCAAATATTGATTATCAAAAACGTAAAACCGGCGAAACTTCCACTTAAGATTAATGTTGGCGGAGAAAAAGTAGGCGATTTTTTAGCTGATAAATTTTGGTGGTATGATGATGGGGATTACGGCCATATGAACGGTAATCACCAATCCATTTCGAATATCAATATTAAAAATACTTCAAATGATAGAGTGTATCGATCGTCTGCTGAGCGAATTGCTGTCTATAGAGCTCGCGTTATCCCTGGCATTTACGATATTACCCTTATGTTTTCTGATAATCATTACCAGGCAAATGGTCGGGCTTTCAATGTGCGCATTGAAGGCGAAGAATATATAACCAATCTAGATGTATCTAGCCGGGTCGGCATGCACACCGCTTTTGATAAAAAGGTTAAATATATTCCAGTTACCGATGGAATTCTAGATATCCATTTTGATTTAAATCTTTACGGTCAAGGTTATGGAGCTGCAGGGCCATTCTTGAATGGATTGGTCATTAATAGAACAGAGGGTTTGGGCTTTAACCCTATTGAACTACCTCGATCATTTGAATTAGGTGAATTATACCCAAATCCATTTAATAATCATTTGACTATACCTATACAATCCAGTATCAATCAAAAACTAACAATCGATATTGTTGATATTCTAGGTAGGCAAGTAGATTTAATATTAAATAACCAAACAATAACAAAAAGCAGTAATATTCAATGGAACTCNAACAATTTAGGCGCAGGCATTTATTTTGTACGNGCTACCAATACAAATGAGCTTCAGATAAAAAAAATCTCTTTAGTCAAATGAATAAATTATTTCCAGCACTACTACTTCTTCTGATTGCATGCGATNATCCAAAAAGCTCAGAAAAGATAACCCCTGTTAATGAATGGGATAGGGAAGGATGGAAGCTTGTATGGAATGATGAATTTACCGATACAGCGCTGAACCTTGAAAAATGGTCGCATGAGATTGGTGGACATGGCTGGGGTAACAATGAATTACAATATTATTCCGATCAAGATTCTTCTGCTTTTATAAGAGATGGGAAATTGATTATCAGAGCAGATTTTGTACCGCAAGGAACTGGATCACCTAATAATCTTAGGTATTTTTCATCAGCAAGATTACGTACTTCTGGCAAAGGGGATTGGCTTTATGGTAGGGTAGAGGTCAAAGCTAAATTAGCCTTAGGTCAAGGTATTTGGCCCGCGATATGGATGCTTCCAACAGACTGGATGTATGGCGGGTGGCCTGAAAGTGGTGAAATAGATATTATGGAGCATGTTGGTTTTGATCCAGGTAGAGTGCATGGTAGTATTCATACCGAATCGTATAATCACAAAATTAATACGCAAAGAGGTGGCTCCCAACTTCTTGATGACATTAGCACCAAGTTTTATGTATATGCTATAGAATGGTATGAAGATAGAATAGATTTTCTGATAGATGATAAAAAATATTTTTCCTTTCAAAATGATGAAAAAAACGACTACAAATCCTGGCCGTTCAATCAACGATTTCATTTATTAATCAATATTGCAGTTGGCGGAGATTGGCCTGGACAACCAGATGAAACAACAAAATTCCCAACCGAGATGGAAGTAGAATATGTTCGGGTATATAGTAAAGAAAATTAATCTAATATTCTTTTCATCTATTGCNCTTTTCTCATTGGCATTTTCCCAATATCTTCAGACTTCTGGTACAAGAATAGTTGATGGGGCTGGGAATACAGTAATTTTGAGAGGTGTAGCATTTGGCGGCTGGCAAGTACCCGAAGGATATATGTTTCAAATACCTGGCTCAGGTTCGCCAACTACGATTAGAGAAAAAATAGTCAATCTTGTTGGCGAGGTGGAAGCGGATAAATTTTATGATAAATTTGAGAGAAATTTTGTCCAAGAAAAAGATATAGAAATGCTAGCGTCATGGGGTTTTAATTCTATCAGATTACCCCTTCATTATAAAGCGCTTAGCCCAATTAGAGGTGAATATTCTGAAAAAGGATTTGCTGTAATTGATAGTGTTATTGGGTGGAGTAAAAAATATAATCTTTATGTTGTACTTGATATGCACGCTGCGCCCGGAGGTCAAAGCCCTGGAGAAATAGCCGATGCGCACGGCACCGCAGAGCTATGGACCAGTGCTGATAATCAGAATTGGTTGATTGACTTATGGGCTGAAATTGCAAGGCGCTATAGCACCGAAATAACTATAGGCGGATATGATCTAATCAATGAACCAGTCTTACCTAATGGTATGAGCAATAAAGAAAATAGAGATCTACATAGGCGCATTAGAAATCGAATTAGAAAATATGATCAAAATCATATAATTTTTGTCAATGGCAATTATTACTCAACCTCATTTGGGGGGATGGAGCCAGCTTTTGATACGAACATGGTTTGGGCATTTCACAAATACTGGAACGATGTAACTCTTGGCACTATTCAGTATCTAATTAATTTAAGCAATCGAACTAATACGCCGCTTTGGCTAGGAGAGTTCGGAGAAAATTCTAATGAGTGGTGGTCAAGGGTTATTGAATTAGTAGAATCAAAAAATATTGGATGGAACTGGTGGACCTATAAAAAATTTGATTCTATACGATCCATTGCTTCTGTTCCGATTACCGATAATTATCGCACTATCTTAGATTATTGGGATGGAAAAATTGNAAAACCGGATTTATTGATTAGCATCGCTGGTTTAGACGAAATGGCAGAGGGTTTATTATATGATAATTGTGAAATAAAAAGAGATGTTATTGCCTCATTGATTGATCAGGATTACAGAGTAAAAAGTAAACCATATAAAAATCATATCATTCCTGGATCAATCGCTTTTGTTGATTACGATTTAGGCGCACTAGGTATTTCTTATATGGATGTAGATTATATGCGAACTGGAGTAGGAAGTCAAACCAAAGGAGGTAATTCAGGATGGTCTTATCGAAATGATGGTGTTGATATTGAACGATCAACAGACACCACGATCGTTCCTTATAATATTGGCTGGACNGAGACCGGTGAGTATATGAATTATACTGTAAATGTAATTAAGGAAGGACCATATCTTTTCCATGCTAAGTCTGCTTCAGAAAACAATAGCGCTTCAATTGTAATTTTTTTAAATGGTAATAAAATTATTGAGCCTATTGATCTTCCAAATACGGGCGGCGATCAAATTTGGACAGAAACATTAATTGGTGAAGCCAGCCTTACTAAGGGTCAGCATTCATTAATGGTTTTGGTTAGTAGAAATGGAGCCAATCTAAAATTATTGAAAATACAATCCAAGGAAGCCAACCAAGGTTTAAGAATTTTTAGTCATAAACTATATCCAAATCCAATTAAAGATTACCTTAACATTGAATTTGAATCGCTTACTAATAATCCTGCAAGTATCAAAATATACAATATCAATGGTCAGTTAATATGGTGGAAAAAATCAACACCTAAAGTTGGTGAAAATAATTATAGCTGGAATGTTAAGGATATCAATGGAAAAGTGATATCCAATGGGATTTATTTTGTAACAATTGATGATGGAGAAAAAACGATCAAAGAAAAATTTACATTGATTAGATAGAGTTAATTGATCGAATGAAAATCTTTATAATTANCTTCATTAGCTCTTTATTATTTGGCCAGTCATTACAGATTAATGAAATTGTTTCTAGTAACAGTTCAAGTTTTTATGATGAGGATGGGGATACACCTGACTGGATAGAAATTTATAATTTTGGTAGATCACCAGTTAATCTAGATGGATATGGGCTTAGTGATGACTTATCAGAAAAATTGAAGTGGAAATTTCCTGATATTTCCATTCAGCCTAATGATTATCTCTTAGTATTAGCGTCCAATGAAGATAAAAAGAATTTAGTCAAATCATGGCATGCTGAAATTACAGTAGGAGACAAATGGTATTACTGGTCACAAAATAATGCACCTCCAACAAATTGGAACTCAATTAATTATAACCCAGCAGGTTGGATGGAAGGGCCCAGTGGAATTGGATACGGCGATAATGATGACAATACTACCATTTCGCAAACTGTATCTGTTTTTGTAAGAAAAACGTTTACTATAGAAAATCCAAACGATGTAGGAATGATCCTTTTTCATTTGGATTATGATGATGGATATATTGCTTATCTAAACGGCAAAGAATTTTCAAGAAAGAATTTGGGTGCTGAAAACTCTCAAATAAGCTTTGACCAAACCGCAACAAATTTGCATGAGGCAGAGATATACACAGGAGGATTTCCTGAAAAAATTGTGATTGATCATGATCAATTTCCACTACAAAGCGGGGAGAATGTATTGGCAATTCAAGTGCATAATTATTCAAATACATCTTCCGACCTTTCTTGTATTCCATTTTTAACTATTGGATATACTACTAATATTGAAAATCCTAGAATACCTGATTCTAGGATTAATCTTCCTGCTACCTATNTGCATTCAAATTTCAAATTAAAGTCCAATGGAGAATATCTTTTATTATCTGATCCAAGTGCTGTAATTATTGATTCATTATTTACAGGCTTTATTCCTACTGATAAGTCCAAAGGAAGGGTTTCN
Organism: Fidelibacterota bacterium; assembly: GCA_002717765.1. The sequence continues at coordinate 10,967 of PBCB01000033.1, read as the reverse complement.
CAAGGAAGCGAATGGAAACTGTTTGATGCAACTACACCCGGAAAACCTAACCCTAGCACAGGATACGATGGTTTTCTAGATCCTCCAATTTTTTCTAGCCCATCAGGATTCTATGCAAATAGCCAAGCCATATTATTAAGCGCTCCTAATGCAGAGGCAAAAATATATTATACATTTGATGGGTCTGAGCCTACAGAAAAATCTACTTTGTATACAGCGCCAATCAATATTACTTCTAATACCCCGGTGCGCTCTAGATCATATTTAGATGGATGGATGCCATCAAAGGTTGAATCGCAAACATACTTATTTGGCCAGCAACCTGATATACCGGTTATGATACTCAACGCAAGCCCATCTGATCTCTTTGATCCAAATTCAGGTATGTATGTTAAGGGCCCAGGAGCTGCGCAAGACTTTCCGCATTTTGGAGCAAATTTCTGGGAGGATTGGGAACGCCCTGCTCAGTTTGAAATTTTGGATGTAAATGCTCAAACCTATCGTGCGAATGGTGGTATTAAGATTTTTGGTGGGTGGAGCAGGGGAAATCCCCAAAAATCATTTTCAGTGTTTGCTAGAAAGAAATACGGTACCAGTAATTTTGAGGTTCAATTATTTNCAAAAAGTGACATAGAAAATTATGAATCTTTTGTACTCAGAAATTCAGGCAATGATTGGGATCAAACCATGCTTCGCGATGGATATGTTGTAAATATTATTGAAGATATTGGTATTGATTATCAGCAATATAGGCCCGTAATTGGTTATATCAATGGAGAGTATTGGGGGATTTATAATATGCGCGAAAAAATTAGTGAACACTTTATTTCATCTCATCATGATGTTCCAGCAAATCATATTGACCTACTTGCATATAATGGGGGATTTGAAGATAACCTAGAGACTATCCATGGTTCAAAAAATGACTTTTTAAACCTCATCCAATATGTTTCATCCAATGATGTAAGCAATCCCAGTATATATGCCACTATTAATGATTGGATGGATATTGAAGGGTACATAAAATATCACGTTGTTCAGACATTTATCGATAATCGAGACTGGCCTGGAAATAATGTGAAGCTATGGAGAGATAATCGCGAAGGAGGCAAGTGGAGTTGGATATTATATGATACAGATTTTGGTTTTGCCTTTCCAAAATGGATGTCTGATCATCATAAATTCAATACTATTGATTTTGCGTTAGAGGCTAATGGCCCAGGATGGCCAAATCCCCCATGGAGCACATTTTTATTTAGAAAATTAATGGAAAATAATTCCTTTAAACATCAATTCATTAATACCTATTGTGATTATTTAAATTCAATATTTTTACCGGAAAATCTAAATAACCAACTTGTCAAAATTAAAAATGGAATAACAAAATATATCACGCAGCATCACCAGCGCTGGAATCAGAATATTAATTGGGAGGCAGAAATAGCTCGCATTAAAACATTTAGCGATTTAAGAGAGTTCTATATAAAGAGGCATATCAAAAGCACATTCNATCTNCCCANGCATGAAACAATCAATGTATCAGTAGACCCTCCTGGCGTAGGTGCAGTAAAAATAAATTCAATAAATATTGATCANAGTCAGTGGTCAGGCGATTATTTCCCAAGTGTTCCAGTATNTATCTCAGCCCAACCAAAATCTGGGTTTAAGTTTAAGGAGTGGCGCGGCATTAAAGATTCACTTTCTTCAATGATTGTCGATGTTAGCGATATATCAAAACTAGAAGCAGTTTTTGAAGCTGATTTGAATATTGATGAAGAAAACTCGGTNCCTGTTTCATCGAAACTTCATCCAGCATATCCAAATCCGTTTAATAATGCAATTGTAATACCATTTGATATACATGTTCGNGGAAAGGTAACTATTACAATTTCAAATATATTAGGTCAAAAAGTTAAATCATTCAATTACAATAGTTATNACCCTGGAACATATCGCATACGATGGAATGGATTAAATGAAAATAATATGCCCGTTTCTGGTGGAGTATATATCATATNATTTAATTCCCAGTTCAGTTCTGATTATCAAAAAATAATATTATTAAAATAAAGGATAAATAATGAAAAAGGCATTCATCGTATTAGCAATCCTTGGGGTAGCGCTGCCTTATTGGGCAATGGTTTCTTCTATAGTTATTGATCAATATTCTATTAGTGAATTTTTTTCTGCCTGGTTTGATAATAACGCAGTACGAATGATGGCTGCAGACTTAGGTGTGTCTGCAATTACATTCTCTACTTATATCATCTATAGGTATCAAAGTGGCAAGGGACCTAATCCATTAAAATATTTTATTATGATGCTTGGTGTGGGATTGTCGCTTGCTATGCCAATTTACTTTCTTGATATGGAAAGTAAATCATAGTTAATTATGATTTAGAAATGAACGCCGATTGATAATCGTTGTACATTTTTTAGCCTTCCAAATGTAGAGTAAGCATAATCCAGTTTTATCTGCGTAGATGAACCAGCTATCTTATAATGAAGACCGGAGCCAAGGGTTAAGCCTTCCTCTGTATCGTTTCTAAATAAAGTGCTCATACCAGCTCTGAGAAAAAACATATCCATTGATGCATATTCTAAACCTGCATTGACCCATTCCAGATTATCATTTGGGTGCAGCGCATCTACGGCAAACGAGAGCCTATTATTAATGGTGTTTATTATTTCACCAGATAAACCAACGCGAAATATTAATGGTAATGGGAATTTGTCAGTTTCATACATAGCATTAACAAATTCGACNTTACCTTCATTTATAGGGTCTGGATCAACGCTAAACTTTTGATTTCTTCCATACATTTGCATATCTGAACCGTAGTTTGACAAACTAGCACCNAGTCTAATATTGTTAAATGGAGTAATGAATAGGGCTCCTAAGTCTGCAGCGACACTATTTGCATTTGCATGCCAGATGCTTTGGCTAATGTATTTTATATTTGCGCCCATGGAAAATTTGTTTGTTAAGCGCCTAGCGTAGCTAATATTAATTGCTAGGTCATTAGCATCAAAATATTCACCAGTTCCGTTTGGCTTTTCAACAGTTCTTACTAGGTCTTCAGGGGTCGAAAGGCTCGTCATGCTAAATCCAATAACGCCATTTTGTCCTAGGCTCAAGCCGAAAGCAGCATAATTATATGTTATACCTGCTATCCAATCTGAATTAAGAAAAACCGCTTCCATTTTTCTTATTGATGTCATTCCAGCGGGATTCCAGTACATTGAAGAAATTCCTCCTGACATTGCAGTAAAGGCATTTCCCATGGATGACCCTCTTGCATCAGCACCAATTTTAAGAAATTGGGCAGAAGTAGTACCTGTTTTTGATATAGTCTCAGTGTTATCTAATTGAGCAAAGGCAATACCTATGAAGAATATAATATGTAGATAGCGCCTCATTTTATAATTGCAAGCCTTCCTATTTTTTCACCAATCTTACCAGCATCTATATGATAAACATATACACCATAAGCAATTGGAAAATTATCTTTAGTGGTTAGATCCCAAAATTCTTGCCCATTATCAAATGCGGATTCATGGTTAATTTCTTTAACAAGCTCCCCTGTTAAAGTATAAATTTTTATTTTACAGGTAGCTGGCAATCTATCAAAATAAATTCGTCTTGGTCCACGGTCTCGAGGGTTTTGTCGATCTAGCGGTTCTAGCACATTGGTTACGACATAAGGATTTGGAACAACACGAATCTCTTCAAGTTCATTTTTTGCTTTTGCTTCATCTACTTTGGATGCAATGGTTTTATATTGATAAATATCATTTTGATCAAAAGGCCTATCAGTGGCAATGTAGAAAATATCTCCGGACTTGTGTTCTACAGTTGTAGCATTATCCGCAGGCAAAATAGTGATTTGCCAAGATATATTTAGCCCTTCGCCGGGCTCTAGTATTACAACTTCTTCTTCAATGTCCCAGGTTTGGTTTCTGATTTTGTAATCAAGAACGGCAAAATCCTTTTTAAATGGTAAGCGACCAGGTGTTACATCCCAGATCTGAAAGGGTGCAGTTGCGCCACCAATTGCACTTGTGTCAGCGATTGCATCAAACCATCTTATTTCATAATCAGAAGGTCTCAAATTATCCGGATCACTATTATAAGGCTTTACATTGATTTTATAATTAGCATTACTTCCAATCTGCCATTTGGTATTATCTTCATTTAATCGAAGCGGATCATCTTTAGCGTACAGCTTTAATCCATCAACGACAGGATTGGATTCTTCAAGATTTAAAAGTTTACTTTCCCAAAGTGGGTAGTAAGTATAGGAAATCTCAACTTGATCTCCATCATTGATGCGCGATGAAAAGGTTGAAGGCACGACAATTTGACCAGACTCAGCAAACAGTGAGTAGTCGCTGCCTACTGTCATAACTTCGCCATTTAATTTCATTTCAAATCTATCTGGATTTAATCGATTGTTTAATAGGGTGACATAAATATCTTTTTTAATTATTCTGTTTTCAATAACTGGTCTTAGATCTTCAATCGAATATCTAGTGGGAGAAGTGTTGAATGTAATTTGAAAAGTATTGGTATCTTCGAGTGCTCTTGGGTCAAGAAGTTCTAAATTAAATTTACCGGTACCGGACCCAGCTATATGACTAATGTATGATACTGAATCTATCATGTCCCAACTTCCACTAGTATATCCCGCAGCAGGCGCACGCGGTATAACACTTGCAGTATTTACATCTAGGAATATTTCATTTGTTTCTGGATTTAAAGTAATAGTTTTAGATGATTCGCTTGGACCAATATTCATTATTTTTGTGCCATGGTCATAAGAAGCAATTGCATAATAGTACCTTTGCCCATTCATTACATTATTGGAATCAATAAAAGAGTGTACCAGCCCAGTATTATTACCCAGATTATAGGCTACCCCCCTACCCGTGTATGGGATATCGCTTGGACCTTGATATTCATTGATGAGATCCCATTTTGCCCACCCACCGGTTGCTGTAGTTAAAGGCTCAAATAAGAAACGAGATCCATTGATATCGGTTATATTTTGTTGATCCAAGAAGCTTGGATCAGTGCTACGATATATTGCATAACCTTCAAAATCATATTCTTCTGAAATTGGGTCGTATGATGATTCGGCAATATCATCCCAAAATAAAGTTACTCTCTCATCGCCTGGCACTACCGTAAGATTAGGTTTCGTTGGAGGTTTGGCAAATTGATAATTTGTTTCATAGATCTGTCTTGCAGTTTCTGCATTCAGAGTAAGATCATCATAGCTATCGCCAACTAATAATGCGATTGAGAAACGCCTTGCTTCACCTGCTTTAAGGGTAAATCTTCCAGAACCGTATAGGAATATATTATCGCCAGCTATATCAGAATTTAATGCATCGAATTGACCAGGGTTCATATAGGTTGTATAGATAAAATCATCCTTTGAAATACGATTATTTCCTCCAAAGTCTGGCGCTGCAAAACTGGTTAGCCCTATCATATCGGACTCATCTAAATCGGTCCATTCAAAATTAGGCTCACCCGGCTGTCTAATATCAAACGGATCGCCGGCCGTAGGTGATCCATCATTTTCGCCGAAGTCCCCAGTATTTGGTAATCCATCAACACCTACATCATGTTTATTGGGATCCCAATCACCATCATCATCTATACCATTATTTCTGCTTTCATCCACCATTCCATCTCCATCATTATCTTTATTATCGTAGGGGTCACCAGGGCTTTCAAGAAAAATATACCCAAAATATCCAGGCTTTCTGCCAGCTACATCTGATTTACCATCTTCATCCCAAGCATAGACCATATTTAAATCTCTATCAAAGTAAGATAGATCATCTTGCCAGTTTGAAGGTCCTCCAATATGTGGATCACCCCACATACCAAATACCACTTCATTCAAATCTTTCTCACTTTTATTTGTGACCTTGTAGATCATAAAAATCACATCTTCTGCAAGAGGGTTAGACCACTGGTAATATCGGCATTCAATTTCTATGCCAAGACCCATTCGTGTTGAATCATCTGGGAAAGGGTAATATTTAAATTCTCTATTAGAGCGATCATCAACGACAAAAAATGATTCCAGATCTGAATTTGAAGATCCTTGTCTTAGCGCACCAGGCCATACATATCTTTTTAAGTTAGGGTTATACCATCCTTCAGGCCAACTATCAGGCTTACCATCTCGATCGCGATCTACATCATTTGATGTAGGTATGCGAGCGCTATTTGGATCGCCATAGGGAACCCCTTGTTTATTATAGGCCAATGGTTCCCATCCATAAAATGTTTTCCCATCAGGTGAGATTTCACCACCCAAAGAAACTAATCCGTCGCTGATTACTCTAGCTGCCCAGATGGGATTTCCATCACTATCTAAGATTGGATTTCCAAGACTATCGGTTTTAATGAATGCATCTTGATGGCTCTGAGCAGGGACTTCTACCTCTGCACCAATAAATGGACCAAACTCGTACCCATACCCTAATCCTTCCCAAACAATATCTGTAACCCTATTACCAGGACTTGAAATGGAACCGTAGTTCCAAATTTCTGTTGTGATCTTGTTCCCATTTAAAATTGCTTTTTGACGTCTTAATAGTTGATTATTTGAAATAGCTCTTTTTTCTCTAATTTGATTTCGCCATTTGTAAAAATACTCATGCTCGATCGAGTTCCATGATTTGTCAGGTCCTTGTTTTTTCCATTCTTTNGAAAATCGTCTAGCTTTTTCTGATTGGGCAATACTGAATGAAAGCAGCAGGGNCACCANNCCAATTATTTTAATAACTCGAAAACTGTGCATTAGAAATCCACCGAAAAACCAATATTTATTGAACGGGGCGCTGTGTAATAATGAGGTCTTACTTGATATTCTGACCATTCATGTACCCCAGCCTCTCCATAGTGGTTTTTAAAGCCCTGAGTTTCTTGTGTTGATTGGAAAACATAAGTATAACCTGCGCGACCTGTATCATCAAATACATAGCGTTCATTTCTCCGATCCAAAAGGTTATAAACTTTCATATATAAAATATAATTAAGGTTTCTAATTTTGATATTCTTATGAATTCTCATATCCACGCGCCATTGCCAGGGTTTTCTACCGCTATTGGGTTGTGGTACATAATTAGCATCCGGAATATTCGGCGTATAGGGCCAACCACTGGATAATTTACTAATAATTCCTAGATTCCAATTTCTTGGATCACCTACAGAAAAGTTCGTATTAAATATATGACGCTGATCCCAAGCGAGAGGAACGATACGCTTTTCTTCTTGTTCACCCGATAATGCATTATAGTAAAATGATCCTGAATTGACACTATTACCTTCCGTGACCTGATAGGTATAATCAACAAAAGCAGAGGTTCGTGATACGGGATCATATCTTTTTGTTAGGCTAAACGTATACCCTTTTACATTTCCATAGTCTTTATTCATATAAATGGCATAATTCGATGGTCCATATTTTTCTGATTCATATCTAATGGACTGCACCGCAAGAAGATCCCTGATATCTTTATAGAACGCACTCATTTCAATTGCGGTGATCTGACCAATCTGCTGCTGCAGACCAAACTCATANAGTACCGTTTTTTCAGGCTTCAAATCAGCATATCCAATGGTTGGCGCAAGCCCTGCACCAAAAATACTTTTCTTGTAGAGCCTTCTCAAGGTAGGCATTTGATAAAAATGTCCATATGAGAAATGCAAAATACCCTGATCTGTAATTGGAAATGCAACACCTGCGCGCGGAGAAATCATGACTTTTTTCTCTGCCTTCTTTTTTTCTCCCTCTGGATTTAAAAAGTCAGATATATAATTCTCATCTGGATTAAACTGGTCATAACGGATACCAACATTGGTAATGAAATTATCATACTCGATTTTATCTTGAAGGTAGCCAGAGAAAAATGTTGCGGTATTATTATAATAGCTATGCGATGGAGAGTCATTTTCAGGNAGGATTGTAGGTACACGATACTCTTGATTATCATATANAACTGTAAAATTGCGTTCATCTAGATTATCTGTTCGAAAGTTTATTCCTGTTTTTAATTCATGGCGGTTATTGATTTGACTTGTAAAGTCAAATTTAAATGATAAGGATTTAGATTGACGATANGAATGGCCACGATTAGAACCACCGAATAAAAAAGTTGACGATGCAGGGGATCCTTTAATTCTGGAGGTAGGGGCATAATCAGAGCCGTTCAATATCCAATACTTTGATGAATCTTCGAACTGGTTAAATAGGACATATTGTCCAGATCCAAAGCGCCCCGCATCGTTCTCGTGCTCGGCAGAACTGAGATCTATAGGTTTGAATTGNTATCCCATGTAGTTGGTATTTGATANTGANAAATTAGCTTCGTAAAAGTTTCTAGCGCCAAGCGCATGGTTTACTTTTATCGAGTAGTTATTGTTTGCCGATTGCGATGTAGAAGTTCCATCAGGATTATATTTAAATACATGCGAATATGATTTTGATTTACCACCTGAGTGCAAAAGCTGAAGCGATATTTTTAATAAAGGGCTTACCCGGTAGGTAAATTTACCCATTAGGTTAAGATTATTGCTTGGCGACATGGGTACGAAGCTGCTATCTCCATTCATTTCAATATACCAATCATCATCATTTCGAAAATCAGCGGAGTCCCCTACGGTATGTTCTCTTATTCCGTAATAATAGCCCTCACTATTACTATACCGACCACTTAAATTAAATGTAAACTGCTCTTTATTTTTCATAAATGGCATCGGACCATTAATTGTGCCCTCTAATACTTTATTGGTAAACAGACTAAATTGATCAATATTTGTAAAAAGTTCTGTATCGTTTGATTGATGATCNCCCGATTGATAAGATAGGCTTCCATGATAATTNTTTCCGCCATCTTTAACTTGCAAGTTCACAATTCCACTCATGGCATTACCATATTCAGCATTGAATGCACCAGAAACCACTTTCATCTCTTCCAGCGCTTTATTAGATATGCTTACAGCAAGCCCATTCGTAAAAAAGGGGTTTGCCACTGAGACCCCATCAATATAGTACCCTACCTCATTAGATCTACCACCACGAATGTGTAGCTCACCACCGGCACCTTGATTAACCCCTGCCTGTGTGGTCAAGACACCAAGGAAGGTCTCAACGGGCATTATTTTTATTTCATCGGAAGTTGTGATTTTTTGCGAAGCAGTTAGATCCTTATATACAAGGGGCCTATCCGCCAATACAACAACCTCCTCGCCTTCGATCACCGCCTCTTTCAGTGTAAAATTTTGATTGGTTGTTCGATCAAGGCTTACACGAATATTGGTCACTTTATACGATGCATAGCCAATATAGCTAGCCTTTATTGTATAGTTACCTGGGGGAATATTTAAAATGACGTACTCACCAAGCTCATCCGAAGCTGCGCCATAAGGTGTCCCCTCGAGAAACACATTGACGCCTGGAAGCGGATTTCCTGTTTTTGCATCGGTAATGATACCAGAAATTTTTCCAGTATTTGCAGCAAAGATCGATCCGCAAAGAATCATTGTGCTAATCGCACAATAAATAAAAGTGAAAAATTTATTAATATCTAGTTCCCATTTTTGATAAAAGCCACTCTTTGTTTTAAAATAGCTTGGTAAGAAAATAATAAGATTTATAGATTATTTTAATTTAATTTTTTATTAATCAATTTTTGATTGTGTTTACCGATGGTTTATGTTTAGAATCATCCAAACTTTATATCACATAAAACTATAGTATTTAATTTAAATAAAGGAGAGAGGTATGAATAAAATTGTTAAAGGTTTGATGTTTCTNTCGCTAGGAACATTTCTTTTTTCACAAAACATTCTATCCAATTCCGGCTTCGAATCAGGTGATTTTACAGGCTGGAATATTTGGCCAACGGATCTAACCAATAGATCAGTTGAAAAAACTGGAAATGATATTTATAGCGGTGTAGCAGGCACAGATACTGTGACCGCTAGATCCGGATCATATATGCTAAAAACCTGGGGACAGAATACTAGTGCAGACAATACAACCCCAANTTATNANGAAGNTNANCACCGAAGCTGGAAAGGTATATAATTTTTCTGCCTATGGTAAAACATTTTCCCCAGATTCTTTAAAAGATAAATCCAAAGCATGGTTACAGATTAAGTTCTTTGATGCGAATTGGGGCGAACTAGCAGGAGGCACATCTGATACGATGAGTGATGCATCTAGCGTTGGTGATTGGCATTACTTATATACGAATGCAACAGCCCCTGAAGGCGCTGTTAAAGTGCAAGCCGTCATCGTTCATAGCCAATCCGCTGCCAATGATGGTGGAAGTGTTTACTGGGATGATACATATTTTACAACCAATCATTTCACTGAGCTTGCCGTAGTATCTAGCAAACATTTATGGTCTGGCAGTGGACATGCTAGAGGTGTGGCTGCAGGTACAGATGTAGATGGTGATGGTAAGCAAGAAGTCTGGACAACACACTATTTTACTGATAATAAGAATGGTCTTGCCGGTAGCGGTGTGTATGGGTTTGAATATGTTGGTAACGATACTTTAGTTCAAATTTTTGATGAGACCAAACCTTTCACTCCAGGCAATGTACTTGCAAATCCTGGTTTCGAAGATTCGCTTACAGGTTGGAACATCTGGCCAGCAGATAAAACCAATCGATCAATTGAAAAAACTGGAAATGATATTTATAGTGGTACAGCAGGAACAGATACTGTGACCGCTCGAACAGGATCATTAATGCTAAAGACTTGGGGTCAAAATGATGGCGGCAACGATAATACTACTCCCAGTTATTATGAAGGTGATACCGCTCCTGGAATGGCCTATAGTTTTGGTGGATATGGAAATACCTATTCTCCAGATTCTCTAAAAGATGGCTCCCAAGCTTGGCTTCAAATCAAATTCTTTGATGCGAGCTG
>PBCB01000032.1 GCA_002717765.1 Fidelibacterota bacterium | reverse complement strand
GGGCCATAATTTGCTGTTAAATATTGCAGCATAAAACCACTGTTATCAATATTTTGATCATTAATAAGCCCAACAACACCAAACAAATTTTTATTCATCGCATCTGCCCATATCACCTGAGCAAAGTTCGGAGGAAGCGCTATTAATTGCGCGCGCCTCATGGTTTTCCAAAATTTATATTTATTTGGTTTAGATACAGCAATAGTATCGCTGGGTTTTTGGTGAACAAATGAAACATCAGGACCAGCATTTAACCATGAACTATAGTAAGGGTTCATAGATAATGGTATTGATTTAGTTTTTCTAAATGGATCCATTTTTATCAATCTTACACTATCAGTTGTATTGATTGCAGATTGTGCTAAAAGTAGATTGTCATTAGGCATCCATTGTTTTGTAATAATTCCGTCACCTGAATCTGTATTATTATTTATTGATCCGTTTGAAAGGTTTGCTGTATATATGTTGGGAACGCCATTGCGATGCGATGTAAATGATATAGCAGTGCCATCCGTATGCCACACCGGACGTGAATCTGCCGCAGCATTTTTAGTTACTCTCTGTAATTGTTTTGATTCAATATCTAAAGTATAAATATCCATGTTGCCAGATGTTGGCGACATGGCAAAGGCTATAGTTTGATAATCTGGAGAAACCGATAGGTGAATAATTTGTGTATTTTCAGCAAAGTCAGTTAAGGGCCTAGTTTCACCATTCAAATTTGATATATAAATATTTGAGGTATCATTATTAACGGTTACAAACGCAATATTAGATGAATCAATCCAAACAGGATATCTTGAACGCATTGAAGAGGTTACCCATTTATCCTTTTTATTTTGCTTATCATATATCTTTATATCGTATACAAGCGCCTGGTTGTCTTTGCTATAATGATATTTATTATAGGCAATTTTGTTTCCATTTGGAGACCAAGATAATGCTTCATGAAATCTTCCGTAATCAACCTCTGATTTTTTCCACATCACTTTTTTCTTATATGTTTTATTTATTTCTAATGAATCCTGTTTAGTTTTCTTTTGCTTTTTCTTCAATTTATCAATATTCTTTTTCCATTTATCATATCTCTTTGCTTCTTTGGCTGTATCTCGCTCAGCAATGATTAATGAAATGTCCAGATGGTTTTTATCATATAGCCCAAGTAAGGCTATTTGTGTGCTATCATTATAAAATGAAAATGATTGCATTTTTTTAATTGGCAAGGTCACTACGCTTCCAATCTCATTGTATGCTTCCTTTTGAGATCGGTATCCATAGTAATAGGTATTCATAAGCACTCGCCAATCTTCAACAAATTGCTTTACAGTAATTCCATTTACTTTTTTAAATGCTTCATCAAAATTATACATACCCGCATCATTTCTATACTCGAGAACCTTAACTATGGTTGAGTCCCCAAACCGATCGGACCAATATAATACTTTTGAAAATCCATCTGCATGGGGGTCCCAGATATCCTTTTTTTCAGGATTTATAATTATATGCCTTTTGTGTTCTAAATCCGCACGGTAAGGGCGCCAGCTTTCTGTCATATATTCAGCAATACCATCTGGTACCCACATAGGCAAATCCATTGCAATCATATCCATGGGGAATGGTATCCAGCTTTTAATTTTTTCTATAAAAACAACATGTTGCAATTCATGTGCGATAACTGTTTCTAGCCACTTGTCTTTTTCTAGCCATATACCAACATCGTTTTGTTCTACCCAAACGAATACCTGATAAGTTGAAATTACTGCAAATGCATTAGTGAATTCATCTTCGCGCGTTATGGTAATATCAACCGTAGGCATTGTATCAATATTCATTTGCTGCATCAATGTGGGCATAACATGTTCAGCTATTTTAGCGCTCTTGATGGCAGTTTTTTCAAGGCCATCATGGTAGTGTATATTAAACCGTTTCGTTGAAATAGTTTTCCAATCAAGTTCGGGATGATTACGATTTCCAATGGCCCACGTGCCAAATTGGCCAATAATTGGTTGAATAAATAAAAGCAAGACCGATAGTCTTAAAATAAATTTTATCATGATAGCCTTTAAGCTAAATTTATATTAATGATTTTGCGACTCTCTCAACACGATCAGAGTCGATAGGTTTTGATAGGCCCATATAGAATGCTAGAAACCACATTACAAAAATACCATAAAATAAAAAGATGATTTGCCAGATCCATAGAGAAGGAAGGCCAAATGGCGCCCAAAGACTGGGTGAATTAGGGTCTGAAAATAATGCATTTCCTATTGTTGCAAACGGACCAAACCCAACTAGAAACCAGATAAGGGTAAGCACCCAAGCCAACCTAACCTTTTTCTTTTGATAAAAATTCATACCAGCTACCGTAGATAATAATTCATGAATTCTATTTTTATTATCTTTTTCTAGTTCCGTTTCTTTTGTCAGCCCTGATACAATAAATGTTGTGATAAGATTAAAGAAAATTCCCCAGCCTGCACTATGGATGGTTAAAGGATATGCCCCCCAGGGAACGCCAAACCAAATAGATGTTTTATCGGTAAGAGTTACTGCGATTAACCCAACGATTAATCCAGTTACAACCCCTTTATTATTAAAGCCCCTGAAATAACATATTCCAATTAAAGAGGGATACATTTGGAAGCCGTATGCAACAGCTAGGCCTCCAAGCATAACAATAGCTTGGTTAGAATTTGCAGCTACCACTAAAGCAGCAGCAGTAACAATGATTACAAAAAATCTTCCAACAGATTTTTGTTTTTTATCAGACGCTTTTGGAGATACATATTTAGCATAAATATCTTTTGTTACCATTGCGCTAAAAGTTGACATATAGGCAGCGCCAGTGCTTTGCATCGCTGCTAATGCACATACCGCTAATAAACCAACAAGCCACGGAGCGCTAGCTGATAGAAGGTTAATTAATTGTGGGATCAGGTTTTTATCAGTTGCACTTTCAAGAACCCCTTTTTCGATTAATACATGACCACCGACACCTTGGATAATGGTAAATGAAAAAAGAATAATCCCAATCACTATTGATGATGCAACCACCTGTTGCCACCTGAATGCACGTGATGTTTTGTTGGAAAACGCCCACATCGAAAATGCAGGTGATGATTGTATTCCCATCAACGCAAACATATAAGTCATACACATAATCCCTGTCCATGGGCCGCCAACAGCCTTGGAACCAGAAGAAACAAATTGTATACTTCCCGGTAAAGCAACCTTGGCAGAATAACCATCAGCTGTAAGTTTTTGTGCGGAGGCCACATCGTTTCTAATAATTTCGGCAAAAGAGGAAGTAAATCCTGACCAGCCACCGGCATAGTGAATAGTTATACCACCCAAGATAACTATTCCTAGCGCAAGTAGAATAGCCTGAGCGCAATCAACAAAGGCAACGGATTTCAATCCACCTGATGCCACATAAATCATAACAACTGCAGACAGAGCAAACATACCAACGTTTGCACTCACCAATCCATCCGTTAATACATTAAATAGATCACCAGAGGCGCGTAATTGTACCCCCAAATATGGAACACTAAACAGAAAGGCAACAAGAACAGTTAGCATTCGAATAGTATTGCCACCATAATAGTCGCTATACATTTCACCAGGAGTAATATAGCGATAGGCTTTACCAAGAACCCATTGTCGCCTTAAAAACAATACCCCTGTAAAGGGAATAGTGAGAGCATAAAATGAAGCAAACGCATAAGGAAGACCATCGGTAAATATCTTTCCCGGATGCCCAACAAATGTCCAACCACTAAAACTAGTAGCAGTAGCAGCTAATACAAATACCCATATCCCTATTGAGCGACCTGCAAGAAAATAATCTGTTGAGCTCTTGGCTGATCGCGCACCTTTTAAACCCCAGTATAAGCAATACGCCCAATACAAACCTACAAATGTAGCCAGCCAAGCTATTTTTGAATCCATAATTGTTACTCTATATTATTTGATAAGTAAATGCTAGTTGAGTCTAGTAATCCATCATTATTTACAGGGTCAATCTTAAGTAAATGACACATTAATTCATACAAATGTATATTGCTAAAGCCTGGGCCAACAAAATCTTTCTTGAACCCAGGTCCGCGGGCAATAAATATTCCCCTCATGGATTCAGAAGATGAATAATATCCATGGGTACCCCCATTATATATATAGGGATCCCTATTATAAGTATTCCGATCACTAATAGACCAATGCTCTTTCGCGATGGCAATAATAGGTTGAATGCGTCTATGGTTATTATAGTTAAGCTCCATTGGCAGGCCACCCTTTTTATATACATCTAACTTAGGATGCGCATTGACTAATTCTGAAAATACTTTATCAATATTAACTTTTGGTAGTATTGCACATGCGGGTCCCCAGTCAATTATTTCCACCTCATCTAGATTTATGTAATCATCTAAAAAGATTACAGAATCTTGAGATATATCTGCCATGCCATGATCTGATGTAATAATGATATTAACATCATCATAAATATTTCTAGATTGAAGCTTCTCAATCAAATCACCAATTGTTGCATCCATTTCTTCAACGGCGCTAATTACCTCTGCCGAGTTAGGACCATACTGATGTCCGCGTGTATCGATTTCACTAAAATAAAGCGAGAAGAAATTTCCACGCTTATAATCAGGATAGTCTAGCCATTTTACAATTTGATCAATACGTTCAGAATGTGTAATTGATTCATTATACACAAAGTATTCTGTAGGCCTTACCCCCATGATTTCTGCCTCAGATGAAGGCCAAAACATTGTCATTGCTTTCTTTCCTTGTTTTTCAGCAGTTACCCAAATTGGTTCAGCTTCATACCATTTACCATCAAGAACAGGTTTACTGTTTTCTCCAATATAGTAGTATTCATTAAAAACAGGATCAAACATTGTATTTGCTACAACACCATGACCTTCTGGATATCTACCGGTAACTATAGAAATATGACTTGGAAAAGTTTTACTTGGGAATGGTGGAATTAAACCTTGCGCATGTACACCAGTTTTAATGAATTTATCAAAATTAGGCGTAACTGCTTTATCAAAATAATCCCAACTAAAGCCATCAATTGAGATAAGCAATACAGTGTTTTTAGGCACTCCATTGTTTTCATGGGTTTGTTTCAGTGTTTTTGAGCACCCGCTCATAATGAACAAAGCCAATAGATACAGAATAAATCGACTGGCCCATATTTTTGTATAAATCATGTAAAAACAATTTAATTAATAAGTTAAAAAATCACTTATACAAATATTTATAGTTAAAGTAAATTATATAACCACAAACCAAAGGTAAATTATGAAGCTTAAGCAACTTTTAACCTTATTTATCCTCGGATCACTTTTTGCGCAAACAAGATCGCTACCCCCAGATACGGCCGTAGTTACATATCATCGGACAAGCATTTCTGGTCAAAAAGTTGAATATAGCGTTACAACAGGCACACAGCCTGTATGGAGCGATACATCTAATAAGCCGATTGCAGCATTACACTACACATATTATGAGAGAACAGATGTTGCTAATAAATCAAAAAGACCAATAATGATTTCATTTAATGGTGGGCCAGGATCTGGGTCTGTGTGGATGCATATGGCCTATACTGGACCAATGGTGTTGAATGTTGATAAGGAAGGTTTTCCAGTTCAGCCTTATGGAGTAAAATCCAATACCTATTCAGTATTAGATGTAACGGACATTGTATATGTAAATCCAGTGAATACCGGATATTCAAGAATTGTTGATAAGAAAGTTAAAAGAGAAAAGTTTTTTGGAATTTCTGCTGATATAGATTACCTAGCCGAATGGATAAATACATTTATTCAACGAAACAATCGTTGGGAATCGCCAAAATATTTAATTGGTGAAAGCTATGGGACGATACGGGTTTCTGGGCTTGCATTAGCATTACAAAATAAACAGTGGATGTATTTAAATGGTGTCATTCTGGTTTCACCGACTGCATTAGGCATTGATTCATCGCGACCCCAAGCCGATGGTAGAACAGGCCCTCTTGGTGCAGCATTAAGACTACCTTATTTTACAGCTACCGCTTGGTATCACAAAAAGCTTCCAAGCGACCTACAACAAAAATACCTACCACAAGTATTAGCGCTATCTGAAGATTATTCAATTAATCAATTAATGCCGGTGCTTGCGAAAGGTAATTCAGCATCAGTTGAAGAAAAACAAGAAGCAGCAAAAAATATGTCACGTTTTTCGGGTATTTCAGAAAAGGCAATATTATCATATAATTTAGACGTGCCAACAAATTACTATTGGAAAGAATTGCTTCGAGATGAGGGGTACACAATTGGTAGGCTTGATTCACGTTATAAGGGCATTGATAAAACAGTTGCTGGTGATAGACCAGATTATTGGGCTGAATTAACCTCATGGAATCATTCTTTTGCTCCAGCGATTAATTATTATTTCAAAAATGTTCTAAAGTTTGAAACGGATGTTAAATATAATTTGTTTGGACCCGTACATCCTTGGGATTGGAAAAATAATTATACAGGAGAAAATTTAAGAAAAGCAATGGCAGCAAACCCATTTTTACATACGATGATTCAATCTGGTTATTATGATGGCGCCACAAAATATTTTGATGCAAAATATACGATGTGGCAATTGGATCCTAGTGGAAAAATGAAAGACAGATTATCATTTGAAGGATATCGTAGTGGGCATATGATGTATTTGAGAGAAACAGATTTATTAAAATCCAATTCTGATATCAGAAAATTTATTAAAAAAACTATCCCTAAGTCAGGAGCCCCTGCAAAATATTAGATTAATTCTAGAAGTCAGATCTATATCTTATACCAAGCCACATATTCTTATTAGGTAGCCAGCCCCCCTGCACAGTTCCATCTTGCTCTCCACTATATGTGGTCATTGAAAATGAAACATTATCATTCATATTAACTGCTACAGAAGTGATAGTATTCAATTTTGTAATATGCTGCAATGAAACTTCCAATAGAGGTACTTTATTAATATTAATAAAGTCTAAGAATTTATATTTCTGTAGAAAAGATGGAATAACACCAATCTCTGTCATGAGATCAACGCGGCCATACAGACCAAATGCTTTCGTATACGCTTTTTCTCCATCACCATAGCGGATATATGATTTATTATCATAATCATATCCATAAAAAGTTCTATTAAATAATTTATTATCCTTGTCCTTAGTTCGGTGGGCAACTTTCATGTAATGTAGACCTGGCGTGAAGGTGACCCTTGATATTGTAGGAATTTTTAATGGCGCCTCAAATGTTGCCGCAAATAATGCATACATATCGATAATGTTTACATATTCATCTTCTTCATCAATATCATTTTTTCTAAAGAAACTAGTATCGGTAACAACNGTACTGCTTCTAGGAAAAAAATTGAATCCCATTTGTGCATGAAATGATGCTCCAGTTGAAAACATNTTATCAATAGTAACTTTAGAATAAAGACCCAAATATTCTCTAAGAAGCCTATTGTCATTTAGCCCATTTCCAATAGATAGTAAATTTATTTTTGCGGGAAAGCGAATACCAATCTCAGAGTTTCTAGTTCCTACCCCCATTGAGGTAGAGCTAAAGAGAGACCCTGGAAGCCCAACTAGCGTATTGCCTAGCGCAAAATTTGCAGAGTATTGTAATAGATTAGACCTAAGATACAATTCCTCTGTGCTCAGTAGAAAATTATGTTGTTTCCACAATGAAAANCGCGAACTATAGCTTGCTAATAATCTTTGATTTTCGCTTTCAAAGAAAACNACATCCGATGGACTATTTAGATATTGATCTTTTTCAATCAAAGCCTGTTGAATATCTTGGCTTAATACCCAGTCCACTATTTCTCTTGGTATAACATCAAAGTTAAGACCATTACCATACCAAATCTCATGTATCTCATTTTTTGTCGATTTTTTCTGCTGAACAATGATTAATAAATCTTCAGCACGCATCTCTTTTAATATTGGAACCTTTTTCTTTGCGCTCTTTTTCTTAACCCTAGGATTTTCAAGNGTATTTAAAGCATTGTAATCAATAATAGCATCTTCAACAAGAATNTGATAAGGCATATGATCAACAGTCCAGGCAATATACTTTCTTTTATCAAGACTTTTTACCGACTGTGAAAATCCACTACCTATCAAAAGAATAGNAATAATAAAAAGNTTAATTTTTAACAAATNATTTATTTTCATTTTGTTCCTTTAATTAAAAATGAAATGATATATAAGGGGATACTACTTGCCCGCCAGACTCACCCGCTGGATACCATTTCCAAAGATTGTCATTCGTGTTGCTTTCGAGAAATTCTAAACCACTCCCCTTTGGAATATTAACCACTTGAACGCCCAACTTTAAGANCTTAATACTATATTCTGCGCCAAACCCTATATTATTAAATCCGCTAAAGGACTGNTTGGCCTGCGCGTAAGCTTTTAGTTTTTTATTATCCGTTACAAGCTCTGATCGAACAAAAAACCCAAGCGCTTCATCAACCTTGTTTAAACGATCTGTTATTTCAAGATCCCTACCCTCTTTTTCATCCTTAGAACCAGGTTTTAACTTGGCATGAATAAACTCCGTAAACGATAAACCAACTTTTAACCGTAATGATCCAAAAGCTTCATCGGNCCGCTCAGCGCCCGAAAGGTTTTTATTTAATCTTTTTAGAAAACCTAGTTTAGAAAAATCAACAAAATTATTAATAGCGAANGTGTTGCTCCAATATACTAAACCGCTAGCTGATGGTAAAACCACGTGATTTTCATCAAACACTTTTCCTGTCTTAAACTTATTTCCAGAGTCCATATAGTTGACTTGCCCACCAATGGAGTGGGTATCAAATTTAAAACCTATTCCAAATGTACCATCAAGAGGCTGTTTGATAACATCAACCTTTGCTTGTCTTGGTACAATAAAATATGTACTTGAAATATCATTGGATAGNCCAAGTATTGTATTGCCAAAAAATTGTGGATACAAACCCANGTCTGAAATNCCNGTTTCNAGNCGAAANGCTTGNTTNGTTGATTTNGATCGAATATAAATACTCTGATTTGTCGATACTTCAACTTGCGAGGTTGTCCACCANAAACCATCTCTAGCTCGCTTGAAGCTTCGCTCATTTAAAATATTATCTATATTACTATATGTCTCCAAAGCAGATAGGTCTCTTCTGTTTATTTCCGCCCATTTATATTTCCGATCCATGATGGTATTCATAATATCAGGGCCGAGCTTTTTTACTTGATCCATCATAAATCTTCTATACTCACCCGAATCATAATTTTTTGCCCTAAGTCGCTTTAATGTCAGCTTTCCATCNTGCTGTTGCATTTGCACCATAATGACATCNGATGCTTGAATCGAGTTTTGATCAAATTTATCATTTTCAATCAGTTTATTAAGATACATTTCAATAAACTTTCGATTTAAAGCTGGGTCAGCCACTTCCCAGCTAATTAAGTTTTGCTGAGCAATAGCAGGAGATAGAAATAACANTATAACACTAAATGCGATATAATGTATTTTATTAATCAAGGTATTCAAATTCATTTTCATATTCATTTAACGAACCATATTTATCTTTTATTTTAAGTTTTACTGATTGCAANCCACCATAGGCAGGNCNTGAAATTGATAGTCTGTATCTTGTTAGTTTTCTATTACCATATTTTTCACTACCAATTTCAATGACTTTCCCACTGATACCGCCTATAGGAAATAATTTGTCTACGGCATTCGATTTTCCATAGGTTATAACCTCAAGGGTTAAGTCATTAGTATTGGGTTTACGCTTAAAATCAACCGCGGGAGCTGGAAGGGCTTTTACTTTAACTTTATGAGTTAAATCTTTCAAGGGTGTACCATCTACAAGCGTTTCGAAGGTAAGCGTCCCAGTCTTTTTATAGGGGCCAACTGACATAGATGATTTATCAATAACCTTTTTATTATCGCCAAAGGTACTTGAAAATCTAATGGTTACGCGATCCCTTGACAGTGATTTTACCCTCATATCAAAATTATACTTTTCATTAGTATAAATCTCAACTATATCTTGTTCTGCTGCCCACTGGGGTTCAATCACTACAATTCTNGCTCTAGTTGTTACAACCTTACTNTCGCTTTTTCTTACTCCACTTACTTCAACGGTTCCCCCTTTGTTTGTTGATGTGCCGATCAACATAGACCTTGGGGTTCCTTGATTAAGGTTTGATACCATATCAGCGCCTCTTGAAATTGATATTTCAAAATCCTTATTAGAATACACACCACCAACCGTAACAGGCACTTCCCATTTTAAACCCTTAAGAACCGTATATCTTTTTTTATCAAACAAAACAAAGAAATCAGTTCTTTGTCCTTCTAGCGGTACAGGAGTAATAAAGGCATCTAGTTTTCGCGTAATTTTAAATGATCCCTCACGCCTTACTTTGTCNGAAATGTTNTTTTCAATTTTAGTAGCAATTTGTTCGCTACCAAATACATTAGCCCAATTATTTAATGTGAGGTTTGAGATTTCCGGCTTAAACCCAATTAATAGCTCAACATCAAACCGTTTATCTTGATAAACATCAAAATTCGATAAGGGTATTTCTGCAACATAGGACCCATCCTTTTCAATCGCTTTAGATGATACAGTATATTGTGCGCTTGAAACGCTAGTATCATTTAAGGTAAAGGTAGCTTCAACATTAGCTGAATTTTCTTCATACTCACCATCAAGGCTAAAGGTAAATTTATANAACGAATCAGAATTAAGAGAGTTTATATTATCTACACTAACCATTGACTCAAGCTTATCTTTTGCAACTTCAAGGAGAATATCATCCTGACGGCGCATATATTCACCAAGCTCGCCTTCGATAGCAAAAATACTTAGAATGGCGCCAAGGTTGATAAGAAAGTATACTTCTACTTTTTTCATGGCTCTATCTAACTATCTAACGCTTTATTCAAAATCTTACTAATTTCTTTATGAATCTCTTTTTGAACACTTCCTTTAACTAGCTTATTTACTCCATCGCTAAGTGTCTCAATTTTTTTATTGTGATCTCTTAATTCATCCTTAAGGCCCGCCACTGCACCTGTTAGTGCTGATACAGAGTCTTTATCCATTTTACTTACTGCTCCAGCTGCATCAGAAGCGCTAGCTTGGGACTCTCCACCATCAGGACCTAAATTATAAATAGCCTGAGCGTAGATTATAAGTAGAACAAACTCCAGTATTAGGGCGGCAATAGATAGGTATGTCATTAAGCCAACATGCTCTGGGTCTAGCGTTGCAAAAATTGATCTAAAACCAACAATTACTAGCAGAAACGCAGCACCGCCATATACCAAAGCTGTGCGAGCATTAATATCAGATCTTAGTTTAAAATTCATATTCTTTCCTCAAATGGTTAATTTTTTATTCAATAAATTTTTATAGAATTGAATAGCTAATTGGGTTGTAATAATAATATCTATAAGCAATTAACTAACTACTGCAATAATACTCATACCATAATTAGTTTAAATCGGTGCTGTATATTTTTCCTT
Source organism: Fidelibacterota bacterium (assembly GCA_002717765.1). The sequence goes on along the minus strand of PBCB01000032.1, from coordinate 3,522 downwards.
TATATTCAAAATAAGATTGACCACTTCTTCTTGCCTCTATAAATGCCTTTTTGAATCCACCAGTAGTTACCTGTATGGCTGCACCTTTTTCTAATTGCAATACAATACTCTTTCTAGCGCTAGAAAGCGTTACGCTATTATTTGTTATATCTTTAATAGTATATACATCAATAATGGATCCATTTTTGTAAGTTTTACCATTGATCACTACAGATGGGTTTGGTGTGAGCCTAACATCTGTTAGGTAATAAGCGCGACTATTGGGAGCTGGCTTTGTAATTTTTTTGGTTTTATAAAAAATATCATTACCCCAATTCATATTTTTTTGCAGAGCTATTTTATCAAAAACAGGAGTATCTTTAATTACTTTATCAAAATTGACTGCAAGAATATCTCTACTATTTAAAGGCTTGGATAGGTAGTGATACAGCGTAAAATATCCTGTTACTTTGATATCTGATGATCGATCAATTCTTAATGTGTTTACAAAATAATTAGATTCCAATAACCGCTCTATTAATTTGCCAATATTCAAAAAAACGCCGCTCACCTTTAGATTGATCTGATATCTCTCTGTAGTCCAATCATAATTTTCAAAAACACCCTGAGGAGCAGAAATAGTGTTTTTCATCTCAGATGTTAATTCAATAACCGAAACGTTATTTACTTTACACAACTTTTTAATTACATCAAGTGATTCTAAATATTCCACATCACCTTCAAATTGACTGCTTATTTTTTCTACATATTCAATATATTGATTATTACCAGCAAGTAGATCCGGAATGTTAATCGACTCATAATTGGATAACTCGATTTTGTTATCAATATAGGATATTTTATCTGATACAGAGCCGATTTGTAATATGGCTAAATAATTATAAAGAATTAACCCAGCAACTACTAGAATTTGAATAGTTTTCTTAGTGCTATTATTTTTTTTCATGATTTTAAATCAATTGCAAAAATTAAATTAGATTGAGGAAGTATTTTTTGATCTTTTACAATGACCCTTTTAATTGAGCGTTGCTTTCTCAAATCCTCAACTAGCTTATTAAATATTTTTGTTGCAGTATTTTTATTACCGGCAATCTCTCCCTTTAATAGAAACGAGAAAGAATTATCACCATTTCTTGTATAGCTAATTTGATCCATTTTAACAGATTTGGGAGTAATAGTAGATAGTAATTTTGATAGCTCAATTATCCTCTGAGAATTTTGTGTATCAACCAAGTTATTATTTTCAATTTGTGCACCAACAACCGTTCCCGCTATCAGCTGAAGCTTTCTTTCTTTTATAGGGAGCTCACTATTTAGATTTCTTAGCTCAATATAATTTTGAGATGTAAAATATATTAGACCAATGGTTACTCCAGTATAAACAATTATCTCAACGAATAATTTTAATGGTGATATTTTCTTATTTGTAGATGGTTCAGATTGTATTTCTGTTTCATCCCCTTTTTCGCCTTCATCGGTTTCCCATGGATCACCATTTTCTTGAATAGTTTCTTCTAGTTCTTCTTCTAAAAAATCAACACCTTCAATATTTCTATTTAGCTCATTAATTCCCTTAATAACCTTAGGCTGGGCATCTTCCAGTGCTTTTCTATGCTGTTCTATCTCAATTTTTAAATCAACGTTATCAATACTTTTTTCATATTCTTCAAATTTATTGATTTCTTCTTCGAGCCATTCGTGATATCCTTCATCTTTTTGTCCTGTTATGTGAGCTTCATCGATTGTTGATTGCATTTTCTTTAATGATTTTTTTGCAGCAGTGAGATCTTTACGCAACAAGGTATGCTTTACATGATCAATTTTTTTCTCAAATTCTGTGATGGATTTTTGTACACGATCCTTGCTTGCTTTTACAGAGCGCTGAATACGTTTCTTTTGTAATCTATTATGAAAAATATCAATTTTATTATGATGCTCGGCCCAAAAAGTTTTTAGTTCTGATGTTTCATCAGATTCAGATTTAAGAGAAAAAACAATTTCGCTATATTTTTTAATTTCTCGTTCAATAGCAATAAAGTCATTTGATGTGGCATCTTCCTCTAAATTAGATAACATCAGGGAGACATTAGATTCAGCATTTGTTAATTTTAATTTAAATAGTTGGGATTTTTGTTGATATAAATTGCTTTTGACACCATCTAAAAATTCCGAATAATTTTTATCTTTATTTGCAAGCTCTTTACCATCTTCAATTATTTTTTCTAATTTTTCAATAGATTCGGTAACACTTTGAAAATCTTGAAATGAACTTATATCATCATTGATCATTTTCTTATTATCAATTCCATAATTATCAATAAGACCTTTATGAATTGAATCAGTGTCAATTTGGGTTTTATCTTTTTTATTTTTCATCAATTTTTCTTGAATTTTGCAATATATCTATTAATTGCCAAAGCTACACTGTCATAATGTTTTGCAACTCTATGCCCATTGGAAAATTCATGTATTGCTTTTCGATTGCTATGAGATTTTGAAATAACTGTTGAATATCCAATCGTAGTTTTAAACACCCCAGCTTTAAATTCAGAGGCAGCAATTTTTTTCATTTCGATTGATTGAGATGAGCCATTCACAAATTTTGTCATTAATGCGGGTAGCGGTTTTATTTTTGGATTTAGCTTTCTTACATCTTGCATTATTTTTTCACTTACGATTCTGGCATCAAGCGACCATTGGTCTTCTGCGCTTAATACATACCAATACCAATTACTAGTTAGTAATGCATTCAGCGTTAATACAGATGATTTTTGTGGGGGCGTATCAATAATAATAAAATCAAATTCAGATTTTAATTTTCTATTAAAAAAATGATCAAACAGTTTAAATACATTTAGATCCAATAACGATTTAATTTCGCCTTCTGTGCTATCTAGCATCAGAGTAGAAGCCAGCAGCTTGATGTTAGGGTTTCTGGTTTCAACAATATAATCTGTTGCACTATCACCAGATGATTTGAGCAAGCTTGTTACATTCCTTCCATCTTCCACAACATCTTGCTGGTAATTTTTAGCAAGACTAGAGGATGTATTTGCCTGTGCATCCAGGTCGCAAACTAATACATTGCAATTTTTACTTGCCAGGCTCCACGCAATATTAATAGCGGTAGTAGATCTACCTACACCACCCTTGTTACAAACCAGCGTAATAATTTGAGTTTTTTTTGCTGCCATTATATAATTTACTGAATAATAGAGGTATTATCTGAGGAAGTTATTTGGTTATTATCATTTAATGAAATTTTAGTATCCAGCCGCAAATCACTACCAATTTCATATCGATTATCATCATTGCCACCATCCCACTTTTTTTTATTTTTATAAAAATCACTTTCTAGACAAACGCTAATTTCATAAGAACCTGTAGTATTATTAGAGCTATATGCAATAACGCAATCATGGGGATATGAATCAAACATGGAAAATGAGTTAGGCAATACCGATATAGTTGTTGAGTCTATAGATGTTATAGAAACAGGTGAATCATAATCTAATGAATCTG
>PBCB01000031.1 GCA_002717765.1 Fidelibacterota bacterium | reverse complement strand
TGCATTTTGTTCTGCATTTTCAATAGATGAAACAATAATATCGAATCCATAAACAAACTTTGTTTTCTGTGCTAAAAAAAGAGAAATGGATCCCGTACCACAATATAAATCGTAGGCAATTTCTTCGCCTTTTAGATTTGCCCCATCTAAAATAACCTCATAAAGTTTTTCCGCCATAAATGAATTGGTTTGAAAAAAGGAATTGGATGAAATTTGAAAAGTAAGGTTTTTTAATTTTTCATTGAGATTAGGTTCACCATGTAATAAAATTTCGCGCTCTCCAAAAGCAACATCAGCCTTTCGAGTGTTTATATTATTCACCACAGATGTAATTGATGGAAATCGATTAGTAAGTTTTGAAACGAGAGGGATAAGAGAATCTAAATCTTCATAAGAAGTAACTAAATTGACCATAAGATCATTTGTATTTTGACCAAATCTAAGAACTAAATATCTTAAAAATCCTATATGTAATCTCTGGTCATAAGGCTTTAATGCAAGCTCCTTTGCCAGTTCTCTTGCATAATTAATAATTTGAGATCCAATCTCTGGCATTAAATGACATTCCTCAATATCTAAGATTTTATCCCATCTTTTAGGGATATGCATTCCTAATGCAAAGTTTGATTCTACATTATCTGGCTCATCTTCAAGAATCCATCTATTCTTTGAAAATGTAAATTCCATTTTATTTCTATAATTATAGATTGGTTGTGCAGAAACAACTTTATCTATGATAAAATCACTGATACCTGCTTGTCTTTCAAAAATATGTTGTACTTGATTCTTTTTTTGATTGACCTGCTCAGTATAGCTTAAGTGCTGAGTCTTACATCCTCCACAGGTTGAAAAATGGATGCATTGGGGATTAGTAAAATATGATGACTCGCTAAGGATTTCTTTTATCCTAGCTTCAGCATAGTCTTTTTTCTTTCTATATATATATGCTAAAACTTTCTGTCCAGGAATTGATTTTTCAACAAAAATAACGAAGTTATCATACCTGAAAATTCCTTTCCCGCCGTAGGCTAGTGCCTCAATAGTTAATTCAATTTCTTGACCTTTTTTTAAATCCATATCAATAAAAAGTTGGTCTTATGATATTAATTTTTTATTTTTAATATTAGCTCGTTGGCTTCTTTACTAGAAGGCGCTTCAGCATAAATGCGCATGATGGGCTCTGTATTTGATTTTCTTAAATGAACCCATCTATCTTCCCAGGCAAATTTTACCCCATCAATTGTGTTCATTTCCGAGTCTGAATAAACCTCTTTGGCTTTATTCATTAGCTCTGATTCGTTAACTTGGTTTAAATCAATTTTATCCTTAATTATTCTAAACTGCGGTAACGAATCATGCAATTGGCTAATTGTTAAATTATTTTCTTGTGATAATCTATTTAATATTAATGCAACAGCTACAAGAGAATCGCGACCAAGGTGCGCCTCTTTCAATATCACTCCTCCATTTCCTTCTCCACCAATATTTGAATCAAGTTCGATCATCTTTTGTACAACATTAATTTCTCCAACAGCTGTTCTTATAACATTTGAATTATACTTTTTAGCCATTTTATCAACAGCGATTGTAGTTGATAGATTGGTAACGATGGATTCTGGCTTTCCAGTTTGTTTTAAATAACTTTCTGCAGCAAGAACTAAAGTATACTCTTCACCTATTGGATTTCCGTAATCATTAACTATGGCTAACCTGTCTGCATCAGGGTCAATTGCAAAACCTATATCTGCATTATTTTCTAGGACAGCCTTTCTCAAATCTCCAAGATTTTCAGGTAATGGTTCAGCCCCTCTATCGAATTGTCCATTTCCATTACAATGAATAGCAACTACATCACATCCAAGATAATCTAATAGAAGAGGTAATGCTTTTGATCCTGCCCCATTTACAGAATCAATCACTACTTTGAATTTGCGTTCTTTTATCTTTTTTAAATTGATACAAGAAAGCTCTATCACATGAATAACATGCTTAAGTATTGAATTTTGATCGGGAAAAAGCATACCTGATTTGTCTGCATTTCTGTGAATTAATTTATTATCAACTTTTTCAAATAGTTCTTTGCATTCATGTGGGAGAAAAAATGATCCATCCTGGCGAACAAATTTAATTCCATTCCATTCTTCAGGGTTGTGGCTTGCTGTGATTATTATTCCTCCAGCAGCTTCAGACCTTTCTACCATAAATTGAATAGTAGGCGTAGGGACAACATCGCATTGCACTACATCTCTTCCAAGGGCTATTAATTCATTAGAGAATATTTCTAATAAATCTTCTCCTGATGGTCGCGTATCTCTACCAATATAAATAAGGCCATCTGATAATTGATCATGGAAGGCGTGGCTATATAATTTAATTATTTCAGGGGTAAGAGAGGTTTTAGTTATACCTCTAACTCCAGATATACTGCGAATAATCATAATAATCGGTTAATTAAAAAAGGTTCGGTATAATTACCGAACCTTCCAAAAAAATTAGTAGGAGTTATATCTCGCTAATCGCAGCCTACGTCTTACAGCTTTTTTTCTTGCTGCTCGCTGCTCATCGCTTGGTTTTATATAAAAAGACTTGCGCTTTATTTCTCTTAGCACACCAGCGCGCTCCCATTTCTTTTTAAATCGGCGAAGGGCTCTTTCCAGTTGTTCGCCATTTCTAACTGTAACTTCAACCATAATTTATTTGACCTCTTTCAAATTAACCTAAATATGTTCTAAGGGATTTACTTCTTGATCTATGTCTTAATCTACGAATCGCTTTTTCTTTAATTTGTCTGACGCGCTCTCGGGTTAGGCTAAATTCTTCGCCGATTTCATTTAAGGTTAATGCATAATCGCGATCAATCCCAAAATACATTTTAATAACCTGTCTCTCTCTATCTTTTAATGTATCAAGAGACTGGCGAATTTCATCTTTAAGCGACTCAGCCATTAGTGGCTCATCTGGCTCGATTTGACCATCATCCTCAATAACATCAATTAGAGAATTCTTATCACCATCTCTAAATGGTGCATTTAAAGAATGGTGTCTGCGAGAAATTCTCATAGCATCAGTAACCTCATCAGTAGTCATCTCAAGATTTCTTCCAATTTCTTCTTCATTAGGCGAGCGTTCAACTTCTGCCTCAAGCTTTTCTGCAGTTTTTGTTATTTTTGAGATTGTCCCTACTCGATTTAATGGCAAACGAACAATACGTGAATGCTCAGCTAAAGCTTGAAGAATTGATTGCCTAATCCACCAAACCGCATATGAAATAAATTTAAATCCACGAGTCTCATCAAAACGACCGGCTGCTTTCATAAGGCCCATATTGCCTTCATTGATTAAATCAGTAAGCGGCAGACCTTGGCCTTGGTAATCCTTTGCAACAGAAACAACAAATCTTAGGTTAGCTTCGACTAGTTCTTTCATTGCAAGTCGATCACCTTTTTTTATTGCAATGGCTAATTCCACCTCTCGGGCGGGTTTAAGTGGTTCAAACTGTCCAATCTCTTCTAAGTACTGACTTAGGCTGCGATTGGATTCGTTAATTGGCCTTGCTGCTTTTGCCATTATTATAACCTTTTGTTTTGATTAGAAAAAAGCTAGGAAATTTACACTAAAAAAAAATTTTAACCTAATAATCAAGGTTTATTGAATAGATTTTAGTAATGCCGCAAATTCCTCGGGACTAAGCGTCTCCGGTCTCCTTGAAAAATCTATTTCATTTTTCACATCATTAGAAAAGCAATATCCTGATAATGTATTTTTTATCATTTTTCTACGCATTGAAAAAGCAGTTCTTACTAACTTATTGTATTTTATGAATTCATTATCGCTTACAATAGGTGATGATTTTTTTGAAAATTTTACCAGAGCTGAATAAACTTTGGGTTTAGGATAAAATACTTCGGGTGAAATATTGAAACAGATCTCTTTATTTAAATATGCACTGGTTACTACTGTTAATCTTCCATATGCCTTGGTACCAGTTTTAGCAACTAGTCTCTCGGCAACCTCTTTTTGCATCATAATAAATGCCTCATCCCAATAATCTAACTGTTCAATGAGCCAAAAAATTATCGAAGAGGTGATATTATATGGAATATTGCCTATGATTTTTACTGGCTTGGCAATGTTTATCTGATCTATATCATAGCTTAAAATATCACCATCTAATATTATTAAGTCTTTCAAGTTTTGATTGAGAGATAATTTTTCTATTAATAGTGGATCAATCTCAACAGTTGCCATTTCTTTTATTTTAGGAAATATTTTTTCAGTTAAAACACCATCCCCGGCCCCTATTTCAAGGAAGGCATCTTTTGATTTAGGGTTTATGACATCAACAATCTTATTTAATAGATTCTGATCATTAAGAAAGTTTTGACCCCATTTTTTTCTAAATGGATGGAAAGACTTTTTCAAAATAAATTAGGTGAAAGGAAAATAATTAAACGTTTTTGATCTTTAGTTAATGCGCTAAGGCAGTCTAAAGAGTTCTGTAGTATTATCGTAGGTATGCTTTGCCATTTCTTCAAATGACAACCCATAAATTTCGGATAACTTGCTAAGTGTGTGAATTATTCTGCTCGGTTCGTTTGGTTTGCCTCTTTCAGGTTCAGGACTTAAGTAGGGTGAATCAGTTTCAATAACTATACGATCTAAGGGGATTGACTTTACTATTTCAGGTAAATGGCTATTTTTATATGTAATATTTCCAGAAAATGAAATATAATAACCCATTTCAAGAAATGCTTGGGCAGTTTCAATGGTACTTGAAAAACAATGGGCAACTCCTTGAACATTAGGATATTCTCCAATGATTTCTAAAGTATCAGCATCCGCATCACGATTATGTATGATTACAGGTTTATCCAAGTCTTGAGCAACTTCCATTAATTCTTTAAAAACCTTTTTTTGAGTCTCTGGCTCAGATAGGTTTCGATAATAGTCCAGACCTATCTCTCCAATGGCAATCATACTTTCATATTCCATCAGTTCATAGATTTCATCCGTATAGCCTTCTGTCGTATCTTTAGAATCGTGTGGATGAACCCCAGATGATGCAAAAATATCATCATTATTCTCAGTGATAGAAAGGCACTTCTTTGAATCTTCAACATTGGTACCAACGCAAACGAATCGAGATACACCAGCATCAATAGCACGTTGAATAACATTATCTATATCGCTAGCTAACTCATCATAATATAAATGGCAGTGAGCGTCTATAATCATATTTTAATTTAATTTATAATTAATATCTTAGGTTAAGTTCTTTAAATAATTTATTAATAATATTTGATTCATTTAGGTAAAATTTGAAAAAAGTTTTTATTGAATGCTGTTTGGAATCACTTAATGAAGCGATCAATGCTGAAAAAAGGGGAGCCAATCAAATTGAGCTTTGTAGGAGCTTAAGCGATGATGGTTTAACACCTGATTATAAATTAGCAAGAACAGTCATTAATTCAGTTTCAGTTCCAGTAAAAATAATGGTAAGACCTAGAAAGGGAAATTTTATTTATTCAGATGAAGAAATGGATCAAATAAAATATCAAATTACAACTTTCAAATCGATAGGAGTTACCCAAATTGTTTTTGGTGCTTTAAATAAGCATAGAACAGTTGATATTAATCATACAAAAAGAGTTATTGAATGGTCATACCCAATGCAAATCACTTTCCATAAAGCAATTGATTATAGTAATAATTTTTTTGATGATATAGAGTCATTAATTAATTTAGGTGGAATTGATAGTATTCTCACATCAGGTAAAGCTTCAACTGCCCAAGCTGGATCAGGTGTTTTAAAGGACGTAATAAAAAATTATGGAGAGGATATTAAAATAATCTCAGCTGGTAAAATCACTGATAAAAATTTAAATAATATTCATAGGTTAATTAATGGAAAATATTATCATGGAAAAAATATTTTAGGTAATCTCTCCTGAATATTATTAGGAAGTTTCAATACGTGGAAAGAGAGGTTTGTGCTCTTTTATTCCATCGCCAACAGTCAAACCGCCCCATTGAATATTATGATCACTTACATTAAAAATATCAAGAATAGTTTGAGTTCTATTTGGCATTATTGGGGATAAAATTAAAGCAACGATACGCAAGGATTCCGCTGCAGTAAACAATACCCTTCCTGCAGTACTTAAATCTGTTTTAACTGTTTTCCATGGGGCTGTGATTTCAAGGTATTTATTTACTTTTCTGATAAATTGAAAAGTATGCTCAATTGCATCATTTATTTTCATCTCATCAAATAAATTTGATACAGAATCAATCGCTTCTTTAGCGCTTTCCTTAATCACCGCTCCATTTTCTGAAATATCTTCACCTTCTGGTAATTGTCCATTAAAAAATTTATTAATTAGATTTGTTACCCTACTTAATAAGTTGCCAAAATCATTTGCAAGGTCGCTATTGTAGCATTTTATAAAAGAATCCATGCTAAAATTGGAATCTTGCCCAAGAACCATTTCCTTCATCAAATAGAACCTAACAGGATCAACACCATAGGCTTCGATTAGTTCTAAAGGGTCAATAACATTACCTAGTGATTTACTCATCTTTGATTGATCACTCAGCCACCATCCATGTGCAAAAATGCTGTTAGGTAATTTGATTCCTGCAGACATTAGCATTGTGGGCCAATAAACTGAATGAGTGGTTAATATATCTTTACCGATTAAGTGATAATTAACTGGCCAATAAGTATTATATTTTTGCTCATCAGTATTTAGCCCTATTGCTGATATATAATTAATAAGAGCGTCAAACCACACGTAGGTAACATAATCATTATCGAAAGGTATTTCAATACCCCAATTCAAACGAGATTTTGGACGCGAAATGCATAAATCTTCTAAAGGTGATTTTAAGAATCCAAGTACTTCATTTTTTCGATGTTTTGGTTGAATGAAATTGGGATTATCTTCAATATATTTTGTTAACTTATCTTGATATTTTGACATTTTAAAAAAATAATTTTTCTCTTTCAATTCTTTTATATCTCGGAAGTCTCCAGATTCAGCTTCTTTATCAGTAATAAATCGCTCTTCAGATACTGAATAAAGACCTTCATAACTATCTTCATATATATCTCCATTATCATAAACTTTTTGAAGAATAAGCTTTACAATATCTGAATGGCGTTTTTCGGTAGTGCGAATAAAATCATCATAGCTTATATGGAGCTTATCCCAAAGCTTTGCAAATCTTGGCGCCATTTCATCGCAATGCTGTTTAGGAGTTATCCCTCTTGACTCAGCAGCCTGCTGCACTTTTTGCCCATGCTCATCTAGACCAGTTAGAAAAAAAACATCCCTATCGTTGTTCCGATAGTGACGTGCTAATACATCAGCTAAAATTGTTGTATATGCATGTCCAATATGTGGCTTATCATTAACATAATAAATTGGAGTTGTTATATAAAATGGCTTCATATTATAACTTCAGGCTCTTTCCCTTTAAGTAGGGTTTGAAATGTTATCATCGTGTTTAGCATAAAAAGAGGCATATATAAATTACGTGACAAGGCTTCAATGGTATCCTCAAGCAGGATATTAATTGCAAGAATATTTGCATTGGGAAATTGGCTATTAAAACTTTCAAATGAATTAGAAAAATCATGGATCATCGAAGGTAGTTCTTCTCCGCATTTATATTTGTATGTAAGATTGATCCACATTTGAATCAAATTTATTCTAAAAATAAATTCTTGTGGCTTTCTATATGCCAACATTGAAAAATCATTGATTGAGCTACGCCACGAATCGTGTTCAAGTCTTATTAAATTATCTATCAAGCGTTGTGCCTCTTCCAAGGGCTCATCAATGCCTCTTGATAATAAATCTTTAGCTAAAAGCATATCACCATTTGATAAAATTGCTAATTGCATAGCCTTATTATTTTCAACCTTATCATTTTCAAGTAACTCTCTAATATTATCTAAAGATAACCTTGGGAAATCAATTTGTTGACATCTGCTTGTTATTGTGAGAGGTAACTTTGATTTATTGCTTGTTACTAAAATCAATGAGGTATTCATCGGCGGTTCTTCTAGTATCTTTAGTAATGCATTAGCTGATTCACTTGCTCCTTCAGATAAAAGATGTGCATCAAAAATAAGTACGATCTTTCTACCTACTGTTTGTGATTTTAAATAAATAGTTTTTCGTAAATATCTGATTGAGTCGATCGTTATTCTACGAGCGTTAGGCAATCTAATTTTATGGAAAGGATCTTTACTTTTAAGCTCTATAGAATTAATAATTAAATCAAAGTCATCTTTGCTTACATTTTTTAATGGATCAGATTCAGTTTTTGATTTTGTAGTGGTAGGAATTGGAAAAATTAGGTTCAAGTTTTCATGCTGTAATTTAGAAAATTTGTGACAAGATGTGCATGTATTGCATGGTAAGGAATTCTTTAATTCACAATTAAGAAGTTTTGAAAATTCAATTGCTGTCCATTCTTTTCCGCTACCATTTGGACCAGAAAAAAGATAAGATGTACCAATTTTTTGATTGGATATAATTTTGCTTAGTCTATTCCAGATTACGGGTTGTAAATCTGTAATATTCATCTCTTTTTCAACCAACTCTCGGGGTTCAGCTTTTTCCCCTCACCCCAAATTTCAAAATGAAGCTGTGAACCATTGATTGAGCCAGAATCACCCATATATGCAATAACATCTCCACTGTTTACTTGACTATCTACATTAGTTTCAACATTTGTTACATGACTATAAACCGTATAAAACCCGCTTCCATGATCGATAATAATAGTTGTACCATATCCCCGTATAAAGGTTATAGTGGTTACCACACCGCCAAGGACGGTTTTTATTTCTGAGCCAGGTTTTCCCTTAATATCTATCCCTGGGTTCTCTGTTGTCGTTTTTAGTTTTGGGTTCCATTGTCTGCCAAATTTTGCTGAAATTCTTCCTTCAGCAGGCCATGCTAGCTGTCCTTTTAATTTTGGAAACTCTTTTGACTGAAGAGCCATTTGCTGCTTACGAATCCTCTCTTCTCTTTCAATTCGTGCAATATCTTCTCTGATTTTATTAATAATTACTTCCAACTGATTCATTCCCGCCTGCTTTTCCGACAAATAATTTGTTAATTCTTTTTTACTCTTTCTAATCCGAGTTAGTTCGCGTTGCTCTTTTTTCTTCTTTGATCTTACTTGGGATAAGGTTTGCTCTCTTTCGCGTTTTAAATATCTCTTTTTTCTCAATGCAGACTCAAGGCTAAGTTTCTGCTTGCCAACTTCAATCAATAGTGATCGTATAGTATCATGAGTTTCTCTATCTATCTTTGATATTATTTTCAAATATTTAGAACGATAAATTGCCTGTCTCCATGAGGTTGAGCTAAGCACTCTCTCTAAATTTGAAATTTGACCTTTTTTATACATCGATGATAATCTTTTAGCATATAACTTTCGAAGTTCTTCTAGGCTATTTTCACTTTCATTAATTTTTCTTTCCATCCTTGAAATATCTGCTTGAAGAAGCTTCTCTTCTTTTGCTAGTTCTTTTAACAGTTTTTGGAGTAAGCCAATTTCTTCTGAAAGATTGCTTACTTTCCTTACAGATGATTTTTCTTTTTTATTCTCAGATTTAATACGTTTTTTTGTAGTCTCGATTTCATCTTTTAAAGATTGTATAGCGCTATTTTGCGCTTTTAACTCTCTTTCAAAATCTCTTTGTGATCTCTGAGAAAATGCTAAGCAAATAAATGCAATTGAAATGATAAAAATTCTAATAATCATTATACTCTAAAGTACCTAATTGCTTCAGGTAAGGTCAATTTGATTGTTATATTTACTTTACTTGTAGCTTTTGGCATCCTATGACTATAATCTAACTTCTAAATAAAGGAGTATAATTTGAAAAGCGCAAAATGGGAAAATATATTTAAGGGTTGGAATAACTCTGAAAGTGAGGCAGTTCATACTCTAAAAAAAGTGCCTGTATTTAAAAATCTTAATGATAAAGATTTTACTGAGTTAGAAAAAATGATGCATCACAGAGATTTTGCTTCTGGAGATTTTATTTTTAAAAATCGTGCTCCAGGTGAAGGAATGTATATTATTATGCGGGGTTCAATAAAAATCACTATTGGTACACGGTCAGGAAATGAAAATATTTTAGCTGAGTTAAGTCGAGGAGAATTTTTTGGAGAATTAGCTCTTTTTGATGATGAGCCGCGATCAGCAAATGCGATAGCCTTGGAGGACTGTAAAATGCTAGGATTCTTTACTCAAGATCTAATGATCCTTCAAGAAAGAAATCCTGTTTTGGGACATAAAATCATGTTTAACCTTGGAGGGTTATTAGGAGAACGGTTAAGAAAAACAAATAAATTACTTATCAAAGAACAATCTAAATGATTGAAAAAGAATCAAATTATATTCAACAGATTTATAGAATTATCCTATTATTAATTGGATTGTGGTTTGTTAATCTGATATGGCCATATATATCAGATGTAATTTTAATGCTAGTTTTTGCTTTTCTATTTACTACAGTACTTCTTTCTAGCGTTGATGCTTTTGAGAGAAAAATTGGAAATCGAAGTTTGTCTGTATTAGCTGTGGTTGCAATTTTGTTGGGAGCGATTTCTACATTTGTTGGTAGTTTTATATCACAAATTTCTCAACAAGCTCAGGAATTTTCTCAACGGGTTGACCAAAATACAATGGCAAAAGAATTTAAAATTCTTGGTGACAAGATTACTTCTGCCCTACCATCATTCATGAAAAACGAACAATCTTCTTCTGATTATTTTGCGGATAAATTAACAGAGATAACGCAAGCTGTACTTGGATCGCTTGGTTCGCTAGTTAGTACCGTTGGAAATTTTATGTTTATAGCAGTAATGGTATTTATTTTCACAATTATACTTTTATCAGAATACCATGTCTTTAAAAAAGCGTTGGTGAATTCGATACCAAACAAATTTTTTGAAGTAGGGCTAAAGCTTATTTATAATATAGAAAAATCTGTATCTAGTTATCTTAGAGGTCAATTTCTTTCGGCAGCAAGTGTTGCTGGAATGTCAATAGCGGGTCTTGTTTTATTAAACTTCTTTGGAGCAAACCTTACTCTCGTAATTTTTATTGGAATTATTGCAGGGCTTGCAAACTTAATACCGTTAATTGGCCCATTCGTTGGAATGGTACCAGCTCTATTAATAGCCTTCATGAATAACCTAGGAAATGATGCTGCTACGGCTCATATGTTTTTAGGCACGATTCCTTCCCCGTTTTTTTCAATTGATATCATTTTCATGTTTTTAATTGTTCAGCAAATTGAGGGTAATCTTATTACCCCTGCTTTAGTTGGAAAAAGCGTTGGTCTTCACCCTATGCTTGTTATGATTGTTCTTCTTATTGGCGGCACATTACTTGGTCCTCTTGGAATGCTATTTGCTGTGCCTGCTACCGGAGTTATAAAAGTAATTTTAAAGGAAATAGCATTTGTAAGAAAAAATGCACATTTGCTATAGCTAGCCTATTTTTCAATCCTAAATAATTTATAATTGGTGAAGGTAAGAGATACCTCCTCTCCATTTTCATAACTATAAATCCAGAGTTGATTTTCATTTTCCTTGCCACTTGAAATTACCTCAGATGGTTTACCCATAATATTTTCTACCTGAGAAATTGTCATTCCAACTAAAATAGGCTTAACTTCAGACTTCTGTCGCTTTTCTTCTTGTAATTTGAAATCAATTCTTTGGCGTATTTCATATTCATCCCTTGATTTTAATTTTTGTTTAAGTTGATCTAATACGCGAATATTAGAAGGACTTAATGACCCTGTCAGTCGTTGAGTTTCCTCTAAAGCATAAACAACAAACTTTAAAGAATTTAAATCATTTAATGAATCTGCTATAGTAAGTAAATCAGATGCAATCCGATGCTTGTGTGTCCCAATCTCAAATGCAAGACCGGGGTCAATTTTTTGCGCTGAATCAAAATACTTTAAGGCGCGATCATATAGACCAAGTTTATACAACTGCTCACCTTTTGACATAAAATTATATATTTTAAACCTATCGATATGATGCTTAAAACCGGGGTACCATGCAGATGCCATTATGACATGAGCAATAGCAGTGTCGCTTTCACCTGCATAAAGCCATTTCTCTGCTCGTTCAACTTCGCGATAAGTAATCTCTCTCAGTCTTTCGTTTATCACATCAGCTAATAATGTATCAGCAAGAGATTGAGCGCGAATATATTTTTCCACAGCTCTTAAAACCATGCCTCGCTGATCAAAGCTCATTCCTTGTTTCATAAGTTGATAAGGAATTTTNCTATCGCTTTCTACCGAAAGTTTTAAAGCTCTCTGAATATTTGCATGATTAGNGTTCTCATCAATGAATTCATTAAGATAGCGCTTTGCAGAAATATAATCTTTTGAATAGTAATAAGATTTTCCAATATCNCCTTTTGTTTGTTGACCACCAAAAAAAACTGAAGNTGTCGCATAAATACCTGCAGTTTGAATACTAAAACTATTAATTGGGGTTAAATCATTAGGGTCTCTGATNGTTTTTATAGATGTGCTTGAAAATTTAAAATCTAATCCAATTGAAAACCGATTAACCATTCCGCGATCTAAAATGTATCTAGCNCCAAAAGTNAAAGATTGTGAGGGTCCATAGCCAATTGGGGANCTNTCTTTTTTATAGAATTGAGAAATTGCCATNCCATAAGTATAGCGATATGNTGTAAACCAGCTTTCAAACCATTGCAATATCAATGATTGACTCCAGCCAATTTCAAGCATACTTGCATTGAATGTCGCATCCTTCTTCCAAGATTCCTGAGATCCATTCCATTCGCTAGGTATTTTCGATGGCATAAGCAGTGAACTATATCTTAGATTGACTCCTGTATGCATATCTAGCCAACTATTTCCAAACCAATAATATGCAAGATTTGTTTTGAGCATGTCTAAATCTAATTGATGACCGATTCTTGATGAGAAATTTCCACCATCAAATGCTGTTAGCCCATCAGATTCATATGTCATCCAGNTGCTNCTCAAATTTCCCAACCCAAGAAAACCGCCNCCACTATTGTAGCCAAATCCATATCTGAGTTCGACTGGAATAAAATTTACGGGACGATGAAATTCTCTCCTTTTGAATATTCGATCAAAAATATATCCTTTTTCATAATCATTGGGGTCTATTTGATCTAATGAAAAAATTCGAAAAATAATTGATCTTATTCGACTAGAATCTTCTGGTGCAGTCTGCATTTTGGCAAGGGATACAGAGCACATCAATAGAGTTGAGAGAATAATTTTTTTCAGCATCGTTATTAATATATTAGGTGTATTTTAACAACCTAGCAAATATACGATTATTGTGATTGTTGTTTATACAACAATAACTATCTGTGAAACTTTTATTGAATATCTGGGTAAATACATATATTTCAACTAATCTATAATATGTTTAGAAAAAATATTTTATCAAAATACGTGGTTTTTTTAACCCTAATACAGGTGGTTTGTTCTCAGGATTTCAATATTGCTCGTATACATTATCCTGGAGGTGGTGATTGGTACGCCGATCCAAGCAGCTTACCTAATCTTCTTGGGTTTGTATCTAGTGAAACCAATATAAAGGTTGAGTCTAGTGAGTATAAAATCAAGTTGACTGATCAAGATCTATATAAACATACATACCTCTATATCACAGGTCATGGAAATATAAGATTTAATGATGAAGAAATAGGAGCGCTTAGAAAGCACCTTTTNAAAGGTGCTTTCCTTCATGCGGATGATAATTATGGTATGAACAACTCATTCAGGAGAGAGATGAGAAGAGTGTTCCCGAATAAAGAATGGGTGGAGCTACCTATTGATCACCCCATATTCAATTGTTATTATAAATTTCCAAATGGACTTCCTAANATTCATGAGCACGATGGAAAACATCCTCAAGGGCTAGGTTTATTTGAAGGAGATCGTTTGATAGTGTTTTATTCCTATGAATCAGACCTTGGTGATGGGTGGGAAGACTCCGAGGTACACAATAACCCAGAAGCTGTTAGAAAAACTGCATTACAGATGGGAGCAAATATCATCTGGTTCGCGTTAACTCAATAATGAATTATAGAACAATAACATCTGCTCTTAAAAGAGTTAGGGTATACATTTTAATTTCCGGGCTCAAATTGTTTCTTTGGAGGCTATATGCTTTTCTAATTGTTTTATTCTTATCAGTTATAATGATAGAAAATATTTTTTACCTAACTGCCTCTATGCGGAGATCTATATTATTTTCATCAAGTATAATTTTAGCAGTTAGCATTATTTCATATTTGATATATGCATTGATGGCTATGCAAAATTTGATTAAACGCTATCAATTGACTACCATAGCATTAATCATAGGGCGATTGGTCTATAAAAAAGAAGATATGCTTCTCAATGCTTACCAGCTTGAAAATACAAAAGAATTTTCGGGCTCATCAGAGCTTCAACAATCATTTATTTACAATGCAAAATCGCAGCTTAATAAATTTGATTATACTTTTCTATTATCGAATAATCATATAAATCGATGGAAAAAAATTACATTTAATATGCTCGCTATACTTCTTGTTTCAATCTCTATTTCCTGGAACCATTCTGTTTCTTCAATGTACAGATTAGCTCATACAAATACTGAATTTTCTCCACCGATTCCATTTAGGATAATAAGCACATCACAATATATTGGTATCTTGGGAGGAGAGGATGCTAAAGTGGAATTTTCGATATTTGGAAAAGATATTGATTCAATCTATGTTGAATTCAAACCATTGGCCTTCCAAGAAAATGAAGATAGTCTAATTATAAAAACTGCTTATAATCAAAATGGGCTATTTCACGCTGAGCTAAATGATGTCTATCAAAATTACGACTATAGGGCATATGTACCTTCAGCCAAGTTTTGGCAACCATGGAAAGAAATTTCTTCATTAGGACATTCAATATATGTTACCGATAGGCCTTCAATTAGCGATTTAGCTATTACTGTAAATTCTCCGCAGTACACAGCGCTACCCCCTAGAACTCAAAAGGCAAATCAGTCAGAAATTGAAGCGCTATTAGGCTCAACAATTAACCTTAAACTGAGATCAAATAAAAAATTGGATCAGGCTAAGCTAATCCTTAATGATAAAGATTATNTGATGTCGACAANTAATAATAGGGGTACTTATAGCTTTAAAATGGAGGGTGATGGAAAATTTTTTATTTCTTTAAAAGATGAAAGGGGAATTGCGAATCGAAATCCTATTCCATTTCATTTAAAAACTATAACCGATTTTCATCCGCGAATGACCATTCTTAAGCCAGCGCCAATAATTGAATTGGGTGGAGATCAATTNATTTCTATTTTNATGGATATAGAGGATGATTTTGGATTTTCTAAATTACAGCTAGCTTATGAAATTCATCGTCCNTCCTATATTAATGCAGAACCAAAAATATCTATGTTCAATATTGATATTCCCGACTTAGATAAAAACCAACAACANATAGTAATGGATTGGGAAACCAAANATATTGGATTNATGCCTGATGATGAAATTCATTTTCATTTTGAACTTTATGATAATGATCAAATCTCAGGCCCAAAAAAAGAACTGTCAAGCACATTCATAGCAAAAATTCCATCTTTAAATGATCTCTTTTTATCATATGAAAATCAGGAAGAAGAAATTATGTCTAATGCTNAAGAGGAGCTTTCTTCAGTGATAAAACTAAAAGAAAAGATTAATCAAGCAAGACTAGATCTTCTAAAAGCTGATAAGCCAGACTGGGAACAACAGCAAAAAACAAAAGAATCACTAGAGGCAATCGAAAATCAAATTGATAATTTTCAAAAATTAAATGAAAAACTTAGTTTGCTTAATAAGCAAGGNGAGAAACACGATTTATTCTCAAGCGAAATGATGGAGAAATTTAGAGACTTGCAAAAATTAGTTGAAGA
Source organism: Fidelibacterota bacterium (assembly GCA_002717765.1). The sequence goes on along the minus strand of PBCB01000031.1, from coordinate 3,910 downwards.
AATTTTGCCATCGGAAATGTTCNAAGATATNGATTGGGTCAAAGAAGCGCTTGAAGAGCTTGACATTGAAGATATGATTAGTGCGCTAGAGAATATGTCAAATAATCTCAATCATATCGAACAAGAGCTGGATCGATTTCTTGATATTTTTCAACGTATCAAAGCTGAACAAAATGTTGATGAGATTAAAAAGCGTCTAGAGCAGCTAGTAGCTAATCAGGATAATATTGATCAACAAATTCGATCTACTAGTAAACAAACAGATCCCTCTATGTTTAAAAGGCTCAGTCGGGAGCAAAAAATTAATGAAAAAGAATTTGATAAAATCTTGAATCAAATGAATAAATCTATAAGTGATATTAAAAAATTTAGTAGAAAAACCGCCCAAGGGATTGAAAATCTTTCAGAAAGCANAGATGCTAAATTATCAAAAAAATATTTACGCGAAACAATAAATAATTTAGATCGCCAGCAACCATATCAAGCTATGGATGCTAGCTATTCAGGCCTTCAATCAATGCAANCAATGCAANCTTCGATGAATGATATATTTTCGGATTTTCAAAAAGAGACTACAAGAGAAATGGCAAAAAAATTCCGNGGAATATTAAGAGATATACTTTCTATTTCTAAATCACAAGAATTACTCAAGACAGATACAGAAGATATTCCAAAAAATTCTCCCCGCCAAAGCTCTTTGGCAAATCAACAACAAATTTTACAGGATCAACTTATTCAAACAATGAAGAAAACTATGGGGCTGTCTAAAGAAACATTTCTCGTTACTACTGAAATGGGTCAAAAGCTTGGACAGGCAAACGCGCAAATGGGTGCCTCAAAAACAAAGCTGGCNGAACGAAATAGTAAGGGATCAATAAATAACCAAAATCAAGCGATGGTAGCTCTTAATGAAAGTGCAAAATCCATTATTAAAACAATAAATAAGATGCAGGATGATGGCTCAGCTAGTGGTTATGAAGAATTTTTAAAGCAAATGGAGAATATGTCCAATCAGCAAAAAAGTGTTAATGATCAAGGAATGCAACTTGCGCTAGGNCAAATGTCATCCGCAATGAAAGAGTCCATCATTAAAAGAATGCTTGGTAAACAACGTGATATTCAAAATTCATTAAAACAAGCTATGAAAAAGCTAGACGAATCTGGTAATCAAGGATTAGGTGATTTAGATGGAATTGCACAAGAGATCGATGAAGTTATAAATGAACTCAGTCAGAATAGATATAATCGCAATACAATGGATCGACAACAGCAAATATTAAGCCGGATGCTTAATAGTCAAAAATCAATGGCTCAGCGTGGAGTTAAAGATAAACGAAAATCTAAAACTGCAACTCAAATAGTAAGTAATGCCCCATCGGGCCTTCCTACTGATCTAGGGCAACGACAATCAGTGCTTATGGAAGCAATGGATCAAGCATTAAGCGCTGGTTATTCTCGTGAATATCAAAGCATGATTCGACGATACTTTAATTCACTAAAAAAAATTGATTCGATTGCAAGATCTGATTCATCGAAAGTTCAATAGATGGCAAATAAAACAGTTATTATTGTATCTTTAATTTTTACCATAAAGCTCTACGGGCAAATTGAAGTTATTCCACAAGGAGAATCGGCATTTATTCAAGCAATGAAAATGGAACGGTCTGGAAATACTGAAAATGCAGAGAAAATATATAAAAAGATTCTTGAAAACCAACCAAGTCATCAGCCATCCTATTTCCAATTAAAAAATATTTATTCAATAAATGGCGATCTTGAATCTGGAATTATGTTGATTGAAGCATGGCTTATAAGTAATCCAAACGACAATCAATCAGAACTTGCACTTGGTGAGTTTTATTATAGAAATCAAGAGCAATCCAAGGCGATTGAAATATGGAATAAGTTTAGTGAAGCCAAACTTAATAATAAAACAATGTTTCGTTTGTTATTTCATACCTACGTCAAGTTTGGTCAAACCAATTCAATGGAATTATTATCTCTTAAAGGAAGGACAAAGTTTGAAGAGCCTTTCTTTTTAGCAATAGACTTGGCTAATTATTATCAATCAAGGCAAACTTTTGATCGTGCATTAAGAGAACTTATGATCCTTGTGCGCCATCAAAAACAATACATGCAATATGCCACAGATAGAATATTAATTATGAGCGATGATAATTCAACACATTCACTTATTGATTCAACTCTTAATGCAAATTTAGATCTTAACCCAACATTAAGAAAGGTATTGGCCGGGTTTTATTATAAAACTGGTAAGTTCTCCAAAGCATTTGACCAATATCAATTAATCAGCGATGCAAATAAAAATAAACAAAATGAATGGATTAGATTTGCAGAAAATTTAAGAAAAGAAAAGCAATACGATCTTTCAATCAAAGCATATCATTCGATGCTTGAAAACTTTAATAACTCAGACCCGAGAACTATTGGAAAGATCCTTCTTGGCCTTGGAAAATCGTATGAGGATCAAATTATCCAACAGCAATCTGGATTAAATTTTGTAAAATGGTTTCCTGAAAATAGTTTTTTTAATAACCAATTAATCCAATCACCTAATATAGATAATGCCCCACTTGCAAATAGCCTTGAGCATTATCAATCTATACTTGCACTATTACCAAATTCAAATTCAACTGCTACCGTGCATTATAGATTGGCTCAAATACAGTCCAGAATTATGCGTGATTATGAGGGAGCAAAATTTTCATATGAGACTGCTTTGAAAGCTAATCCTAGCGCTGAATTAAAAAATAAAATTTATTATAATCTTGGAAATCTTTTCATTTATTCTGGTAACTACGATAAAGCTATCAATTATTTCAAGCCAGAATTAAATGAACAAGTTAGCAATAGAACTATAGGCTATATAAATAGTCTTCTTTACAAATTTGAATTTGATACTGCGATGAGTTTTTTAGATTCAACTATCCTAACAATTGATCCAAAAAATAAGTACTTCAATGATCTTTTTGAAATACACGATATGATTGTGAATTATTATATTGATGGAACTAAAAATGATAAGTTTGCTTTTAAATTATTTTTCGAATCAGAAAGTTTAATTAATGAGTATAAAATTCAAAATGCGATCCAACTGCTAGAAAAAATTAGATTGGATTTCTCTGATGCATTGATTAGTCCTCTTGCGACTCTACGCTTGGCTTTTATTTCTATTGACCTAAAAGAATATGACAGGTCGATACAATATGCGCTTGCTATGGAAAATACTTTTCTAAAAGATAAGGGGCTTGCCTTAGCTGCTGAAGTTGAAGAAAATTTTATGGGAAGCAATGAAAATGCTTTAAAATATTATTATCGACTACTTTCTGAGTGTTCAACATCATTACTTTCTGAACCAATTCGAATACATGTACGTAAAATTTCGCAACCAACAGAGAGTTGAATTGAAAAAAATAATTTTAACTTTATTCTTAACCCAATTTTGTTTTTCGCAAAAAATATTGATTCCCATGGATGCATTACAAAAAGATCACTTAAAAGCTTATGGTTCAGCATTCTGGGTTATTAAAGAACAAATAAATGTGGAATGGATTTTGAACTACCGCGGGGGCTCATTTATGATGGATTACTATCAAAAAATCGAACAAGAATGTCGGGTGAGAGGTGTTACATATGAGCTAATTGGCGCTGAAGAAACATTGTCTATTTATAATGAAGTAGCAACAAATAATATGGACATTGTACTATTAGAAAAAACACCAAAAATTGCTATTTACACTCCACCTAATAAGCAACCATGGGATGATGCAGTAACGCTTGCACTAACTTATGCTGAAGTGCCATATGAAACCTTATGGGATGAACAGGTATTTAATGGTGAGCTATCTCAATACGATTGGCTACATTTACATCATGAAGATTTTACAGG
>PBCB01000030.1 GCA_002717765.1 Fidelibacterota bacterium | reverse complement strand
ACCAATGCTTTCGAAAATATTGAACAAAATGAATATGATAATATCATAGTAGCATATGAACCTGTCTGGGCTATAGGCACTGGACAAACAGCTGAAGAGAATCAAATTTTAGAAGCACATAATTTAATTAAAAAAACATTGAAATCTATTTTTGACAATAATATTCCTACTTTATATGGTGGGTCTGTAACTGCAGATAACGCCTCATTATTAATTAAGATTGACCATGTTGATGGTTTTTTAATTGGAGGCGCTAGTCTTAAATCGGAGAGTTTTTGTCAAATAATAAAAAATATAACATAAAATAATTGAGAGGTCTTAATGATTGGTTTTTTAATAACCTTACATGCAATAATTAGTATTTTATTAATTACCGTAGTTCTAATGCAGGCGAGCCAAGGTGGTGGCCTGTCTGGTATTTCTGGAAGTCAAACCACCAATGCAATATTTGGAGGCAGAAGCGCAGGAAATGCCCTAAGTAAAATAACAACTTACCTGGCGGCTATTTTTATGGGATTAGCGTTGTTAATTAGTCTAATCTCTTCTCCAGGATCAAGTGCTGCAAGCTCTGTAGTTGAAGATGCCCAGCAAGATGGCTCTCTGGCTCCATCCACTGAAAACTTATCGCTACCTACAATACCCTTACAGGAAGAGAAAATTAAAGACTAATCATTATTCATTAATCTTTTTTTAGTAGCTGTATGCCCACCACACACGATTATTATGAAGATCCTAGAAACGAGGATATTCAAATCTATATTAACGGTGAGTTTTTTCATCGAGCTGAAGCCACTGTATCTGTATTAGATAGCGGCTTCTTATTGGGTGATGGTGTTTGGGAAGGTATTAGATTGAACAATGGAAAGTTATTGCATCTCAAAGAACATTTGGATAGACTGTATGCTGGAGCAAATCTGCTTTCGCTACCCATCAATATGAATCCCAAAAAACTTGAAGAAGCAATTCAACAAACATTAGATATTAATCAGATGAAGTCTGATGTTCATATTCGATTGATTGTTTCTCGTGGATTAAAAAAAACCCCATATCAACACCCAAAGGCAACGATAGGAGATCCTACAATAGTTATTATACCAGAATATAAAGTTGCAGATCATTCTGTATCTGAAGTTGGTATAAAACTTGCGACCGTAGAAACGATACGCGATTATCGTGTTCAGAACCCAAACATTAACTCACTTAGTAAGCATAATTGTATCGCAGCGTGCATTGAGGCTGAAAAAAAAGGCGCAGATGAAGGCCTGATGTTTGACCCTAATGGATATGTAAGTACATGTAACTCCACAAATTTTTTTATAGTTAGAAATGGAGAAGTTTGGACATCAACTGGTGAATATTGTTTAAAGGGCATAACGAGATCTATAGTGATTGATTTATGTAAAGAAAATAATATACACATTTATGAAAAGAATTTTTCTATTGATGATGTCTATACGGCTGATGAAGTATTTGTGACAGGAACTTTTGCTGGTCTTATTCCAGTAATTAAAATTGATGACAGGCAAATAAACGCTGGGCAAAGAGGTCCGTATACAAAAAAGTTGCAAAACTACTATAAGGACCAACTTTTTTCATAAATACTATGAATGCAGCATTAACCATAGCTATGTGGTCTGGGCCACGAAATATTTCAACAGCACTTATGAGGTCATTCGAAAGTCGCGGTGATTGCCATGTAACTGATGAACCTTTTTACGCCTATTTTTTAAATGAAAGCGGAGAAAATCATCCCGCAAGAGAAGAAATTCTTAAATCGCAATCATCTGATTGGGATAATATTTCTAATGAATTAATAGCACATATTCCAAAAGGAAAAACTATTTGGTATTAAAAACATATGGCTCACCATATTTTTCCTTACTCGGATCTAAGCTGGATACACAATATTTCTAACTGTTTCTTAATCAGAGATCCAAAAGAAGTTATAAATAGCTATATCAAGCGATTTAAATTAATAGATCATAAGCAACTAGGTTATAATCAACAGTTAATGATATTCAATAAAATAAAAAAAGAATCTGATAAATACCCAATTGTTCTAAGCGCAAAAGATGTATTGATGGATCCGGAAAAAATGCTTAAAAAATTGTGTGAAAAATTAAATATAGGATTTAATAAAGGTATGCTTACTTGGCCATCTGGAAAAAGAGATACAGATGGGATATGGGCTCCACATTGGTATAGTGAAGTTGAGAAAACCACAGGTTTTCAACCTTATTCATATGGCAATACTACGCTAGAAGAAAATTGGAAAAATTTATACAGCCAATGCATGGATGACTATGAAGTTCTATATAGCCATCGCCTAAAATTATAATTGAAAAATTCACCTTTTAATAATTCATGAAATTTATTTAAAGTCAATCAAGTCTTTCGAATGAATAAGTGTAAAATAGATGTAAATTAGATTTAGCCGAAGTGGTGGAACTGGTAGACACGCTGTCTTGAGGGGGCAGTGAGGGAAACCTCGTGCCGGTTCGAGTCCGGCCTTCGGCACATAAATTNGTCAAAATAATAAGGATTAGATAATAATGATAACTCGTTTTTTTATATTAAATATATTTTTTAGTTTAGTTTTTGCTCAATCCCCAGATGAACTTTATACTTCCGCAAAATCAAATTTAGATTCGGGAGATTTTACTACTGCAGAATCTGAGTATAAGAGNGCATTAGAAATGGANCCTACTTTTGCGCCGGCTTATATGGGACTTGCAACAGTGGCCATGCGTAAAGGCGACTTAAAGCAATCNGGATCACTTTTAAAAGAAGCAATAGATGCGGATCCTGAGAATAAAGAGTTTCGACAGGAGTTCGAACGATTGAGTGAATTAAATACTCTTATGAGCAANGGTATTAGATCGATGAAAAATGGTGATATCGANAATGCTTTTGAATCATTTAGAGTAGCCTATGAAAAATTTCCACAATATCCTGAATCTGTATTNAATATGGGATTAACTCATTTTAGAAATAAGGATTTTGTTGAAGCTGTAAANTATTTTAATAAAACGATTGAAATAAATCCTGATCATAAAAATGCGCTAACAGCAATAAAGAATGTTGCAAAGAATTTCTTTAATAAAGGTAATCAATTATATAAAAGAGGTGATCTTGAAGGAGCACTTTCATCTTACGATGANGTNTTAAGTGTTGATAAAACTTTTTANCAAGCTCATTTTCAAGTTGGAGTTATTCAATCTAAAATGGGAAATAAAGACTTAGCAGTACAGTCATACGAAAAATCNATTGAGATTAATCCTCAATTTTATAAAGCATATTTTGCTTTAGGATTAGCTAAAAATTCGATGAATGATACTGAAGGAGCGCTAGAGTCTCTTCAATCGGCTATTGATATTAATCCCGGCTACGATAAAGCATATGGAGCAATGGGTGATATCCATATTCAGAAAAAAGACTATGAAAAAGCCAAGCAAACCCTAAAAATGGCGACTACTGTCAATCCCAATTATTCAAAAGGATATGCAAACCTTGGCGTTATTTATTCAGAAGAAGAAAATTGGAATCAAGCTATTTCAAGCNTAGAGATGGCCGTAGCATTAAATGAGAGAGATGCAATGAGCTATTTTCGTCTATCTAGCGCTCACAATATGAATGGTGATTGCAATTTAGCATTAGAAGCTGCCAGAAAAAGCACAGAAATCAAAAATCGTTTTGGTGGTGCATGGTTTGAGCTTGGTATTGCTGAATGGTGCAATGGCCAAGGCAATAAAGCCGGTGCATTAAATGCATTTGAAAAAGCCAGAGGGGATCGTTCTTGGAGAAAAATGTCTGAATATGAAATCGATAAAATCAAAAACCCTCAAAAATATGTCAAATAAATCTTTGATTTAACCAATTATGATTAAAGCAATAATTTTTGATTTAGACAATACACTCCTTGATTTTGTTAAAATGAAGCAATTTGCAGTGAAAGCTGCTATAACTGCTATGAATGAAGCAGGACTGGAAGTTGATGAAGATAAAGCATATAAAGATATTATGGATTTATATGTTTCTACTGGCTGGGAAAATCAACAGGTTTTTGATGATTACCTAAAACAAGTCAGAGGAGAAGTTAGTAATAAAATTTTAGCTGCTGGCGTTGTTGCTTACCGAAGAGCGCGTGAAGCTACTTTACTTGTATATCCCAATGTAAATAAAACCCTAATTGAATTATTGAAAATCCAAATTCGACTTGCCGTTGTTTCNGATGCACCAAGTCGAGAAGCATGGATGAGATTATATTATTTGAATCTCCATCATGTATTTGATCCGGTATTAACATTTGATGATACTGGCGTTAGAAAGCCCTCGCCTGAGCCGTTTAAGATGGCTCTTAAAAAAATAAATGCTCAACCAGATGAAGCTTTAATGATAGGTGATTGGCCTGATCGTGATGTAGTAGGCGCTAAGCAAATAGGGATGAAAACTATTTTTGCTAGATATGGTGATACATTTGGCACTAAGGAATCAGGCGCAGATTGGGATGTAAATGATATTTATGAAATTGTTGGTATTGTTAAGGAATTGAATAACGTCTAATTTTTTCATTGGAACGGATATTGTTCAAGTTGAACGTATTCAATTATTGCTTGATAAGCAAAAAGATCAATTCATTAATAGAATTTTTACTATTAATGAATCATCATATTGTCTATCAAAGGCAAATCCAGCAATTCATTTTGCTGGCCGATTTGCTGCAAAAGAGTCAATAAAGAAAGCCCTTTATTCAGCCAATCAAATACAATCCTTAGAATTTAATAAAATAGAAATACTTTCAATGGATAATGGAGCACCATATATTAAAGCAATAGAAGGTATTTCATTCAAAGAATTAAAAATTTCCATTTCCCATGAATCCAACTATGCTATTGCTATGGCAATGGTTTTATTATGAATAATATTCTATCAAAAAATCAAGCCTATGAACTAGATAAGAAAGCTATCAATAGCTATAATATTCCAGCTAGAACGCTAATGGGGAAGGCGGGCAAGTGTATAGCTAGCTATATTGACAATAATCCACGTTTAACATCCATAAAAACTGTCGCTATTGTTGCAGGNAAAGGTAATAATGGAGGCGATGGCTTTGCAGCTGGTTATTATTTAAGTAATTTGGGTTATGAAATAACCATTTTTTCACTTTATGAAGAAAATGATTTGTCCAAAGATTCTCTATTTTATTATAAAAAATGTATTGATCAAAAAACAAATGTAGTTGCTAATCATGAACCACCTTCTAAAGAAAGCATTTATGATCTTATTATTGATTCTATGCTTGGCATAGGGTTTNCTGGGGNAATAAATAAATATTTATTACCATGGGTTCGTTGGATAAATCAAAATCCTCTTATTTTGTCTTGCGATATTGCAACTGGAATTAATAGCGATAATGGAATGATAGCCGGGGATGCTGTAAGAGCAGACTATACATTAACAATGGGGTATCCAAAAATTGGAATGTGTCTTGAACCTGGTAAGACTTATAGCGGATTAGTTACCTCAGCGGATATTGGTTTCCCAAATATCATCAATAAGTTAAATGGAATAAAATGGAAGTCATTAAACGCTAATCTTATCAGCGATATAATCAAACCTTTGAATAGAGATACGCATAAATACAATCAAGGAAAGGTTCTTATTTTAGCTGGGTCAAAAGGAATGACGGGTGCTGCCTATTTGTCTACGATTGCTACGTTGAGAGCTGGCGCAGGNCTTACAAAGACTTGTGCGCCAGCTTCAATAAATGATATTTATGAAAAAAAGATTACTGAAGGCATGACCATATCGTGNGAGGATAACGGATTAGGTTATTTTTCTAAATCAAATTATGATCAAATAGTAGATCAGAGTGATTGGGCGGATACTATATTGATTGGACCTGGACTTGGTTCGAATCAAGACACCGTTGATTTATTAACCCTTTTATATAGAAATATAGAAAAGCCAATGGTAATAGATGCAGATGGATTTAGACCGTTTTATAATGATAAAAGTTTATTTGATTGTATGCGGTCAAATTGCATATTTACACCCCATATTGGTGAATTTAGTAATTTAATTGGGGTTGAATCTGAAAAACTAAAAGAAGACTTAATAATGAATATTAATAGCTTNTCATCTATGAACTCTGCGNTTTTAATAACTAAATATTCACCAACCCTAGTTTCAAATAATTCAATTGGCTATATTAATACAACTGGTAATCCAGGTCTATCTACTGCTGGATCTGGGGATGTTCTCAGTGGAATTATATCTGCATTTCTTGCTCAAGGATATAACTCTCTTGAAGCATCAGCCATTTCTGTATTTATACATGGATATGCGGCAGATAGGGTTTCAAAAAAAATAAGCGAGAGAGGAATGATTGCTAGTGATTTATTAGATGAAATTGCTATAATTTTATCTGAATATGACAAATAATATTTATAGAATTATTCTTTTCATTTATGCGTTATTGATTTTATCAATGTCATCAATACCAAGTAGTAATTTGCCAAAAACATGGCTTTTAGAATGGGATAAGACAATTCATTTTATTGAATATTTTATTTTTGGAATTTTGGCTATGAAAAGCATGTCCGATGTAACTCGAAAGAATGTACTGATTATTATTCCATTCGGTATTTTATTTGGATTTNTTGATGAATACTTACAGTCATTTATTTCAGGTAGGNTTTCAAGCCAATGGGATGTTTTAAGCGATAGTCTTGGATTTAGTATTGGGGTAATATTAGTTTGGATCAAGGATCATGATAAATAAGATATACATTAAAGACTACGCCATTATTCGAGAGCTTAATTTATCTATACCTAATGGTTTTACAGTTATTACTGGTGAAACGGGTGCAGGAAAATCACTGATTGTTAAAGCGCTATCTTTGGCGCTTGGCTCAAAGTCTGAAAAGACAGATGTTAGAAGCGGTAAAGAAAGAGCCGTTGTTGAGGTCGAACACAGCAACGGATCAATATATCGTCGATTAATTTCTAAGGCAGGNCGTGCTAAATCATTTATAAATGAAGAGCCAATAGATGAAAATTCATATCGCAACGAAGTGTTTAGNCTAGCAGATTTTCATGGTCAAAATGAACAGCAGCTTATTATGAATCCTCATACCCATATTGATTTTCTTGATCGTTATTGTAAAAACGAAAAACAAGCACTTGAAATTTTAGAAATCTATAATCAATTAATTACAACCAATGATGAACTGGAGCAGAAACAAATTTTACTTAACCAGGTCAATGATAAAAAAGAGTTACTGGATTTCCAGTTAAATGAAATTGAATCTATCAATCCTCAATTAAATGAAGATGAAATACTTACTAATGAATTTAAACGATTAAANAACATTGAAGAAACTATAGCAGCTATACAGAAGCTCAATCAAAGTCTAACCGANCATGATCATTCAATATATCGCCAACTTTATTCCGCAATTGATGATTTGGAAAAATTATCAAAATATGATGATTCGCTTGCANCATTTCTAGACAACCTAAAACAATCATCTTTATCGATTCAGGATACTTCATCAGGTTTAATTGAGCACTTAGACTATATTGAAAATGATTCATCTAAATTGAATGAAGTTCATGATAGGCTTCAATCTATAGAAAGCCTAAAAAGGAAGTATGGCGGCTCAATTGAATCAGTTTTACAATATGTCGATAAAATACAAGANGAACTTGAAGAGCTAAAAGGTTTAAGTCAAAAAATAGCTGACTTAAAAGATCGATTATCATCACTTACAGCTGCTTATAATAAGTTGGCGNATGAACTAAGCAAGGCTAGAATTATTTCATCAAAAAAACTATCTACCCAGATTGAAGAAATGATGAACCAATTGAATATGGAAGGGGCAATATTTAAGGTTGAAATAAAACAAAATTCCGATCAACATAGTCCTATCATTTGTGGTGAAGATAGCGTTAAGTACGGTCCAAAAGGATACGATATAGTTGAATTTTATCTTAGCGCAAACCCAGGCGAAGCTATTAAGCCACTTGCAAAAGTAGCTTCCGGTGGAGAGGTATCCAGGATTATGCTATCAATAAAATCAGTTTTAAAGGAAGAGGATCCAGTGGCAACGCTAATTTTTGATGAGATTGATGCTGGAATTTCAGGTGAAGCAGCTGAGAAAGTTGCTAAAGCGCTCAAAGTTCTTAGCATAAATAAACAAGTTGTCTGCATCACTCATCTACCTCAAATAGCTTCTCTAGCGGATAACCATTTATTTGTTGGTAAAAAAGTTGTTGAAAACAAAACCTATGTACATACAAACTATCTTGATGATAAAGAAAAAGTTGAAGCCGTAGCAAAACTATTCAGTGGTGAAGGCAATATTGATCAAGGAATAAGTTCTAAAGAAAATTTTATTTCAAGGGCACGTGGATAAACTAGTAATAAATGGCGGCAAGCCATTAAGTGGTAGTGTAAAAATTAGTGGAGCAAAAAATGCTGTTTTACCTATAATGGCATCATCTCTACTTGCTGATGGTTTAACAGAAATAAAAAATGTACCCAACCTAAGAGATACCAGGACATTTGTAGATTTATTAGATATTCTTGGAGCCGAATGTAATTTTAATAGTCCAAGCCTATCGATAGATGCATCAAATATAACTTNTCTTGAGGCNCCATATGATTTAGTAAAAACCATGAGAGCATCTTTTTATGTGATGGGTCCTCTATTGGCACGATTTGGTGAAGCCAAAGTATCATTACCAGGAGGATGTGCATGGGGCCCAAGACCTGTTGATTATCATTTAAAAGGATTCGAGCGACTAGGTGCTACAATAGAGCTTAATCAAGGCTATATCTTAGCTAAAGCGGATGGACTAAAAGGGGCAGATATATATTTTGAAATAGCNTCTGTTGGAGCTACGGCAAATATTCTNATGGCTGCTGTTTTGGCAAAAGGCATAACCAATATCACCAATGCTGCTGTAGAGCCTCATATTGTACAATTATGTGATGTGCTAAATCAAATGGGTGCTGAAATAACTGGCGTCGGAACAAATAAATTAATTATTAATGGCGTTGAAAAACTTAATCCAGTAACTATTAATGTTATCCCTGATATGATAGAAGCAGGTACTTTTTTAATGGCAGGGGCTGCTCTTGGTGATATTGAACTAGTGGATGTTGATCCAGNTCATTTGACAATAGTGTTAGAAAAGTTAGAGCAAGCAGGATGCGATTTAAACCTAGGTACTAATTCAATTTCAATTAGAAAAAATGATCAAATTAATCCTACCGATATGACAACTGATGTGCATCCAGGTTTTCCTACAGATTTACAGGCACAATGGATTGCATTAATGTCCATTGCAAATGGAACCTCAATTGTAACAGAAACAATATATTTAGATCGTTTTTCTCATATACCTGANCTTACTAGATTNGGCGCAAATATTTCTCTTGAAAATAATGTTGCAATCATCAGAGGTCAAAAAAAACTTACTGGAGCTCAGGTTATGTCAACGGATATTAGAGCTAGCGCATCCTTAGTCATTGCAGCTCTAATTGCCAATGGTCGATCTGATATAAGTAGAATATATCACATAGATCGAGGTTATGAACAAATAGAAGAAAAATTCAAATTATTAGGCGCTGAAATCCATCGTGAAAAAGAATAATAAAACTATGGGAATATTTTAATTATTATGATTAAAATTGTGACTCTCACTTTTGAGAATATGTTATGCGGATTGTAATTATTGGCGCAGGAGAAGTTGGCTTTCATGTCGCAAAGGCATTAAGTCAAGATGATCATGACATTACTGTTATTGACATCGATCCAGCTAAGTGTAAACGGGCATCGGAATCATTAGATGTAATCGTAATAGAAGGCAATGGCGCAAGTCCTAGAAATCTATCTGAAGCTAATGTTCAAGAAGCTGACTATGTATTATGCGTGACCCGAGTAGATGAAGTCAATCTTATTGCTTCCCAACAAGCGAATGAATTAGGCGCAAAAAAGATTATTGCCCGATTAAGGAATCAGCAATACACCACACGNGATTCGATAATCAAACCTGAAAAATTTGGCATTGCGCATGTGATTCACCCTGAAAAAGAAGCTGTCAGGGAAATTGTAAAGCTTGTTCGTCATTCTTATGCTACTCAAGTTATGGATTTTGAAGGCGGAAGGATGCAAATGATCGGTATTAGAATTGAAGAATCCTCCCCAATTGTTGGAAAAACTGTTAGAGAAATCTGCGATGAAGATAGAGAATTTAGATTTGGTATAGTTACGGTAATAAGAGATGGTGAATCGCATGTTCCTTGGTCTGATTTCGTATTTAAACATGCTGATACCGCNTACTTCATTGTTAAAAAACAACGACTGAACTCTTTAATGTATATGCTTGGAAAAGAGGCGACCGAAACCAAATCTATAGTAATTTTAGGTGGAAGTAAGATAGGAAGAAGTATTGCTGAAGAGCTTGAGAATGAATTAAATGTTCGCTTAATTGATGGTAGAAGGGATAAGGCAGAATGGTTGGCTTCCAATCTAAAGCAAACAATGGTATTGCATGGCGATGGAACTGATGTTGAGCTTTTGAAAGCTGAAAATATAAAAGATGCCGATAGTTTTATTTCCGTAACAGAAAATGAGCAAACCAATTTGCTATCAGGCATGCTTGCTCATCATTTAGGGGTTAAGCAGACGGTAATTCATTTAAGCACCACTGAATATATGCCTATAGTTCAAGAGATTGGATTGGGCGCGGTGATCAGTAAAAATATGTCAACCGTAAACTCTATCTTAAAATTTATTTCTAGCAGTCAAACTGAAAAGCCGGTAACAACATTTGATGAGATAGATGTTGATGTTATTGAATTCAGTCCGGAACCAGATAGTAAAGTAACAACTCTCCCTTTAAAGGATATCAAATTTCCTGAGGATAGTATTGTTGGGGTTATTAATCATCATGGCCAGCTTTCAATTGCCAGAGGTTCATCTCAACTTACAGATGAAGATACAGTTCTAGTGTTTGCTAAATCAAATGCAATTGAAAAACTTCGACGTTTGTTTGAAGCGTAGTGAATTTTAAAACAATAATTAATATTTTAGCTGCTCTTTTAATGGTTATGGGTCTATCGATGCTTTTTCCATTAATAATATCCTACCTTTACTCTGAGCCAGATTTTTCTGGTCATTTAAAATCATCAGTTCTATGTTTATTGGTTGGTTTACCATTATGGTTTATTACAAGAAAAAGTAGGGCATTATCAAGTAAAGATGGTTTCACTATAGTGTCCCTTGCTTGGCTTTTGGTTGCGCTTACTGGAGCTTTTCCATTTTATTTTACAGATTCAATATCAAGCTTTACCGATGCTTGGTTTGAATCAATGTCAGGCGTTACTACCACGGGATCAACTATTCTTATAGATATTGAAAGNTTACCACATGGTGTTCTTTTTTGGCGTTCTTTTTTACAATGGATAGGCGGTATGGGTATCATTGTATTTACAATTGCGATCTTACCCCTTTTAGGTGTTGGCGGTGTGCAATTATTTAAAGCAGAAGTACCTGGGCCTGTGGCGGATAAAATACGACCAAGAGTGAAGGAAACCGCAAAAATTCTATGGATGGTATACATTGGATTTACAATAGTTGAAACGATATTATTATCGGTTTTTGGTATGCCATTATTTGATGCGGTTTGTCATTCATTTACCACTATGCCAACCGGTGGGTTTAGCACGCAAAATGCTAGTATCGGTGCTTACGATAGCGTTGCTATTCATTATACTGTTATATTATTTATGTTTATTGCTGGTGCAAATTTTACTCTTCATTTCAGGGCGCTATCTGGAAATTTAAAAGGCTATATTAGAGATTCTGAATTTTTAACTTATTTCGGAATCATAATGATTGCAACTCTACTAATCTTTATCAATGTTACTTCTCAAAACAATAATTGGTCTCACGATAGTTATTTAAGTTCATTATTCCAAACTGTATCAATCATTACTACTACCGGCTACGGTACTGCCGATTATGAATTATGGCCATTCTTTAGCCAATTTTTAATTATCATATTGATGTTTGTTGGTGGAATGGGTGGTTCAACAGGTGGCGGTATGAAAGTGGCGAGGGTGATATTATTGATTAAGTTTGCAGCGACTGAGACTCGAAGAATGCTGCATTCTCGCGCAATTATCCCTATTCGAATTGGCAGCCGTTTTATTAGCGAAGATGTTATTAGAAATACTTTAGGATTCTTTTTGATTTATATATCTATTTTTACTTTTACAACTCTAACCCTAACTCTATTAAATTTAGATTTTGAATCTGCGTTTGGAGCTGCAGCATCAGCAATTGGCAATATTGGACCAGGATTAGGTGCTTATGGCCCAACTGATAACTATTCACTGCTTCACCCATTTGGCAAGTGGATGCTTTCATTTTGTATGCTCCTTGGGAGATTAGAAATATTTACAATCATGGTGCTTTTTAGCCGAACTTTTTGGAAATAAATGGAATATATCATAAAAAAAATTGATAGCAATATTGGAAGACTTACTATTAACCGTCCGGATTCGCTTAATGCGATGAATAAAGAATTGATTGAACAGTTAATGGTATCAACCCAAGAAATGATTGATGATAGTTCAGTTGGTGTTATTATAATTACAGGTTCTGGTGATAAATCTTTTATAGCTGGAGCAGATATAAAAAAGATGCAANAAATGGGCCCTGATGAAGCCCTCCAGTTTGGTAAAATGGGTCAAGATCTTACCGTGGTTATTGAAAATTCACCAAAACCAGTTATCGCTGCCGTGAATGGTTTTGCGCTTGGCGGCGGGTGCGAGATCAGTCTTGCATGCCATATTAGAGTGGCGAGTGAAAATGCTAATTTTGGGCAACCAGAAGTGTTGCTTGGTATTTTACCCGGATGGGGAGGAACACAAAGATTACCTAGGATCGTTGGTTATGGTATCGCGAACGAAATTATTACTACCGGTAAAATGGTTTCTGCTTCAGAGGCATATCGTATTGGCCTAGTTAATCATTTGGTTCCTTTTTCAGAATTAATGCAAAAGTGCGAAGAGTTAGCACAAGAGATCTTAAAAAATGGCCCCCATGCTATAGCACAGTCATTACTTTGTATTCGACAAGGCGTAGGAAAAGACATTCAATCTGGTCTTGACTTCGAAGTAAATCGATTCAGCGAGTTATTTGATACAGATGAAACCAAAGAAGGCTTATCTGCATTTATCGATAAAAGGAAACCTAATTTTAGATAATATGACTACCAAGCAATCCAAAACAACACCATCCTTATTTGAAGCCATTTTTCCAATTCTGTCATTAATAATTATGCTTTCAGCGTCAGTCTATATATATGGAGATGATTCTTCGTATGGAGGCAATCAAATCGCATTAATAATTTGCGCAGGAATTGCATCGATCATTGGAATAAAAAATGGTTATTCTTGGAAAGAAATTGAATCTGGAATAGTTAAAGGTATTTCTACTGCTATGGGAGCAATTCTAATTCTGCTTGCCGTGGGAGCGATGATTGGCACCTGGATCATGTCTGGACTAGTTCCTGCGATGATATATTATGGTTTAAATATTCTTTCTCCATCAATATTTTATTTTGCAGCATGTATTATATGTGCGTTATCAGCGCTAAGCATCGGTAGTTCATGGACAGTTGCGGGAACGCTCGGNGCGGCATTAATGGGAATTGCTGCCGGTCTTGGATTATCTCCCGAAGTTACAGCTGGCGCCGTTATTTCTGGTGCTTACTTTGGAGATAAAATGTCACCGCTATCAGATACGACTAATTTGGCACCTGCGGTAGCAGGAACTGATCTATTTACACATATCAATCATATGATATGGACTACTGGTCCCAGTTTAGTCATTGCGTTAATAATTTTCCTATTTATGGGTATTAATAGCGCAGAAGTGCAAGATGTAGCTGGATTNGAAATCATTCAAAACACTATTAATGACAACTTCAATATTTCCNTATTTTCATTCGTACCTTTAATAATTGTCTTTATTCTGGCATTTAAAAAAATGCCTGCATTTCCAACGGTGTTAGTTGGTGGCTTGATTGGTGGTATGTTTGCAATAATCCTTCAGCCTGAGGTGGTTGCTAACTTTGTAGGGGAAACTGATTTACCTAATTATTTAATAAAAATATCAGGTGTGTGGACTGCGCTTCATTCAGGATATGCAATTGATAGNGGCGTTCCGGTCGTAGATGAGCTTTTATCGCGCGGTGGAATGTCGAGCATGCTAAACACTATTTGGCTTGTCATTACCGCCTTAACATTTGGCGCTGTTCTTGAGACTACTAAATTATTAAATACGATTGTTAAAGTACTGTTATCTTTTGCTAAATCCACATCATCTTTAATTATCACAACAATTACTACATGTATAGGTATTAACATTGTCACAGCGGATCAATATATTGCTATTGTTATACCCGGGAGAATGTTTAAAACAGAATTCAAAAAACGAAAACTAGCTCCTAAAAATTTATCCAGAACACTTGAGGATTCTGCAACGATGACCTCGCCATTAGTTCCCTGGAATACATGCGGAGCATTTATGTCTGCTTCATTAGGAATTGCAACATTTAGCTATCTTCCTTTTTGCTTTTTTAATTTAATTAATCCCGTTATTGCGATTATATATGCATTATTCAATTTTAAAATTGAAAAAATCTAGATAATCCTTTCTATTACTGCATTACTACGCATTTACAAAAAATAAAAAAATTCACCTTATATATAATATTGCGTATTAAATTATTTAACGTTTATTACACGCTCATAAAAATTATAAGAGCATTAAAATACACACGCAGGAGAGATAAATGTCAAAAAATCTTCGAATAACGTTCTTGTTCTCAATTATAATTGGGTTTTTGAACGCACAATCATCAATAGAAGGTTCAGTGACTGATTCTGATGGAAACCCACTAGCAGGTGCCAACGTAGTTGTTGATGGTACTTCAGTAGGTGCTGCATCAGGCGCAGATGGAACATATCAAATTAGTATTCCATCTGGAACAGTTGAAGGACAAACAGTAACACTTGTAGCATCTTANATTGGCTATAAAAGCCAAAGCGCTAGCGTAGATGTTCCTTCAAGTGGATCTGTTACACAAAATTTTTCATTAGATGTTGANGCTATTGGTTTACAGGCGATCAGTGTTACAGCNCTAGGTTTTGAAGCAAATCGTGACCAGCAAGGCTCGACAAGCTCATCCATTAATGCTGGNGACATGACCCGTTCAGGTGAATCATTAATGGCTAATTCTTTAGCTGCAAAGGCCTCTAACGTGATTGTAAATCCATCGGCTGGGGACCCAGGTGCCTCCACATCAATAAAAATTCGTGGAGCAAATACGATTTCAGGTANCAATCAGCCATTGATTATTGTGGATGGAATGCCNATNAATAATTCTACAACCTATGGTGGTGGAAATAATATTACTGGTGGTAGAACAGGTGGAGCGACATCTCAATCAAGAATTAATGACATTAATGCAAATGANATTGCGTCTGTNGANGTNTTAAAAGGCGCATCAGCAGCAGCCTTGTGGGGCTCTAGAGCTGCGAATGGTGTTGTCGTTATTAAGACAAAGGATGGTTCATCCGCAGGAAAAATGAAAATGACCTATAAGCGCACAGAATCATTTGATGAGGTTCATGAGCGAATCCCGATGCAAGATACATTTGGTCAAGGTAGAAGCGGTAATTGGGGTACTCAAGCAGAATCTTGGGGAGATAAAATATCAGAAAGAGCTGGTGGAGCTGATGTTGTCGATACCAGCAAACCTTACTTTGTTTCTGAAGATGGAACGTTTAAGCAATACACTATCACACAAAAAAATTCCAAAGAAACCTATGTGGATAAAAACTGGAATTCAGTCTTTCAGACCGGAAGATTTTCTCAGGATGATTTCCAGGTTTCTGGAGGAGATGCTACCAAAACTTATTTATTTAGTTATGGCCGTCTTCGCCAAGATGGAATTATTCGTGACTCGTTCTACGATAGAGATAATTTTAGGTTAAATACAAAATTCAAACTTTCTGATCAAGTCACCATGACTTCCAAGGCTGGATATACTTATAGTAATTCAAATCGAATTCAGCAAAGCTCAAATACTGCCGGTTTATTACTTGGACTTCTAAGAACCGCGCCGGATTTTGATAATACGCATTATAAAGGTACTTACGTAAGTGGTGGCACGGAATATACCGGTCGCCATCGCGCCTATAGACGTTATTTAGGTGGATCCAGTACAAATCCAATCTACAATAATCCTATTTGGACTATAAAAGAGCAAAAGTCTACAACTGGTCTTAACCGTCTTATTATGTCAAATGAGATGAATTATACACCTAGAGCAGGCACCGATGTGGTAGTAAGAGCTGGAATTGATACCTATACTGATAATAGAGATTGGTTTTTCCCAATCGGTTCTGCAGGCTCACGTAATTCTGGTGTGTTTGCACAAGACGTGATTACCAATAAAGAAACAAATTATGACGTAATTGGTCGCCATAATCTGAGCTTAAGTGAAGCATTAAGTATGGTAGCGACTATTGGTTATAATTGGAATGACCGTACCTACAGCAGAACTTCATATAATATTACAGGTTTTCTTGTCAATACTGATAAACAAACGGTAAACGTTAATACCGCTGCGGAGAACTCCACGGCTGACAATAACAGATTGTTTATCCGGTCAACCAGAACCTATGGTTTGCTATCAGTGGATGCAATGAATATGGTATATTTAAATCTTTCAGGTGCACTTGAGGATCATTCAACGATCAGTAAGTCGTACTTTTACCCTGCGATGGATGTAGCTGTTCAATTAACTGATTATGTACCAGCTCCGTTTACATTCGCAAAGGCTCGCTTTGCATGGGGCCAAGTTGGTGTGCGTCCTTCTGCTCATCGTTTCCAAACGCTTGCTGAGTCTGGATTTGGCTATAGCTCGTACAGTGACCCTGTAGACGTTGCCCTATTTGGTGGTGGTTATAGAGTTGATGACGATAAAGGAAATGAAAACTTAAAGCCTGAAGTAAAGACCGAGACAGAATTTGGTTTTGATTTCAGAATGCTTGATGACAGATTTGCTTTCGGGTTTACTAGCTACTATAATAAAATTGTAGATATGTTGATTAGTGTTTCTAAAGCACCAAGTACAGGCTCTGACACACAGTATGCTAATGCTGCTGAAATGGAAAATAATGGTTTAGAACTTGATGGTTCATTTAAGCTAAATCAAAACGTTGATTTTACATTCAACTGGGCTTCAAATAAGAATAAGGTTCTCAAGTTAACAGAAGGTACGGATGTATTGACGCTTGTAGGAGGATCTGTTAGTTCTGTTGCTGTTGACCCTAATTTTAATGGCACAGCTCAACCGTTAGGTGCTTTATATGGAACTGGTTCTCAAGTTGATGAAAATGGCAAGTTTATTTTAGATGCCAATGGTTTTCCTCAGATTACCTCTCTTCCTGTAATTCTTGGTGATCCTAATCCTGATTGGAGAGGAACGTTTGGAGTGAATGGAAGATGGAATGGTGTTTCTGTGAATATGTTATTTGAACATTCACAAGGTGGAGATTATTCACCTCGTACGCAATGGGTCTTAAGACGATTTGGAACCACAGCAGAAACTGCAAATGAAGTTACCCTAACAGAGGATCTAGTTAATGTTGATGGAAATACTGTTGCTGCTGGCACTACTGTAAGAGGTAGCGTCTATGATTTTGGTGGTGGTAAGGTACTTCTTGATGAAGCCTGGTATCGTCACGGTATCGGTGGTGGATTTGGTGATAACCAAGCCTACAACTTTGCTGTCAAAGATGCAACATTCTCTCGCTTAAGAGAGCTTTCTGTTGCATATGATCTTGTTCATCCAGTGATTAGCTCTATGGGGCTAAGCTCAGTTACCATGAGATGGACCGGTAGAAATCTATGGGCAAGCTACAAAGAGCTTGTTGGTGTAGATCCTGCCGTTAACCAGAGTGGTGTTTCAAGTGGATTTGGTTTGGATTATTTTACAAATCCAAGTACCAAATCTTATCTTTTCTCACTAACGGCTAACTTTTAAGGGAGGGTGAGAAAATGAAAAGACAATTTAAAGGATTAAAGAATATGAATAAGATGTTTCGTATTTCATTAATGGCAATTTCACTGGTGTTGATATCATGTGAAATTCCTGAAAACTTAAATGACAACCCGAATGAGATTACAGTATCAGATGTAGATGCAAATCTATTCTTAAATGGCGCACAACTTGCCAATGTAATTGTGCAGGTCAGTCATCTAAATAGAATATCTGCAATGTTTTCAGGCCAATTAATTGGCTATACATCATTGTATTCAAATATTTATGGATATTCACTCTCTACGGTTGAATCAAACGGTGAATGGAATAGCGCTTATATTGGAGTTGTTGCCAACACAAGACATATTCAAGCAACAGCACCAGATGATAAGCTTTTGGTTGGAATTTCCCAAGTATTGGAAGCGCACGCAATTAGTTCGCTTGCGATCTTAATGGGTGATGTGCCTTTTTCACAAGTTTTAAGTGAGGAGTCAGCGCCAAAGTTCGATTCGCAAAAGGAAGCTTTAAATGGCTGTGATGCGCTATTATCTGATGCAATCACAACGCTTTCTGGTGCATCAACTAGAAGTGAATCATACGATATCTATTATGGCGGTGATAAAGATAAGTGGATTGCTGCAGCCTATACGCTAAAAGCACGTATTGCTCTTATTAAGAAAGATTATGCAACTGCGCTTTCACATGCAGGAAGCGGAATCTCATCTTCTGCGGGTGATATGATGTATAAACCAAGAGGTGATGCTGCGACTCCTAATGGAGATAAGAATCTATATTGGGAGATCTTGAATGGATCAAGAACTGGTGATTTAGGTAATGCAAAAGAAGGTAATAGAAGTTATTTAGTTGATCTTATTGACCCTGCTCATTCAAGTTATCGTGGTAACGCTAAGACAAATGAAGAAGCGCGCTATGGTTATTATTCAATTGATGAAAATTCTGCAAGTGGCAATACAGGTGTCGTTGAGCAGTTTGAAGCTCAACCTATGGTTACTTACACTGAAAACCAATTGATCAAAGCAGAGGCTTCTGCTAGAACCGGTGGTTTTTCATCTGGTTTAAGTGCATTGAATTCTTATAGAGCCTGGCTTAATGGCGGCGGTAGACTTAATAGCAATTATAATGATGCTACTAAATATAAGTATGATGCGTATGTTGATGCTGACTTTGCTAATGGCGGCATGGAAAATTCTGATGGCGTAACAAAAGAAGTTGCATTGCTACGTGAGATTGTTGAAGAAAGATATGTTTCCGGTTTCGGAACTTATATGCCATTCAATGATCATCGTAGATTAAGAGGCGCTGGTGAAACAAATCTTATTCCACCATTTCCTCTAAATACATCCGCTGCTTCTCAGCATGTGGAAAGAATGCCATGGTCGCAGGATGAGCTTACTTCAAACTCAACGGTTAGCGAAGATCCTGGTCTATATGCAAAAACTGAAGTAAATAAATAATAATATTTCTTTAGTTAATTATTAATAAAAAGCCTCCATTTTTTAAATGGGGGCTTTTTATTTTCTTCTTCAATTAAATTAAATATTTGATCCACTATGATAAATATGTCACTTTCTAAGAAATTACTTACGATAGTATTATGGGTGTTGTTTAGTTATATGTTTAGCTCAGCTATTGTTGACTCTGCGCAAACTCAAGATGGATTATTCATATTACTTGTATGTGCTGGACTGTGGATGTCAGAGATTATTCCGCTTCCGGTAACAGCTCTACTCGTTCCGGTGCTCGCCTATTTTTTTAAAATACTATCCCCAGTAGCGGCTATGGCACCATTTTCAAATACAATCATATTTCTATTTATGGGTGGATTTACCTTAGCGGCATTATTAAATAAGCACGGCATTGATTTATGGCTCGCTGATAGGGTCATTCGATTAGCAGGTGGTAGTTTATGGCTTTCTGTGATTGGTTTTTTTGGTGTAACAAGTATATTATCTATGTTCATTAGTAATACAGCAACTACCGCTATGATGGTTCCGATTGCTGTTTCATTAATTGATAAACAGTTTCCACGTATGAGAACCATGTTATTATTAGGCACTGCCTATGCTGCAAATATTGGAGGTAATGGCACCGTAGTTGGTTCTCCACCTAATGCCATTGCAGCTGCAGCATTGGATATTAGTTTTTATGAATGGTTCCAGGTTGGGTTTCCAACGTTGCTTTTCATGTTTCCATTGGTTGTTTTTTCATTATGGTATGTAATTAATCCTGAAAAAGATGCCTATGTAAATCGTGTAGATAGCAAGAATTTTAATTGGACAACTACTGCAAAAGGAGCGATTGGACTATTCTTGTTCACAGTTATTTGTTGGATATTCTCTAATCAAATATCAAACCTTCTAGGGTTAAAGAAATTTGATCATATGATTGCAATTCTTATCACTGCGCTAGCCCCAGCGCTCGGTCTAATTACCTGGAAAGAGTTAGAGAAAAAAATTGGATGGGGCATCTTGATCATTTTTGGCGGTGGCTTATGTCTTTCTGCTATATTAGGAGTAACAGGTACTACCGCGTGGATAGCGTCTTCCATATTTAATTCTATTAACACAGCACCTTTATGGGTTATTCTAGTGGTTTCTATTGCAATGATGGTGCTTTTAACAGAGCTATCCTCAAATACTGGATCTGCAGCTATTTTAGTACCGGTGATGTTCGCACTTTCTGATCAATTTAGTACCGAGTTTGGCATTGCGATGGTGTTTGGTATTGGCCTTGCTGCAAATTGTGCCTTTATGCTTCCTATTGCAACACCGCCAAACGCATTGGTATACGGAACAGGCTACATTGAACAAAAAGAAATGCTTAAAACGGGTATGCTGTTAAATATATTTGCAGTAATAGTAGTCTTTACCCTAGTATCAATATTATTATGAACAATAGTTTTCATCCAATCAAGCAAACAGCTTTTTTCTTTTTGCTAACTTTGTTGTTATTAATTAGCTGTGAAGAAGAGAAGAATGAGGAGCAACCCGCTACGGTTCAACCTCCAATTATTGTAGAACCTGAAAAATTTCCCGAACTTGGCCATGATGGTCCGTATCAAGTTGGTTCAGTGTATTATGGTAGAGAAGGATATATCGAGTATCATCCAGGTGATTTACCAATAATTCTATCTGCGCCTCATGGTGGACAAATGATACCTGATGAAATTCCCGATCGTACATATGGAACNATGGTTACAGATGATAATACCTATGAATTAACCAAAGTAATTATGGATACAATGAAGGTAAGATTTGGGGGAACACCACACGTAATATTATGCAAATTAAAAAGGAGAAAGATAGACGCTAATCGTGATAGCGTTGAAGCTGCGCAGGGTAATCGATATGCTGTACGTGCTTGGCAGGAATATCATCATTATATCAATACCGCTAAAAAGAAAGTTGAATCTGAATTAGGTAGCGGTNTATTATTTGATATGCATGGCCATGGCGCAAACCCGGATGGCTTTTATGACCTACGCACCTGGCTTGGATATCTTGTGCCNGGAGATGCCNTAGATCAAAGCGACATTAGCCTGAATACTATNGAAAATGGTAGAAAAACAAGTATTCGAGCTCTAATTGATAGTTCAGCGTATGATTTTATTGAGGTATTACGTGGAAAAAATAGCTTCGGAGCATTATTGGATAGTTTAAGTTTTAAATCAGTACCAAGCGTTAATGATCCAGGGCCCCAAGGGTCTCGCTATTTTTCTGGTGGCTATAATACAGCAAGGCATGGGTCGCGNGGAAGCGGTTTAATCAGTGCAATTCAAATTGAAGCACCTAAACCTGGAATTAGAGAAAATACTACGACCTGGTCAAGATTTGCGCATGCATTTACGATCACTGTGGATGAATACTATTACCGCCATCTCAATAGAAGGGTAAAGCGTTAGTCGTTCAAGCTATTGTGAAATAATTTTGCTGCTATTGGCGCCACTTCGCTTGAAGAATGACCCACATTTGAAACCGTTTCAAGCTTCCAATTAAATTTTACCCCAAGTTCATCTGCCTTATTTGTTGCTGCATCAAAAAAATATTTTGCTCGTTCATAGCGATGCAACCCTTGTCGCATAGCTTGAGATGTTTTTCTTAAAGAAGAATCATTTGGATCGGTATCATTTTCACCAACTAAAATTGTGANAGGGAGTTGAAATTTTCCATTTAAACTACTTTCAANAAACGGTGAACTGTTNAANCCGTAAGGGTAGTTTTCAGAGTAATTTGGTAGGGTATACCAGCCGCTTGCACCTGGAATAATAAAGGATGCACGTTTTGGATCAGTGAACAGTGCGTATCGATGCACAAATTGACCTCCACCTGAAAATCCATATATTCCATANGTATCATAAGTAGTCACATCATTTTCTTTTAAGTATGAGAAAATTTCTTCAATTAGATTGTAGGTCCATTTTGTGGAATCAGCGAACTGATTATTGATATACATCATCCCATTTTGATAATTAGCGCTTCCTGGGAAATCTGTTTCATTGAACTCAGGACAGANAACAATAAATTTATACTGTCGCGCAGATTCACTCCAATATCCACAATTATTAACTACGCTTCGACTGCTTCCATGCATCACAAAAATCAAAGGTAGGTTATTTGCCCCNTCAACTGGAAGATAGCTATATACATTGATAGGCTTATCCGCTAGCGGTGCATAGTGATTAAATGCAAATTTTCCATTCCCATATTTTAAAAAAGTGGTTGGCTTATTGACCTCATCAGTGCTTGTTGATTGATCTTCGCAATTTGAAATAAACAAAATGGCTGAAAGGACGATAAAATTATAATTTTTCATGTGAAAGAATGCTATGAATCCATTAATTTATAATCCAAAAGTTAATGTAAAATATTATAGCGTAGCATAATAAAAGCTGATCATATGAATAATTCAAAAAAACGTTTTGCAATTCTTTGCCATGAAGCTTTCAACTATATTAAAAATAAAACGGGCAATATGTTAATTCGTTACCGCCCGGATGAGGTGGTTGCCGTTATCGATCGGGAAAAAATAGGTAGTACATCTGAAAAAGAGGTAGGCGTAGGAGGCGATACCCCAGTAGTAGGTGATTTTAATGCAACCCTTCACCTGGAACCTGATACATTAGTGATTGGAAACGCAACACAAGGTGGCTTCATTACTGATGAGTATAAGGGAGAGATAATCAATGCAATCAATGCCGGTTGTGATATTATTAGCGGTATGCATCAATTCTTAAACGATGATAAGGAATTAAAAAATATAGCCGCACAAAATAATGTAAAATTAATTGACTTACGAATGCCTCCAGACCCTCCTCATTTNCCAACNGGAACCTGGCAGAATAGAGAAGTACCTGTANTATTGATAGTAGGAACAGATTGCGATACNGGTAAAATGACTACCGCCTGGGAGGTAACCAAACGACTCCAAGAAAGAGGGCGTAAGGTTGAATTTATTGGTACCGGACAAACTGGAATACTATTAAGCGGNTCAGGNGTACCGATTGATGCGGTCAAGGCTGATTTTATGGCAGGAGAAATTGAATTTCTTATCCAGAATACACCAAAGGATACAGAATTAGTTATTATCGAAGGACAGGGGGCGCTCACTAATCAGTTTTATGCAGGAGTGACATTGGGCTTAATGCATGGAGCAATGCCAGATTATATGCTCATGACGCATGACCCATCAAGAGATCTTGATGTAACTGATTTTCCTATGGTATCAATGCAGCACGTTATGGATCTGCATTTAGATCTTATGAAGATATTTCGGAAATCTAAGTTTATNGGAATCAATTTATTAACTTTCGCATTTGACGAAAAAAAGGCATTAGAGCTGATTCAAGAATCTGAAAATGAATATAAAATACCAACAACCGATTTGATCCGATTTGGGGATAAAGGTCTTATTGATGCAATTGAAGGAATTCTATGAGAATATCTATATTTATCGTATTAGCCTTAACATTGCAATCCTGCACCGATAAAGGATTGTATAAAGAATCAGCCAATAAGGTGGCGCGNTCAGCAAATGGGGCAGTGGCAACNGCACACCCACTTGCAACGCAGGCAGCGGTAAATATATTATCGCAAGGAGGCAATGCTATGGATGCTGCGGTATCTGCTGCATTTACCTTAACGGTCGTTGAGCCCACCATGAATGGTATTGGAGGCAGAACACAGATTTTGATTTATTCACCAACCAGTGGNTATCACGGTATTGATGCAACTACNGCAGCCCCAGATGATTATGATTATGAGAATGCTCCTAAGAAAAAGTATGGATATCCCAGTATNGGAATACCTGGAACAGTAAAAGGTTTAACAAAAGGATTAGAGGATTTTGGCAGCATGAATCTCCCGGTCGTAATGAGCGATGCGATCAATTATGCTGAAAATGGACATTATTTAATTGAAGGTGAAGCGAGAAGAATGGCAGGNGTTAATCAACAGATCAATGAGTTTTCCGGAACAAAACAATATTTTACCAATCCTGATGGTTCACCATTAAAATCTGGTAAACTACTTATACAAAAGGATTTATCTGAAGTACTTAAATCAATTTCTAATGAAGGTTCAGATGTGTTTTATAGCGGTTGGATCGCTGAAAAAATTGTGGAAGACAATAACAATAATGGGGGAGTATTGTCTTTAGATGCCCTTGCTAATTATAAGGCTCAAAACTCTCATATTGTCAAAGGGAATTATCGTGGTCATGATTTAGCAGCCCTTTGGATACCAGCATTTGGTGCGATTACGATCGAAGCGCTCCATATTCTTGAATATTTAGATTATGATCTTCAGAATAAAGATGCATGGGCNGAATCAATTTANCATGCAATAGATGCAGCTTATCTTGANCGTAGAGTTCAGTTCTCCATCAAGGATGCCGATAAATTTACCTCTAAGGCTTGGGCAAGAAAACGCGCCAACGAGATTCATAATTTCACCATTTCAAATATAGATAAAAATCTTCCTGAATCTTATGTTGCCGCTATGGGNCATACTACCCATCTTACCGTAGTAGATAAAAACGGAATGATCGTGGTATTAACTCAAACGATTGGCACAACCATGGGATCTAAGGTAGCTACCCCAGGTCTTGGCTTTATGTATGCGCAGACCCTTGGGGGTTATCTNGGAGAAATTAAACCAGGNGTGAGAGCNCCTTCACATATTTCACCAATAATCGTTTCACGTGATGGTAAGCCATTTTTGGCCTTAGGTGCCGCTGGTGGNGCTAGGATACCTTCCTCGATAGTTTCTGTTATAAGCAGAGTAATTGATCAAAACCATTCCCTTGAAGNGGCTATGGCGCTTCCAAGGGTGCATCCCACTCAGGATAATATAGAAATTGAAATAATTTCCTCTAAAGAACAGTCTCAAGGTAATTATTTCACAAATAATACCTACAGCCAGCAAGATACCACATTTTTTATGAATTTAGGACATACTGTAAGATTTAGAGAAGGTATTGCAAATTTTGGTCGAGTATATGCTGTTATGAGAGAAGGGAATGAATGGATTGGAGTTTCTGATCCTGANTGGCAAGGCAATAGCGGCTCTTTAAAATAACTATGCAATTTCATTTTGAAACCTATCGCATAGAATGCACCCATCCCTTTGGAATTTCTCGAAGCTCGCATGATTATTACGATATTGTTTATGTCTATTTAGAGCATGATGGACTGCTTGGAAGAGGGGAAGCTGCTCCCTCAGGGCGCTATAATGAATCTACCGATCGCATATTATCTCAACTGCAAACAGGTATTGATATCCCAGATTCTATGGAAGACCCTTTGGTTTTTTCAAATCAGATATCATCCCAATGCGATAATGTTAAATCATTAGAAGTTGCATTTTCAATGGCAACCCTTGATCTGTGGTGTCAAATGCATCAAGAACCTCTCTATAAATATTTTAACGCAGATCCAAATAATACCCCGCTCACTTCGTATACTATTTCCATTGGCAAGATGGATTTGATCCCTCAGAAAGTTCAAGAGGCAACTCCTTATCAGATTATCAAAGTAAAACTTGGAGTAGACATTGACCACGATAAGTCAATCATTCAAGAAATACGTAAGGAGACCGATAAGATAATACGGGTAGATGCTAATGAAGGATGGGATCTTGAAACCGGACTAGAAATGACCCATTGGCTCGCTGATCAAAATATTGAATTTATTGAGCAACCCTTTAAGTCTACTAATTTATCCGATACCGCCCAATTAAGGTCTAAATCTCCATTACCTATCATTGCGGATGAAAATAGTCTCAATTCTGCCGATATACCTCAAATAGAAGGTGTATTTGATGGAATAAATATAAAGCTAATGAAATGCGGAAGTCTTTTTGAGGCGATTAAAATGGTTAATATGGCTCGCGAACGCGATATGCAGATCATGTTAGGGTGCATGATCGAGTCATCGGTTGCAATTACAGCCGCAGCTCACATCTCCCCGCTAGTTGATTATGCAGATTTGGATGGGAATTTATTGATCAAGAATGATCCTTACCGTGGCGTTGCAATTGAAAATGGAAAACTAATACTTCCAAGTTCAAATGGGATTGGTACTACTTTAAAAGAGACCAATTCTAATTTACAATAGGATTATTTTCTATTTCAGGTAACAGTTTTTTGACTAGATCAAATCTAGCATTCGATACTGGACTGTAAGTCTTTTCAGGTAATTTATTGATTAATTTTCTTGCTTGCTTTACTCTATCTTTTGTTGCTGGATGAGTTGATAGAAGTTTTTCGATCTCAGATGGGCCTTCTTTATCTTTGCTGCTTAGTTTTTCAAAAAATTGCTGCGATCCAATTGGATTGATTCCCGCATCGTGCATTTGTTGTATACCAAGGCGGTCCGCTTCAAGTTCATCGCCTCTGCTATANTTCAGCAATATACCGGTACCTGCTAGATCTGCCACTAGTAGTACATTTTCAGTAGTTTCTTNACCGATAAAAATTGAACCCAAGATACTACCCAGGCTAAGAGTTGNATTGATNGCTCGAGCCTTACTCATTCGCTTCATGCTGTGCTCACCTACAACATGACCAATTTCGTGTCCGATAACCGATGCTAATTCGGCTTCGGTTTCGGCAAAACGAATAAGCCCTGTATTTACATAACAAAATCCTCCAGGTATAGCAAAAGCATTGACAGNTGGGTCATCAACAACTTTAAAGGTGAATGGGATATTGCTACGCTTTGAGACTTGAACCATGCGCTGTCCAAGGTCATTGATATATTCTATTATATCTGCATTTTTATTTAGTGCAATTTGTTGTTCAATTTGTTTAGAATATTCGTACCCTATACGCATTTCTTCAGCGGTAGAGTACAGATTAAATCCAGATACTTNTTGACCAATTTGTGAGCAGTTTGTCTGCAAAATTGAGATCAGCATAATCAAAGTTAAAATACTACTTTGCTTAAAGTATTTTCTGTTCATTTAAACTAATATCTGGTGTTGTTATTATTAAAANGAATTGAAATTAAGTTGATAAAAAAGATCATTGCTATAGTATTTTTGCTATTATTCCTTTCCTGTGAGGATAAGAATAGTTCATCTAAATTAAACGATCAACCTCCAGTTGTTTTAGATTTTGAAAATATTGATAATGTGAATATTGATATTCAAAATCTGCAAGATAAATTGACAAAAATCATAGCACTTGACCATTTAAGAAGTATNGGTATTTCATACAATAACCANCAGATATTTGAGCATTATAAAGTTGGCAATATCAATACTAAATATCCCGTTTATTCTATCACAAAAAGTGTTCTATCTACAATCGTAGGTCAATTAATTGATCAAAAATTGATTGATAATGAATATAGTCATATTGATAGCTATCTTGATATTTCTATCTATAAAAACCCTGAAGTAAAAAGAAAGATTAGAGTAAATCACCTATTAGCGATGAGGTCAGGTATTGAAGATGACACAAACTATATTAGAAGCAATAACCCTATCAAATATATTTTAGATCAAGATGTTATATATGCNCCAGGTGATTCATGGAATTATAGTTCTGCGGGTACGCATGTATTATCTGCTATTTTTACTGAGATTTCCAATCGAAGCGCTGAAGAGTTTGCAAAAGAATTTTTATTCGACCCTCTTGGGATTAAAGACTATTACTGGGAGGCTGATATTAATGGGATCAGCAATGGTGGTTGGGGTTTATATTTGAGATTAAGAGATATGTTAAAATTCGGAAATCTGTACCTCAACGATGGAAAATCAGAAGATATTCAATTGATCTCACAATCATGGATTGATAAATCAACTAGTAAAATCATTACCTTTAGAAGCGGGAGTGGTGCTTGGGATTATTTACCAGATAATGAGTCTGGTTATGGATATTTATGGTGGGTCAATTCCATTGGATCCAAAGATGTATTTTCCGCATTAGGCTATGCAGGTCAGTATATTATATTAGATAATTCTCGAAAACTAGCTATTGCCATTACATCAGATGAAGCCTCAAATAGTAATTATCGCCAGAAAATTAGCAGTATCGTTTTTGATGAATTAATTAGTATTTTTCCACTAACACATGCTTCTAATAATTGATTATTTCAAGCCTTCATACTTATGTTAAGATATATACTTTTATTTTTACCTGTTGTTCTATTTGCGGATAATAAGCTTCATCCAGATGCACCTAAGAATAGACCACATCATACGTTGGGATATGGTATTTTGGGATCAACATACCTTTCAAGTGATCAGATATTTGTAGGTCAAACTGGTTCTACGCTTAATAATGGTTCTGTGTATATCTATTCAATATCGAATAATGAAATAATTAAAGATCAAATTTTTCCTCCAATCAAAGGTACCGTTGCGTATGATTTTGGTCATTCAATATCTGTGGATAGTAATTTAATGCTTATTGGTGCGCCTAGTCGTGCTGGTGAAGGGGTTGGGCGTGCTTATATTTATCAAAAAACAGCTAACAATAAATGGACCATAATAAAACAGATCCTTCCCGACCCAAAAATTTGGACAACGGATTTTGGTTCAAGTGTTGAGATTCAAGATGGGTTGATATTGATTAGCGATCGGTACGCTAGGAATGAAGATGGAATGGTATACGCAATGTATTTAGATAGCGAGACAGGAAAATGGATAGAGATTGACCCTATTTGGACAGATCAAATTATCTCGCATGGATTGTTCGGTCAGGATATTGATATTCATGATAATCAAGCAATCATTGGCTCGCGCGATGGAAATATTGCCATTGAATATCTATTTAATTCCACAGCAAGGCGCTGGGAATCCAATACTATTTTTTCTCCTTCCAAACTGCAGACCAAAGGGCGCTTTGGTTTTTCGGTAAAATTAACCAATAACAAAGCGTTCATTGGGTATCCAGGATTTGACAATAAGGGTGAAGTCCATGTTTATCATCGAAATCAAAGTGGTTGGGGTTTGAATCAAATAATCACACATAAAGATTCACAAGAGCAATCCTTTTTTGGTGCATCTATTTCTGTGGATACTGATCAATTAATTATTGGCGATTTTAATGGCGAGCAGGTTTATTCATACTATCTTGCAAGCGATGATCTATATAAGCAAAATCAAATATTAGCACCTCAAAATCTACCTGGGTCAAAATTTGGTAGATCGATTGATATAAAAAGCGATCGTCTGATTGTGGGTGCAACCTATGGAGAATTAGCCTACATCTACCAAAGACAGAATGATTCTAATTGGCAAATTTTAGAAATGCTTAGTAGTGCTAAAGGGGATAGAAGCATTACAGGAAATGTATCGCCATGTTCAGCGGGAAGTATGAATAATTATTACAAGGAAGGTGGATTTGCTGGTGGAAAATTTCCATGCTCAGGAATAGACCTCCACGCTTTTGTAAGCGCTGAAGATTTAGGTGGAAATGAATTAAATGATATTTGGGGATGGACTGACCCTGTGAATGGTAAAGAAATTGCTTTGGTGTGTTTGACAAATGGAGTGTCATTTGTAGATGTAACAGATTCATCTAATCCCATTGCACTTGGTTTCTTGCCAACAGAAACGCGAAGTTCGATTTGGAGGGACGTTAAAGTCTATAAAGACCATGCCTTCATTGTTGCGGATAATGCATCCAATCATGGTGTTCAAATTTTTGATCTAACCCAACTTAGAAATGTTACTTCTTTTACTACTTTTCAAAAGACTGCCTACTATGATAAGGTAGGGGATGTACATAATATTGCGATCAATGAAGAAACAGGTTTTGCCTATGCGGTTGGAATTGGCTCTGCAGCTTTAGATGAATATAGATGCGGTGCACATATTATTGATATAAATGATCCATTAAATCCAACATATTCTGGCTGTCTTGGTGATGAGACAACGGGCAGATATGGTAATGGATATGTTCATGATGGACAATTTATCGTTTACAAGGGCCCAGATACTGATTATTATGGTAGGGAGATTGCATTGACATCCAATGAAACTGCATTAGGTATTGCGGATGTTACAGATAAATCCAATCTCAAAATTATTTCTAAGTACGAATCAAATAATTTTAGATATATTCATCAGGGTTGGATTTCTGATGATCATAAATATTTTTATACCAATGATGAATTAAATGAATTGCGAGGTGTTGATTCTTATCAAACAACAATAGTTTTTGATATTACTGATTTAGATAATCCGCAAATTGCAAATATCTATAGATCAGACCTTAGAACAATTGATCATAATAATTATATAATTGATTCGCTAATGTATCAATCAAATTATTCTGCTGGATTGCGCATACTTGATATTTCTAACCCTATCTACCCAAAAGAGGTTGCTTATTTTGATACATACCCTTCAGGAAATAAAATAGATTTTGTTGGCTCTTGGAGTAATTATCCATATTTTAAAAGCAAAACGATCGTGGTTAGTTCAATTGAAGAAGGGTTATATGTATTGAAATTGAACGAAGGAGAAGATCTTTCGGTTGATGATAATACTATACGGCCTAAGGTATTTGCTCTTGAGCAAAATTATCCCAACCCTTTTAATCCTTTAACAAATATAAAGTACACTTTGCCAAATAACGGTGAGATATCATTAATTGTATTTAATAGTTTAGGGCAAATAATAAAAACTTTAGAGGATGGATATAAGGAAAAGGGTTCTTACAATGCTTCGTTTGATGGATCAAGTCTACCTAGTGGTATATACTTTTATCAATTAAGAACAAAAGATTCTATTCAAACACGTAAAATGTCCTTAATTAAATAAGGAATTCTATAGGTAGGTATCCAACAATTCGCATTAAATTCATCTAGTATAATATCATAATATTTTTATCGGAGGGGTGGCAGAGCCTGGCTGATTGCACTGGTCTTGAAAACCAGCAACGTGTTAAAGCGTTCGGGGGTTCGAATCCCTC